>CALMIS010000306.1 GCA_937864185.1 uncultured Chloroflexota bacterium
CCGGCCCAAGCCCAGATCAACCGGCAAGTCACTTTTGACGGCAGCGGTACGGTCGCTTCCACCCCGCTTGATGACAACGCCTTTGCCTGGAACCTGGGCGACGGCGCGATCGGCACCGGCCGGACGATCAACCACGTCTATTCGCAGGCGGGTCAGTACGGCGTCACCTTGACCGTAACCGATCAGAACGGCCAGAGCAGCGATGCCTCAGTCACCATCGACATTACCCAACCCCCGCCACCGCCGGTGGCCATCATCGGCGGGCCGGATCGAGCCATTGTCAACCAAAGCGTCACCTTTGATGCCGCCACTTCAAAAATCGCGACCCAGATTGTGAACTTTGCCTGGGATTTTGGCGATGGCAACACGGCCAACAACGCGGCGCAAGTTAGTCACGCCTATACCGCAGCCGGCACTTACCAGGTCACCTTGACCTTGACCGACGAATTCGGCCAGACCAGTACCGCCACCAAGGCGGTGACCGTCGAAGAGGCACCGGGACCAACCGCTCCGCCGGTGGCCGTCATTAGCGGGCCGTCCACAGCCCAGGTTGGGCAGACGGTGACCTTCGACGCCAGCAACTCGGCTCAAGGCTCGAGCCCCGTGGCGGCCGTGGTCTGGGACTTTGGCGACGGCAGCACCGACAGCAGCGGCAGCGTTAAAGTCGATCACGTCTACAGTGCCGCGGGCGATTATCAGGTCACTTTGACCTTGACCGACCAGGCTGGCCAAGATGGCGTCGATGCTTTGGCGATCCGGGTGGAAGATGTTCCGATCAATCCGCAGCCCACGGCCGTGCCGACGCCAACCCCGGCCGTCAACCCGCCGATTGCCGTCTTTAACGGGCCAAATACGGTTACCGTCGGCGAGACGGCCAGTTTTGACGGCGGCTTCTCCTATGGCGATAATCCCATTGTCGATTGGCGCTGGGATTTTGGCGATGGCGCCACGGCCGGCGGCATGGGGACTGATCACGTCTACACCGCGCCCGGCAGCTATCCCGTGCTCTTGACCGTGACCGATGACCAGGGTTTGAGTGGGACGTCGGCCCCCTTCATCGTCACGGTTAATGACCTACCACCACCGCCACCGCCCGTCGAGCCGGAAAACCGGCCGGCCGAGTTGCCTTCTCCGGAGACGCGACCCCTACCACCGGAACCCCCAACACCAGAACCGCCACCCCCACCACCGGAGCCACCCACGCCAGAACCACCCACACCGGAACCACCGACGCCGACGCCCGAACCACCGCCGACGCCAACCCCTGAACCGCCACCGGCCAATCCGCCGGTTGCGGCCTTCGATGTGCCATCGATAGCCGAGATTGGCCAGCCGCTCAACTTTAACGGCGGCTTCTCCTACGGCGATGCTCCTATTGTCCAGTGGCTGTGGAACTTTGGGGATGGCAGTACCGGCGAAGGCATGGGCGCGACCCACGTTTACAACAGCCCGGGCCAGTACCAGGCGACGCTGACGGTGCTTGATGCTAACGGCTTGCAGGGATCGTCCCCCCCCGTGATCACGATCAACGCTCCGCCGCCACCGCCGCCACCTCCGACCCCTGAACCACCACGACCACCACCACCACCTGAACCACCACCACCACCGCCACCACCCGAGCCGCCTGCACCCGAAACCAGGCCGATTGTGCCCGAGGAGCCCCCTGGACCTGGGACCAGGCCTATTTTGCCTGGACCGGCACCTCGGTAACCGTCACGCTACGGCCGGCAGGAAGTAAAAATAGTTACTTGTTTTTGAGGAGAATTTTTATGGCTGAGAAGATCCTGAAAATTGTGGTGATTACGGCCGTGTTGCTGACTCTGGCAGCTTGCAATCGAGCCGATCGAGATCGACGCGAAGATATTCGCCAAGAGGTCCCGCCGGTGGCGGAATCGGCGACTGAAGAAGGCAGCGAGGCGCCCGAGGCTGAGCCGCCGGCAGCAGAGGCCGAGGCTGAAGCCGTGGAAACGACCGAGCCGGAGCAGGGCGATCTGGCCGCTCCCCTGGCGGCGACGGAGGAAAGCGCCGCCGCTGCCCAACTGCAAGGCGGCGAAGCCGCCCAAGCCGAAGCGGCCGCCCCGGCCGAGGCGGCCGAAGAAGATGTTTCGGCCGTTGTGCCCGGCGAGCAGACCGCTCCCAGCCAAACTACGCCGGTGGTTCGCACGGTCGGGCTAGTGGCCGGTCCCATCGATGACCGGGGCTTCAACCAACTGGCCTGGGAAGGCTTGCAGAGGGCCAAACAGGAGATGGGCGTCAATGTGGAGCACCTTGAGACCAGCAACGGAGAAGCCGAGGCCAGTCTCAACCAGTTCCTGAGCCAGGGTGTGGCCGCCATTGTCACGGTGGGCGCGGATCTGGCGCAGACAGCCAAAGCTTCCTCCGAAGCCAACCCCACCATCCCTTTTATCAGCGTCGACTTTCCCAGCCAAACCCAGAGTGACATTGGCCTGCTCTTCGCCACGGATGAGCCCGCCTTTATGGCCGGTTATCTGGCAGCCGGCATGACTGAAACCGGCACGGTTTGTACCTTTGGCGGCCGGCCGAGTCTGCCTGTCTTAAGCTTTATGGTTGGCTTTGAAAATGGCGTTGAGTATTACAACCAGACCAACAGCGCGGATGTGCAGCTTCTGGGCTGGGAAACCGATCCGACCAAAGAGCTGGGCGGTGAGGGGACCTTCATCGGCAATTTTAGCGATCAAGAGGCCGGCCGGATGGCGACCGAGCAGTTTGCCGACAGCGGCTGCGACATCGTCTTGCCGGTCGCCGGCGAGGCCGGCTTGGGAGCGGCGGCGGCCGCTCAGAGCCGCGACTTAAAAGTCATCGGCGTGGATGCCGACCAAACCCAGACCGTGCCGGAATACGCCGATGTCTATCTGACCAGCATCCTGAAACGGATCGATACGGCCGTCTTCGACACCATCCAGCGCTGGCTGCAAGGCACGGCCTTTCAAGGCACGGTGGGTAACTTCCGCAACAACTATATCGGTGATCTGGAAAACGGCGGCGTCGATTTGGCTCCCTTTCACAATTTTGACAGCCAGGTTCCGCAGCAACTGAGGGACAATCTGGCCACTATCCGCGGCCAAATCATCAGCGGCGAGCTATCAACCGGCTGGCCGATTCAGGCAGAGCAGGCCCCTGCGGCTAAAACCGCGCCGGACATCGCCGCATCCGGCCCAGCGCTCGCCTCCGCCCCGGCCCTGACCAGCGGTGGCGATAGTCTAAGCCTGTCCGATCTGCAAAACGCGGAATATACGTCCGAATGGACCACCGGTGGTACAGCCAGACTATCCGGCGGCGAGTATCGCGAACGAGCGGCGCCCGGTTCAGCCATGCAAACCGTCATTCGCCTGGTCGAGACTACCTTCGGGGATCTGGATGGGGATGGGGCTGAAGATGCAGCCGTGGTCCTCGCCACGAATGGGGGTGGCAGCGGCACCTTCTATGATTTGGCGATTGTGCTAAATCAGAACGGTGAACCAGTTCACGTCACCAGCACCTCGCTGGGCGATCGGATTAAACTCAACAGTCTGAGCATCGAGAACGAACAGGTCGTGGTCGACTATATCGGCCCTGGCCCCAACGATCCGGCCTGCTGTCCAACCCAGGCGGTGGTCAAGCGCTTTGGCTTGCAGCCAACTTTGCAGGAGCAAGAGCCGGCCGGGGCCAGTCCGGCCGCGGTAGCCGGGAGCTACACCATGACCAAGCGCGGCGCCGGCGGCCCGATCATGATCACCCTGACTCTGGGCGAGGATGGCCGCGCCCAGATGTCCAGCGACTACCAAAACGGCGAGCCGCCCATCGACCAGAGCGGGGTCTGGCGCAGTGCCGACAGCAGCGTAACCATCACCTTTGACGATATCAACGGCCGCCCCTTCAACGAGGAGATCACCTTTGAGTGGCAAGCTGGCCGGCTGGTCTCAACCATCTATGATGAGACGGTCTACGGCTCAGAGGGGTTGATCTTTGAGCAGCAGTAGACGTCTGGCTGTAAGTCTAATCCTCTTGTTCCTGCTGACTCCGGCTTTCGCAGCTGCGGACTCGCCGGCCGCACCACCGCTTCAGCCTACCTTCGAGGCTGCGGCTTGCCCGTTTGAAAACCCGCTCGGCAGCATGATTCCTCCGGAGTCGATGGGCTTTGAGTGCGGCTATGTCACGGTCCCGGAGCGCCATGCCGTCCCTGAAGGACCCACCATTCGTCTGCCGGTGGCCATTTTGCGAGCCACCGGCGAAAACCCGCAGCCCGATCCCCTGTTTTTGGCCCAGGGTGGTCCGGGTGGCGACGCCTTTAGCCTCTTCAGCCTGACCATGCCAAACAGCGTCTTGCGCGAGGATCGAGACTTGGTCATCTTCAATCAGCGCGGCACCAAATACACCGAGCCGGACTTAACCTGCACCGAGGCCCAAGAAGCCCTGCCGGAACTCCTGCCCTTAACCGTTGAAGAAGCGGACCAGCGAACCAAAGCGGAATATAGAGCCTGCTACCAACGCCTCCAGGACAGCGGCGTTGACATCTCTGCCTACAACAGCCTGGAGAACGCCGCCGACGTCGAAGCCATCCGCGAGGCGCTGGGCTACGATGAGTTCAACTTCTACGGGGTCTCGTACGGCACGCTGCTGGGCCTGCATCTGATGAACACCCAGCCCCAAAATCTTCGCAGCGTCGTCTTGGACGCGGTCGTGCCCACCCAGATCAACTTTATCCCCCTGGTGCCCAAAAATACCGACCGGATCTTCTCCGAACTGCTCGAAGCTTGTCAGGCCGAGGCCACCTGCCGGGAGACTTACCCCAATCTCGAAGAGCGTCTCTTCGCCCTGATCGACAAGCTGAACGAGAACCCGGTCTTCATTCCCCTGACCGATCCGGAGACCGGCCAAACCACCGACACCCGCATCGACGGTGATAGCCTGCTCGGCCTGCTGTTCCAGATCTTCTACCTCCCCGATGCCTTTGCCGTCTTTCCCAAAGTGGTCACCGACCTCGAGGCCGGCGACTACAGCTTTATCGAAGACATCGGCGCCTTGCTAATCTTTGATCGCTCCGTGAGTGACGGCATGTACTTCTCCGTCATCTGTGCCGAGGATGCCGATTTTGACCCCGAAACCGTACCACTGGAGGGGGTGCGGCCCCAAATTGCGCGGAATGCCATCCGGGACTTGCGCAGCTCCTATATCGAAATGTGCCAACTCTGGCAGGTCGAGGAATTGCCCTCCTCGGTGGATGACCCGGTGACCAGCGATATCCCGGCCTTGCTGCTCTCTGGCCAGTTCGATCCGATTACGCCCCCGGCCAATGCCGAAACTGCCGCCGAGACTCTGTCGATCAGCTACAGCTTCGTCGATCCGACGGGCAGCCACGGAGCGCTCAGTTCCAGCAACTGCATCGACCGGATTGTGGCCGAGTTTCTTGATGATCCGCTCTCCCGGCCCAATGGCGCCTGCCTTAATAGCCAAACGCCGGCTGATTTTGTCCCGCCCGGCGCCTTACGCCTCGCTCTGCTCAGTCAGATCAACCGGCTTGATGGCTGGGCCGTCGCCTGGACTTTGTTGGCCGGGGTATTTCTGCTAGGGGTACTGTCCGCGTTTGTGATTTATCCCCTGGTTATCTTGATCCGGCTAATCCGCCGGAAAGAGAGACCCGCCTCCGCTCGAGGGCTGCGCTGGGGCAGTCGCTTGTTGGTGCTGCTTTTTGGCTTGCTCGCGGTTATGTTTGTCCTGGGTCTGAACTATTTCATCTTCCAGGCCTTCGAACTGGAAGCCTATCTCATCGTCTCCGCCATCTCATCCAGCGCCGCCCCTCTCTTTGTCTTACCCTTTATCCTGGCCCTCCTGGCTCTCCTCATCTTGGGTGCCCTGCTCCTGGTATGGCTCAAACAAGCCGGCTCGATCTGGGGCCGGCTTTATTACACCTTTCTGACCCTCTGCGTGGTCGGCTATGTGGCGATGTTGGCCGCTACCGGCATGTTTGGGGTCCTGATTTAGGCCCTGAATTTCTTCTGGTTGAGCTGGTCGAAACCAACCGCCTTCGGCCAGCTCAGGCCTCGTTTTCCCCCGAATTTTTGGTGAGATGATGACTTCCTACCCTAGCTGCGTATAATTTAAACGTGATCTTGTGTCTGGAGGAGAAAACAGATGGTCAAACAGACCGCGCGTCTTATCCCCCTGCTTTTGGTTATTCTTGCTTTTACGCTGGCCCCGGCTCTAGCCCAGTCGCCGCCGGCAGCCCCGCTTACCAACGATGAAGGTGGCCCCGTCCGGCTCACCGGCGGGGGTCGCTACACGAATGTCTTTGAAATCGACCAGATTGTTGAACCGGTGGTGGTCCTGCTCGATCAAGGGGGCCTGTATGCTTATCGCAATCCGGCCTTTGTGGCGCGACCCGAAGGCCAAATCTTTGGCCGCTTTACCTCCGATTTTTCGCCTGACTCCTTTGCCTTTCAAATCGACCTCCCGGCCGAACCGAAAGGTCAAGGCTATGATGTCGATCAGGACGGCGGTAATGACCCCGGTGTCCAGATCTGGACGATCGCCATTCGGAACAACCCGCTGGCCGAGCCCTTTGAGCCGTCACTGCTGCCGTTGGAGCAGGTGAATACCCCCTGGCTGACCTCGGTTTTAACCCGGAAACCGGCGACTCCCGACGATGCGCCGGAACCTTACAATGGCACCCTGCTGCTCTATGCCCCCGAGGCAGGGCAAGGTTTCCCGGCCGGCCTGGGCGATGACGCCCTTCTTTTCACCGCCGACGATCCGATCGTGACCGTCCCGCCAGGATATACCGTGGTCAATATGGATCAAACCCCCTTTACCTTTGATCGCTCCCGCGAAGTCAACGTTTTTATTCCCGAAGACCCAAACGGCGCCACGGTGAGCTTTGCCGATTTGAATTACAAAGACGCCTTTAACGCCTTCATTGATTTTATGAAAGAGCGCTACGCTTACACCGAGCTGCACCAGATCGATTGGGAAAGCTGGCGCAGCGAGTATCTGCCGCGGGTGGAACAGGCTCAAGCCAGCGGTGATGCACTTACCTACTCCAAAGTTTATGAGGAGATTGCCACCCGCACCGGGGATCGACACACCAGCCTGCCGGTGCCGGTGACGAACACGGAGAGCCTCCTGGCCAGCCTTGAACTGGGCGTTGGTCTGGACGGTGACATCCAGGTGCGCAACGGCGCCCTGTTTGTCAAACCCGGAGTGGTGGAACTGGCTGATGGGCGGGTGCTGGTCGTCAATGTTACCCCGGACAGCTCGGCGGCCAAGGCGGGCATTCAACCGCTGGCCGAAATTATCACCATTAACGGTACCCCTGTCGGCCAGCAGCTTGAAAGCTTGGCCGCCGAGTCGCACGCCGCCACGGCAGAGACCCGCCGACTGGAAGCGCTGCAACAGTTGTTTCTTTTGCCGCCGGAAAGCAGCCTGACGGTCACTTATCGCAATCCCGGCAAAGGTGAAAACACGGTCACGCTGGGCACCGGACCGGTCGCCTTGGAGGACTTAGCCAGCCTAAGCGGCAATCTGGTTGATACCCTCGGCAGCTTACCGCCGCTGGCGACCACTGCCCGGCAGACCCCGGGCGGGCAAACGGCCGGCTACCTCTCCTGGCCGGACTTTTTGAACGATCAGATCAAACTGCCGCTACTATCCGAGTACTTTGCCGGTCTGCAGACCGGTTACCCACCGGGCCTGATCATCGATTTGCGTTACAACGGCGGCGGCAGCGAGTGGTTGATGACCTACATCTTTTCCTATTTCTTCAGCCCCGACTTTCCGGCCCGGCTCGATCTGTTAGCCTCCAGCAGCTTCGACGTTGCCCGCAACGAGTTTGTGACCTATCCGGCCTTGGGCATTCCGCCCCAACTGCCGATCTCGGCCCCGTCACCGGAGACCTACTACGGTGGCAAAGTCATTATTCTGGTCAGCGAAAACTGCGCCAGCGCCTGCGAGTTCTTCGCGGCCTGGATGAAGATGTACGGCCGGGCCACGATCATCGGATCGCACGCCACGGCCGGAGCTGGGGGGCAGGTACAGCAGATCCAACTGCCCGAAGGCCTCGTCTTCAACTACACTTACAGCCGCCAAACCGACCGCCAGGGAAATGCTTATATCGAAGGTATCGGCGTTGAGCCGGATGTGCGGGTGCCGCTCACCCAAGATTACGCGGCCGCCCTGGCCAATGGCTATGACCCGGTCCTCGATTTTGCCCTGGCCCGAATGGACCAACTGCTGGCGGGTGAGCCGCTCTCCGGGGGCAATACGGCGGCGGCTAACGGTACCGCCAACGCTTGCGCTACGGCCCAAGCCGTAACTGTCACCGGCCAGCCTCCCGGCCGCGAGATGTACCGGCCCTTTGACGACGAGGCGATCAACCGGACGGAGCTGCTGAGCCAGGCCATCGAACTGGGTGGGCCAACGAGCAGCGCCGCTGCCTGGCGCAACAGCATCCTCAACCTTCTCGGGGACTGCGCGGACGACGCCTTTGTGCCGAAGCAGATTACGGTCTATAACACTGCTCCGGACCAGACCACGGTCGTTGTCTTTACCGAAATCTTGGATGACGACTCGCTGGCCGGCGAGGAAGTGCGAGTCGATCTGAAGGCGGCCGCAGAAGAGCAGTGGCAGATCGACTGGGCCGGAGTTCGCTTTAAGTGCGCCCGGGGAAATACCGCCGATTTGACCAAAGAGTTCTGTCCCTAAATCGACTGTTGAGTGTAAGAGAGACCTCATAAATTTTGAAAAGTTATGAGGTCTCTTTAAACTTAAGCCACTCCTTTGCCAGCCGAGAACTTGTACCGAGCCCAAAAACAATTTATACTACCCCCAGTTATCATTGGGAAGCGTGACCGAACCTACGGCACAGTAACGAGGATTATAATCTAAAGTGCGGCCCTTCAAGCTGCACTCCAAGAGACGCTATTGAGGAGAGTACGATGAGTGATTTACTCAACATGCTGGCCGGACAATTAGGGCAGCAAAATGTTCAGCAGATTAGCCACACACTTGGCGCCGATCAAAGCACCACCGAGCAGGCTATTAACGCCGCCCTGCCGCTGCTAATCAACGCTTTAGGTCGTAACGCGGAGTCGCCGGCCGAGGCCCAAGCTCTGACCCACGCCGTGAAGCGCGACCACGACGGTAGCATTCTCGACAACTTGAGTTCGCAGCTGACTCAACAATCAACCCTAGCCGATGGCAATGCAATTTTGGGGCACGTCTTAGGCGCCAAACGCAACAACGTTGAGACCGGCATTAGCCAGGCCACTGGCCTGGATCAGGGCTCGACCTCTCAACTACTGATGATGCTGGCTCCGGTCGTTTTGGGCGCGCTGGGTAAACAGCAACAGCAACAGGGTCTTGACGCCGATGGCATCGCCGGGCTGCTCAAACAAGAGCGACAGGAAACCGAGTCATCCCTGGGTGGCTTTGCCCGCCTGCTTGATTTGGACGGTGATGGCGATGTATCCGACGACATCATCAATCTTGGGACCAAGTTCTTGGGAGGCTGGTTGAGTAAACGCTAATGCCTGTCCGCCGCGCCACCGTCGCCTCCAACAAAGAGATGTCTCAAGCGTTTTGGCGCAGACAGGGCCTTGATCAGTTGATGATTAGACTGGCCAAAGATCTCTAAAGCGGCTCCGGCATACTTCTGCCGGGGCCGTTTCTGTGTTAAAAACTAAGCCCCTTTCCTCCCCAACCGGGAACAGGGTGGCTACAACACCAAGTCAAAATCAACCAAGGAGTCAAAAAGTGAACTCTGAAAAGTGGTCGATCACCAATGAAATGGGCCAGAAGCTAGCCGCCCGGCTCGACCTGCCGGTCGATGGCGAGCCGGTCGCTTACGCCCTTTTTGCCCACTGCTTTACCTGTACTAAGAACTTCAAAGCCGCTGACAATATCAGCACCGCGCTAACCCGCAAGCGGATCGCCGTGCTGCGCTTTGACTTTACCGGCTTGGGCGAGAGCGAGGGCGACTTTGCCGACACTAACTATTCTAGCAACGTCTCGGACTTAGTCACAGCCGCGGAATTTTTGAAGGAACATTATCAAGCGCCTAAAATCCTGATTGGCCACTCGCTGGGGGGGACGGCTATGCTCCAAGCCGCCGGCCAAATTCCGGAGGCGGTGGCAGTGGTCACCATCGGTTCGCCGTGCCGGCCCGACCACCTGCTCAAGTTGCTGGCCGGGTCACGGCCGCTCATCGAGCAAGCCGGTGAGGCTGAAGTGACGTTGGCCGGCCGGCCTTTCAAAATCAAGAAGCAGTTCCTGGAGGATTTGGACGAGCAGCGCATCACCGAGTCAGTCCAGCACTTACGCAAAGGCCTGCTCATTTTCCACTCGCCCATCGATCAGATTGTCAGTGTCGACAACGCCGCCGATATTTTCTGGTTGGCAAAGCATCCCAAGAGTTTCATCTCGCTAGACACCGCCGATCACCTCCTCTCTAATGAGCTTGACTCTCGCTATGTCGGGGCCATGATTGAAACCTGGGCCCGAAAGTACTTGGGCCTCGATAAACAGCAAACTCAAGTAACAGTCCCTCTGCCAGCCCTGGACAACCGGGTCACTGTCCGTACCGGCCGAGAAAAGTATCGCACCGAGATTTTAGCCGCCGGACACAGTCTGGTGGCCGATGAACCATTGGCCGTCGGTGGTCAGAACTTGGGCCCCAACCCCTACGACCTGTTGTTGGCCGGTTTGGGAGCATGTACGTCGATGACGCTGCGCATGTATGCCGATCACAAAGGTTGGCCGCTGGAAACGGCCATCGTCCGGCTAAGCCACAACAAGACTCACGCCAAGGATTGCGAGGAAGCCGGGACAGAAACGGGCAAAGTGGACTGCATTGTGCGAGAAATCGAGGTTCTTGGCCCCTTGGATGAAGAGCAACGCGCTCGCCTTCTGGAAATTGCCGATCGCTGCCCGGTACACCGCACCCTGCATTCTAAGATTGTAGTTAGGACCGAAGCAAAAGCTTAACAGGCCGATAGACGGCTAGACTGGTGGTCAAGCCTGATCAAGAAAAAAGTAGACTGCCGCTAATCCACGTCGAGGGGTATGCTTAGCGACGAACGGATACGCCGGCCTGGACCAGGTTTGAGACCTCGGTTTTAGATTCGGGTGTGACTGCGGGGAGACGAATAGTAAAGGTTGAGCCGCGCCCGTACTCGCTCCGGACTCTCACCTCGCCGCCCAGCATTTGGCAGAACCGTTGGGTAATCACCAACCCTAACCCGGTGCCGCCGTATTTACGTGTCGTTGAGGAGTCGGCTTGAGTAAAGGGCTGGAATAGGTTGCTCATCTGCTCCGGCGTCATTCCGATGCCGGTATCGCTGACGCTGAACTCCAACCAGTCCCCTTTCGGCTGAACCTGGCGGTTGACGTGGAGAATCACTTGGCCATTTTCCGTAAATTTACAGGCGTTACTCAACAGGTTGAGCAGAGCTTGCCGGACTTTAACCGCGTCGGTCCACATCTTGCCCGAGGTCTCGGCCCGCTCAACGGTGAGTACATTGTTGTTCTTCTTGACCAGAGGCTGAATAGAAGTGAGCCCGCTGTCGATAAGCTCGTTCACGTCAAACCAGTCCAGATCGAGCGTTACCCGGCCCGCTTCAATCTTAGACAGGTCAAGGATATCATTGATCAGCGTCAATAAATGCTGGGCCGAGTCAAAGATCTTTTTGAGATCATCAGTCAGCATTTCATCGTTACCGCCGGCCGCGTCCTCCGCCAGCATCTCGCTGTAGCCGATGATGGCGTTGAGCGGCGTGCGCAGTTCGTGGCTCATATTGGCCAAAAACTCGCTCTTGGCTCGGTTGGCCGCCTCCGCTTGGAGGCGGGCCTCCTGAGCCGCCGCATAAAGTTGAGCATTCTCCAGAAAACCGGCAATCTGCCCGGCGATGGTTTCGGCCAGTTTCAACTCGGTATAGGTGAACTCGCGGTCAGGCCGATCGGTATCCACGGCGATCGTCCCAATGACCCGGCCACGCGAGCGCAGCGGAACGATCATCAGGCTCTCGGTCCGCCGGTCGCGCATCAAGTCATGCACCGGCTCGGTCAGGGGACTGTCTTGCGCTTTGGTGACGATCAGAGGCTCACCGTACTGCACCACCCAGGCCGACGACGGATTACCGGCCAGAGGCAGTTCCACCCCAACGGCACTAGGGTCATTGCTGTCGCAGGAGTAGTCGGCCACCACGATCAATTTGGTGCCGCCAGGGTCAAGCACAGCCACACCACTGTTACGGCCATCAAAAAGTTCGACCATCTCTCTGGCCACAACTTGCCACTCTGACTGCAAGTTTTCCACGGAAACCACGGCCTGGGTAATGCGGTTAAGCGTCGCCAACTGCTCGACCCGAGCCTCGAGTTGGGCGGTGCGTTGGATAACTTGCTCCTGCAAGTTGTCAATCAGGGAGTGCAACTGCTCGGCCATACTGTTGAAAGACTCGGCCAGCGTAATGAGCTCAATAGAGCCGCTGGGGTGGGCCCGTTCCGTTAGGTTGCCCTCCACAAAGCCGGTAGCAATCCGGGTCAGGGCCTCAATCGGCCGGGTGACGATTCGGGCCGCCAGGGTAGCGACCAGCACAATCGCGGCCATCACCAGCAAAGCAACCAGCCCGGCAATTTTGATCGACCGCACCACGTCGGCCAGGATGCTGCTGCGTGCTTCTGAAACGGTGACCCGCCAGCCGAGCCGGGCAATGCCATCGGTATACTGAGCCGGCGTCTTATCCAGCCCTGACTGAGCCAGCACCAGACCAAACTGGTTGGTTAAATTCTGATCTTGATCATTAAGCGCCTCCTCCATTAAATCGGCCAGAGCACTAAACCAGGAGGGGGGCGCGGTTAAGCTGCCGGCCGGGCCGGCGATGATCAGGCCATCCGCTGTCAGCAGGTTCACCCGGCCAAACGTCTGAGCGCTGGCCAACTGAATGTCTTGCTGGATATCATTGAGCCGATAGGTTGAAGCCAGGACGCCCAAAGCGTCATCGGTGAGGGGATGAAAAACGGTGACCGCCATGAAGATCGAGGCTGAGTTGGTGCGTGGATCAACACTGGTCTGGCCCAGATAGTAACCGCCCTCGCCGTTATTCCAGGCTTGCTGCCACCAACTTTCATCCCCGTAAAAGAAGCGCTCGGGCTGATGACCCTGCGCCGCCACCAGACCACCAAAGCGGTCGGTCAAAAAGAGCCGGCTGTGCAGTTGGTTGCTCTCGCGGAAGACACTCAACTCCCGGGCTGCACTCCCACCCAAAATATCCGCGATGAGTCGACCGCGGTTATCACCACTCTGCCACTGCGCCTCGCGGACTCGAAACACTTCCTCTCGTTCCGACGCCGTTTGGGGATACGTTAGGTTGGCCTGTGTCAAGACCGAAACAAAGGCTCGTTCACGCCGACCCAGAGAGAAGAGTAAGTCGATCTGCCGGCCAAGTTCGTTGGCCACCCGCTCGGCGTTGATGTCGGCCAGGTTCTGAAAGCTCTGCCGGGCCTGCACCAGTTGGGCTGCCTGGAACTGATCGATCAAGACCCAAGACACGGCCATAACCGACAGGGCAGAGATCAGGATAAAAACCGTGGCTAACTGCGTCGCCAGGTTGAGCCGGGCGTCGGCTGCGGCTTGAGATCGTAACCTGACCCACCACAAAATTACCGCTTGCCCCAGCAAGTCGAGCATCAAGAGCGCCAGGGCGGCTCCATACAGCGCCGGCATCTCCAACAGAACGGTCAGGCGGTCGGGCCAGTTTTGCAGATCCGCCGCAACCATGGCCACCGCGCCCAGGAGCGCCAAAAAGACAAACAGGGGAACGAGCCGGGGTTGGTCGGTGAGAGCTACCTGCAGCGGCACCACCGCCAGCAGGAGAAAGCCAAAAACCCAAAAATCATGCACCAGGAGCGGGCCAAACGCGGCCAGTAAAATTTGAGTCGCGGCAATCACCCAGGGACCGTAACGGGTTCGCCGACGGTAACGGGCCAGCCCCATAGAGAGCCCGTGCGCCGCCAGGGTCAGACCCAACAAAATGGTAAAGGCCAGATATTGCCACTGATCGGTCAGGAAATAAGCGAGGAGGACCGCGACCAAGCCCGCTACGGTAAAAAATGTTGAGACCAGGGTCACCGCCCAAAAGGGCTGTCTGAGGATCCACCGCATGATTATTTGCACAGTAACATAAGCCAGGCGGTCTTGTCAACGAGGCATTAGGACTAAGCCTCTCAACTTACCGCTCGCCTATTACAAAGTTGTAATATTTATGCTACACTATTACTAAGGTTAGAAATTAGTTTGAGTAATGGCTCGTCTCTTGTGATCCAGCTCGCTTGAGTTGCTTGCTTAATTCAGTAACCGGGCCATATTTCATCCCTGTTGACCATGACTAAACCACCCACCTCTCCAGACTTGCTGCAGCGCATTCTTGAAGTCAGCCGCCGTCTGGCTGAGCTACGCAGCCTAGCGCTCGTGCTCGATACCGTAGCTGATGAAGCGATTAAACTAACCGGCGCGGAGCGAGTCTATATCGTGCTCAAAGCAGCGGATGGCTCTCTTAATTTTGAAGTCAAGCGAGATAAAGCGGGACGCGACTTAAGTGACGACCAGGTGGAAGTCAGCCGGTCAGTCCTTCAGAAGATGTTCCAAACCCGCCAGCCGCTCATCACCACCGATGCCGTCAATGATCCTGATTTCAATCAAGCTAAAAGCGTGGTGGCTCTTCAACTGCGCTCTATTATGGGCGTCCCCTTGATCGCCCAGGGCGACCTCATCGGCGCCATCTACGTCGAGCACCGTCAGTTACGCAATCACTTTAATCCGAATGATCTTCTTCCGCTAGAATTATTTGCTAACCACGCCGCCGCTGTCGCGGTTAGTAATGCCATTCTTAACGCCGAGTTAGAACAACGAGTCGCCGCGCGAACCCGAGAGTTGAACCAGCGGACTCACGAACTGGAGGAGGCCAAGCGACGCCTGGCCCAAAGCTGGAGTGAGTCCGTGGAAGCCAACCGGATCCGGACCGTCTGGATTAGCAACTTTGCCCACGATATGCGAGCGCCCCTGGGTATTGTAGCCACGGCTCTATCCGCGCTGGAGTTCGGCACGCTGGGGCCGCTCTCGACGGATCAATTGGAGTGGGTCAACAAGTCGCTTAATGCTACCCGTCACGTTAACCTGCTGATTACCAACTTATTTGAACTTTTCAAGTTAGAAAGCGGCAAGCTAAAGCTTCATCGCGAAGTTGTTGATTTACACAACCTCCTAGCTGAGGCTTATGATATCGCCTCGGTCCTGCCCTGGGCCAAAGAGGTCCATTTTGATTTAGAGATCATCGAAACCTTACCACCGGTCTATGTTGATCCGGTGCGCATCCGCCAAGTGATCGTCAATCTCATTTCTAATGCTCAGAAGTTTACCGAACAGGGTAGCGTCATCCTTTACGCTCGCCGGCTGGACGAGCAAAATCAAGTCTTGATCGGCGTATTTGATACGGGCGAAGGGATCCCGGCTGATCGGATTGCCACCATTTTTGATCGATTTCGCTATTTCGATCCGGACATAAACCATCAGCGGCTCGACTCAGGGCTAGGCTTAATCATTTGCCGGGATCTGGTGTTGATGCACGGCGGCCAGATCTGGGTGGAGAGTCAAGAAGGCGAAGGAGCGAACTTCATGTTTACCTTGCCGCTGACCCAACCGGACTAGATCATAAACAGCCATCCTCCTGCCCAACTGTCCAGGTAAGACCTGGTGAAGTGACGGGTTTTACCGGACTAGGGGGCTCAACTCTATTGACAAAGCCCACAAAGTGTGTTAGATTTAGGCCAAATATTAAAGAAGAAACACGTGCGAAGCCTTTGATAACAATCCTAATTTGTTGTCAAGGGCTTTTGTGTTTTTAGCTCCACTGCCTCAACCTGACCATCACTTCCCTTCGTCAACGTGAACCGCTAAAAACATATAAATCGGGGGCCGCGAAGCTCCCAAACCCGATGGACGACAGTCAAGCCTGCTTGCGCCGCTTGGGCTGACCTAGCCGGCAACCAAGCTTAAGGTTGACTCGCCCGCCGATCGAGTTTGGGAGTTTTTTGTTGCGAGATCCCCAGTGGGGACGAGGCCTGACGAGGGTCCTTTTTTGGCGAACTGCTTAAGCACAAAAGGAGAGAAGTAAAAACGTTTATCCAGGCTTCGCACCCAAAAAACCTGGCGCAGCGGTGCATCAGGAATATGGATAAACGAGAACATTCTCCAAAATAGCAGAGCGGTAGATCGATCAGGAAAGGGCCCTCTTTGCGCTTCATCCGGCCAGGGCCAAAAGAAAAGGAGATACCGGCTAACTTGGCGGTGAGCGGTATCTCCAAAGCAAATCGGCGTTCAGACAGAACCATGGGCTTATGCCGCGAAGGTTAGATCCGTCTGCCTCTTTGCCTTTATTTTACCATGCGTCGTCGATTTGCAAAATCGTTATCTTTAACCTTGTGATTGGCGCGATGACCCTATCGCTAGGGTGGGGCAACCATCGCCGTTTAATTTAAGCGCATTTAATGCAGAAAAGGAGTGACATCATGCGCAAGATAGCCATTTACGGAAAAGGTGGAATTGGTAAATCGACGACCACGCAAAACACGGTGGCCGGGCTGGCAGAAATGGGCAAGAAGATCATGGTGGTTGGCTGCGACCCCAAAGCCGACTCAACCCGGCTGCTGCTGGGCGGTCTAAACCAAGAGACGGTGCTGGACACCTTGCGCGATGAAGGAGACGATGTCGATCTCGAGGACATTCGCAAGCGGGGCTTCAGCGGCACCGTCTGTGTCGAGTCGGGCGGACCCGAGCCGGGCGTCGGTTGTGCCGGGCGAGGGATCATCACCTCGATCAACCTCCTCGAACAGTTGGGGGCCTATGACGAGAGCGAAAACTTAGACTACGCCTTCTACGACGTCCTGGGCGACGTGGTCTGCGGCGGGTTTGCCATGCCCATCCGGCAGGGTAAGGCCGAAGAAATCTACATTGTGGTCTCCGGCGAGATGATGGCTATGTATGCCGCCAACAACATCTCTAAAGGGATCGTCAAGTTTGCCGAAGGCGGCAAGGTTCGCTTAGGCGGTTTAATCTGCAACAGCCGCAATGTGGACAACGAATACGAGATGATCGACGCCTTTGCCAGGCGGTTGGGGACTCGGATGATCCACTTTGTGCCTCGAGACAATATGGTCCAGCGGGCCGAGATCAACCGCAAGACCGTCATCGAGTACGATCCTCAGCACCCGCAAGCCGATCAGTACCGATCCCTGGCCAAGAAGATTGATGAGAATGATATGTATGTTATCCCCAGACCGATGCCGGTCGAGGAGCTGGAAGGGCTGTTAATTCAGTACGGCATTGCCAACTAGAGGAGGCTAATATGTCAGCAGTAGAAGTTAAAGAGAAGTTGAGCCTGGAGAATGGCCACCTCGATCCCCACGCCATCAAAGCGGAGATGTTAGAGAAGTACCCCAAAAAAGTCGGCCGCAAGCGCGGCCAGCAGGTGATGGTCAATAAGGTTGAAGCGGACAAAAGCGTGCCGGTGATCGACGTCAACGTCAGAACCATTCCCGGCATCATCACCCAGCGCGGCTGCACCTACGCCGGCTGTAAGGGCGTCATCCTGGGGCCGACGCGGGACATCATCAACATCACCCATGGCCCCATCGGCTGCGGCTTTTATAGTTGGCTGACCCGGCGCAACCAGACCCGGCCCAACGGCCCGGACGACGATAACTATATGAATTACTGCTTTTCCACCGATATGCAGGATGAAGACATCGTCTTTGGTGGGGAAAAGAAGCTCCGGCGGGCTATCCGGGAAGCCTACGATATTTTCAAGCCCAAGGCGATCAGCATCTTTGCCACCTGCCCGGTCGGCCTGATCGGTGATGATGTGCATGCCGTGGCCCGCGAGATGAAAGAAGAGCTGGGGATCAACGTCTTCGCCTTCAGTTGCGAGGGCTACAAAGGGGTCAGCCAATCGGCCGGGCACCACATTGCCAATAACGGTATCTTCAAGCATGTGGTCGGGCTGGATGACACCGTCGGCCCGGGCGAGTACCGGATCAACCTGATGGGCGAATACAACATTGGCGGCGACTCGTTTGAGATCGAGCGCCTGCTTGACGACTGCGGCATCAGCCTGGTTTCGACCTTCAGCGGCAACTCGAGCATCGACGGTTTTGCCAACTCTCACACCGCTGACCTCAACACGGTTATGTGCCACCGCTCGATCAACTACATCGCCGAGATGATGGAGGTCAAATACGGCATCCCCTGGATCAAGATCAACTTCATCGGGGCCGAGGCCACGGCCAAGTCCCTGCGCAAAATTGCCCAGTACTTTGGCGAGTCCAAACTCATCGAGCGGGTCGAGCAAGTCATCGCCACCGAGATGCCGGCCGTCCTCAAAGCCCGCGATGAGGTCCGGGCCCGCTGTGAAGGTAAGACCGCCATGCTTTTTGTTGGTGGCTCGCGGGCCCACCACTACCAGGAGCTCTTCAAAGAGATCGGCATGAAGATTGTCGGCGCCGGCTACGAGTTTGCCCACCGCGACGACTACGAAGGCCGCCGCGTCCTGCCCGACATCAAGGTCGATGCCGACAGCCGCAACATCGAAGAGCTCGAGATCGAGGCCGACCCGGACCGCTATCAACCGCGTAAGTCCGCCGAGGAATTGAGCCAACTGGCCGAGGCAGGCTTCAGGTTCAAAGACTATGACGGGCTCATGGCCGACATGAATGATCAGGCTCTGATTGTGGATGATATCAATCATTACGAAACCGAGATGCTGATCAAAAAGTATAAACCCGACATCTTCTGTGCCGGGATCAAGGAGAAGTTCATCGTGCAGAAAATGGGCGTCCCCATGAAGCAACTGCACAGCTACGACTCGGGCGGACCCTACGCCGGCTTTAGCGGCGCGATCAACTTCTACCATGAAATCGATCGCATGGCCAATAGTAAAATCTGGTCCTTTGTGAAAGCCCCCTGGCAGAAGGAGGAAGTCAGCGATGCTGCTTAGACACACAACGCCCGAGATTAGCGAACGAACCGCCCTGACGGTCAACCCGGCCAAGACGTGCCAGCCGATTGGGGCCATGTATGCGGCTTTGGGCATCCACGGCTGCTTACCCCACAGTCACGGCTCGCAGGGCTGCTGCGCCTATCACCGCAGCACCTTGACCCGGCACTACAAAGAGCCGGTCGTTGCCGCCACCAGTTCCTTTACCGAAGGCGCCTCCGTCTTTGGCGGCCAGGCCAACCTGCTGCAGGCGATCAACAACATCTTCACCCTGTACGATCCCGAGGTCATCGCCGTCCACACCACCTGCCTATCCGAGACGATTGGGGACGATATTCCCCAGATCGCCAAAAAGGCCGAGATGGAGGGCAAGATCCCGGCCGGCAAGTACGTGATTCACGCCAACACGCCCAGCTATGTCGGCTCGCACATTACCGGCTTTGCCACCATGACCAAGGCTATGGTGGACTACTTTGCCGAATCGAGCGGGCAGACCACGGCCCGGCTCAACCTCATCCCCGGCTACGTCGAGCCGTCTGATATGGAAGAGGTCAAGCGGATCGCCACCACGATGGGGATCGAGACCATCATGTTCCCCGACACCTCCAACGTCTTGAACGGGCCGCAAACCGGCTCGTACCAGATGTACCCCGAGGGCGGGGTCACCATCGAAGACCTGCGCCGCACCGGCGACAGCCGGGCCACCGTGGCCCTGGGCCGGACGACCTCCGAAGCGGCGGCTCAAGCCTTGCAAGCCAAGTGCAACGTGCCCTTCAGCTTGCTCGACTTGCCGATAGGCCTGCCAGCCACCGACCGCTTCATCGACACCCTGCGCCAGACCGCCGGAGTCGAGGTGCCCTCGTCGCTCACCGTCGAGCGGGGGCGGCTGCTGGACATCATGACCGATATGCACCAGTACTTCTACGGCAAAAAGGTCGGCCTGGTCGGCGATCCGGATCAGTTGGTGGCCCTGACCGAGTTCCTGGTGGCCATCGATCTGCAACCGATCTATATCGTGACCGGCAGTTCAGGGAAGGGCTTCGAAAAGCGGATCAAGGAGATCACCGCCGGCGTGCCCCACGAAGTCAAGATCAAAGCGGCGGGGGATATGTTCCTCTTCCACCAGTGGCTCAAGAACGAGCCGGTCGATCTGCTCATGGGTAATACCTACCTCAAATATATTGCCCGTGATGAGGATATTCCTTTTGTTCGCTTCGGCTTCCCGATCCTCGATCGGGTGGGGCACAGCTACTTCCCGACGGTCGGCTATCGGGGTGGCATGCGCCTGCTGGAAAAGATCTTGGACGTGCTGCTCGACCGGCAGGACCGTGACGCCCCGGAAGAGAGCTTTGAGTTGGTTATGTAGGATGGCCCTATGGCGACGATAGAAATCCTGGATCAAAGGCAGAAACAAATTCACGAGAAGGGGGCGCAGCCATTTGACATGGTCTGCGATAAGACCAGCCTGGCCGGCTCGGTCAGCCAGCGGGCCTGCGTCTTCTGCGGCTCGCGGGTGGTGCTCTACCCGATCACCGACGCGGTCCACCTGGTGCATGGCCCCATCGGCTGCGCGGCCTATACCTGGGACATCCGCGGCGCCCTCTCGTCCGGGCCGGAGCTGCATCGCCTCAGCTTTTCGACCGACCTGCGGGAAACAGACGTGATCTTCGGCGGGGAGAAGAAGCTCTACCGGGCCCTGACCGACCTGATCGAACGCTACGCCCCCAAGGCTGCCTTTGTCTACTCGACCTGCATCGTCGGCCTGATTGGCGATGACGTGGAGGCAATTTGCCAGCGGGTCAGCCAGGAAAAGGGCCTGCCGGTCCTACCCGTTCACTCCGAGGGCTTCAAAGGCACCAAGAAGGATGGCTACAAAGCCGCCTGCGAAGCCCTCTTCAAACTGATCGGGCACGGCTCTACCGCCGAGGTGAGCCGGCAGAGTATCAACATCCTGGGCGAGTTCAACATTGGCGGCGAGGCCTGGATCATCAAGGACTACTACCAACGCATGGGGGTCGAGGTGGTCTCGATCATGACCGGCGATGGGCGAGTCGATGAGATCCAACGGGCCCACGGGGCCGCCTTGAATGTGGTCCAATGCTCCGGCTCGATGACCACCCTGGCTCAGATGATGGAAAAGAAGTACGGTATCCCCTTTATCCGGGTCTCTTACTTTGGCCTGGAAGATATGTCCAAGGCGCTGTACGACGTGGCCGGCTTCTTCAGCGACAACGCCGAGATGATGCAGCGCACCCAAGCCCTGGTCCGAGAAGAGATCGGCCGAATCTATCCGCAGTTGCAAAAGTACAAGCGAGACCTGCAAGGCAAGAAAGCCGCCATCTATGTCGGCGGGGCGTTCAAGGCCTTTTCCCTGATTAAGGCTTTGAAACACCTGGGCATGGACGTGGTCCTGGCCGGCTCGCAGACCGGCAACAAAGCCGATTACGAGCTGCTGCGTGAGATGTGCGACGACGGCACCATCATTGTCGATGACGCCAATCCGTTGGAGCTGTCCAAGTACATCATCGAGAAAGATGCCGATCTCTTCATCGGCGGGGTCAAAGAGCGACCGATTGCCTATAAGCTGGGCGTGGGCTTCTGCGACCACAACCATGAGCGCAAGACGCCCCTGGCCGGCTACGTCGGGATGTTGAACTTCGCCCAAGAGGTCCACGCGACGGTGACCAGTCCGGTCTGGAGTCTGGCCCCGCGCCGGGCCGGCAAACGGCTGTTAGGAGGAAGGTGAGATGAAAGCCCAAAAGCATATTCACTACACCGCCACCCAAAATGCCTGCAAGTTGTGTACGCCGCTGGGGGCAGCCCTGGTGTTGAAGGGCATCGAGAATGCCGTGCCGCTGCTGCACGGCTCGCAAGGCTGCGCCACCTACATTCGCCGCTATCTGATTAGCCACTTCAAGGAGCCGGTCGATATCGCCTCCTCCAACTTTTCCGAGGAGACGGCGGTCTTTGGCGGCGGCGCCAATCTGCAAGTGGGTCTGGACAACATCCATAAGCAGTACCAGCCCGACCTGATCGGCATCGCCACCACCTGCCTGAGCGAGACCATCGGCGAGGATGTGCCCATGATCTTGCGGGATTATCACGCCGCCCACCCGGATCAAGCCCTGCCCCGGATCATCAACGTTTCCACGCCCAGCTACACCGGCACCCACATGGACGGCTTCCACGCCACCATCAAAGCCGCCGTCGAGCTGCTGGCCCGGCGGGATGAGCGTGGACCTCACGTCAATCTCTTCCCCGGGATGCTCTCGCCGGCGGACCTGCGCTACCTCAAGCAGATCCTGACCGACTTTGGCCTGGACTACGTCATGCTGCCCGACTACTCGGAGACGCTGGATGGCGGGGTCTGGACCGAGTACCAGCGCCTGCAGGCCGGCGGGACCAAGGTCAAGGACATCGAGTCGATGGGCGGGGCCCAGGCCAGCCTGGAATTTGGCCGGATCCTGGCCGACCAGGAAAGCGCGGGCAAGGCCCTGGAAGAGCGCTTCGGTGTGCCCTGCTACAGTCTGGGGCTACCAATCGGGGTCCACGAAACCGACCGCTGGTTCGAAGCCCTGGAGCTCATCACCGGCCGGCCCACCCCGGCTGGCTACGTCAAGGAGCGCGAGCGCCTGGTCGACGCCTACATCGACGGCCATAAGTATGTCTCGCAAGCCCGGGCCGTGGTTTACGGCGAAGAGGATCTGGTCGTCGGTCTGGTCGCCTTCCTGCGCGAGATCGGCGTCCGCCCGGTGCTGTGCGCCTCCGGCGGGGAGAGCGGCCTGCTTGAAGCCAAGGTCAAGGCCTTGGTGCCGGAGGCTGACGCCCTCGACATGGAGGTCTGGGACGGCGTCGATTTTGTCGAAATCAAGGAGCGCGTCGAACATGCCCGGCCGGATTTCCTGATCGGCAGCAGTAAAGGCTACGCGATCGCCCACCCGCTCGGCCTGCCGCTGATTCGCGTCGGCTTTCCCATCCACGATCGCATCGGCGGGGCCCGCATTCTGCACGTGGGCTACGCCGGCACCCAGCAGCTTTTCGATAAGGTAGCCAACACCCTGATCGAACACCGGCAGGAGAGCTCCGGCATCGGGTACGCTTATATGTAAAGAAGTACGATAGTCCCGAGTGGGACGAGACCCAGTAATGAAAGTGGAGTGCAGAGCTTGCTCTGCTAGCCATGAAAGGGGAGTGCAGAGCTTGCTCTGCTAGCAAACCAAGGTTTGCACTCCTATTTTCATAGGAGTGCGACAGTCCCTGGCGGGACGAAACCGAGTAATGAAAATGGAGTGCAGAGCTTGCTCTGCTGGCAAACCAAGGTTTGCACTCCTATTTTCATAGGAGACCGACAGAACCGGGGGTTCGATACCGCGTTGTTGAACAACGTCAATGAAAATAAGTTTTGGGGGAACTACCCCCCAAGCCCCCCGGCCTGCGGCGCTATTGACAAAGGAGAGATAGACGATGATGACCCTAAACCTGGCGAACCACCCCTGTTTTAACGATAAAGCCCGGCATACTTACGGGCGGGTCCACCTCCCGGTGGCCCCCAAGTGCAACGTGCAGTGTAACTTCTGCAATCGTAAATACGATTGCGTCAACGAGAGCCGGCCGGGGGTGACCAGCGCGGTCCTGTCGCCCTACCAGGCTCTGGCCTACCTGGACCAGGTCATGGCCGAGTTGGACAACATTTCCGTGGTCGGCATTGCCGGCCCGGGCGACCCCTTTGCTAACGCCGAGCGCACCCTGGAGACCTTGCAACTGGTGCGGGCTAAATACCCGCGGATCATCCTGTGCCTGGCCACCAACGGCCTGGGCTTGCCGCCCTACGTCAAGGAAGTGGCCGACCTGCAGGTTAGCCACGTGACCATCACCGTTAACGCCGTCGATCCGGCCATCGGAGCCAAGATCTATGCCTGGGCCCGCTACGGCAAGAAGCTCTACCGGCCGGAGGAAGGGGCCGAGATTCTGTTGAAGCGCCAGCTTGAGGCCATTCAGGGGCTCAAGAAACACGGCGTGACGGTCAAAGTCAACACCATTATTATGCCCGGCATCAATGACGACCATATTGAAGCGGTCGCCCAGAAGATGGCCGAGTTGGGCGTCGATATCTTGAACTGTATGTCCTACTACCCTACCTCCGGCTCCGCCTTTGAGAATATGATGCCGCCTTCACCCCAGCGAGTGACGGAGGTCAGGCAGAAAGCGGGCGTCTACCTGCCGCTGATGCACCACTGCGCCCGCTGCCGGGCCGACGCGGTCGGCCTGCTGGGCGAAGGCACCAGCGAGGCCATGATGCAAAAGCTGCAAATGGCCAAACAGCTACCGCGCCAACCGCAGCCAGCCCCCCGGCAAGCGGACACCGACCGGCCCTACATCGCCGTCACTAGCCGCGAGGGCGTGCTGGTCAACCAACATCTGGGCGAGGCCGACCAGATCTTTGTCTATGGCCACAAGAACGGCAGCATCGACTGGATCGAGACCCGGCCTACCCCGACCCCAGGCAGCGGGCTGGAGCGCTGGCAGCAACTGAGCCAGGTCATCGGCGACTGCCGGGCCCTCCTGGTCAGCGGCATTGGAGCCAGTCCGAAAGAGGTCTTAACCGAGGCCGGCATTGAAATCTTGGAAGTGGAGGGCCTGATCGATGAAGCGGTCAAGGCCGTCTTTGAAGAGCGCAGCCTGAACCATCTGCTTAAACGGGGCCGGACGGTCTGCGGCGCGGCCTGCTCCGGCACGAGTCAGGGCTGCGGGTAGGACGCACCCTTAGCTTGGCGAAGGGGGCGCCACCGCCTTCGACAGGCTCAGGCGGCGACAGGCTCAGGCGGCACAACACCGAGTAATGACAAAGGAGTGCAGAGCTTGCTCTGCTGGCAAACCAAGGTTTGCACTCCTACTTATAAAGGAGGATATTATGGCTAAACCAACCCACCATATTTTAGTCTGCGCCAGTTTTAGAGCTTCCGGGGAAGCGAGAGGGGCCTGCAACCGCAAAGGCTCGGTTGACTTTCTGCCCTACCTGGAAAACGAGATCCTGGACCGGGGCCTGGATGCCCTGGTCTCGAGCACCGGCTGCCTGAAAGAGTGCTCTAAAGGGCCGATTATGATCATCTACCCCGAAAACCACTGGTATCGCCAGGTCGAGAGCGAAGAGACGATCGATCAGATTCTCGATGCCCTGGAAGAGGGCGAGGTCGCGGCAGAGCATTTGCTGACTTGAGGCGGGGAAGTTGACCGGGGCAGCCTGATTAACGGAAGTCGTTAAGGAGACCCCGTTCTCTATAACCGGGGGGACGTGGGACGTGGGACGTAAATACGTGCTACGTCCCACGTCTTATCGCCCTCCCGCATAAACATTCAGGGTCGGACAGGTACGATCGTGTAGCTCTGGAAGTCCCCCCCAGCCCCCCAAAGGGGGGAGCTCAGACCAAAATTCCCCCCTCTGGGGGGTTAGGGGGGCACCCCAGATAGCCGAACATTCTCCTGTTCGCCCTTGAACCCACAAACAGGGTAGCTCTCAACTCCCGCTTTCAGGCCGTATACTGCTCCCGCAACTCTCGCCGCAGGATCTTGCCCGCCGCCGAGACCGGCAGCGAGTCAACAAAGACGACCTTCTTGGGCACCTTGTACTTGGCCAGGTGCTCGGTCAGGTGTTGGAGCAGCTCTGCCTCGGTGGCGGTTTGGCCGGCTTTGAGCACGACGCAGGCCTGGCCGACCTCGCCCCACTTGGGATCCGGCAGGCCGATAACGGCGCACTGCAGCACCGCCGGATGCCGGTACAGGGCCGACTCCACTTCAACCGGATAGACATTCTCTCCGCCGGAGATGAACATATCCTTGAGCCGGTCGACGATGTAGAAGTACCACTCCTCGTCATGCCGGGCCAGGTCACCGGTGTGGAACCAGCCGTCTTCATCGATGACGGCCGCCCAGGCCTCCGGGTTATTGTAGTAGCCGGAGGAGAGGCTGGGCCCTTTTAAGATCAACTCACCGACCTGGTTGGGTCCGAGCGGCTGGTTGGTTTCGGGATCGACGATGCGGGCATCGACGAAGAAGTTGGGCCGGCCAATGCTGCCGGCCTTGCGGATGGCGTCCTCCGGCGACAGCGCGAACAAGCCCGGGCCGAACTCGGTCATGCCGAAGCCCTGCTTAAACTTGACCCCTTTCTCCCGAGTATAGTGCTCAATCAAAGGCACCGGCAGCGGCGCCCCCCCGCTGGTGCAGAAACGCAGCGAGCTAAGATCGGCTTCGGCCCAGTTCTTGGCCTGGGTCAGCATCTGGTACATGGCCGGCACCGCGGCGAAAATAGTCGCTTTCTCCCGCTCGATCAGGGTCAGGACCAGCTCCGGGTCAAACCGTTTCAGGAGGATCGTTACCCCGCCAAAGATTACCTGGGCGACCATATAGGCAAACAACCCCCCGGCATGGAACATGGGAAAGACGTTCAGATAAATGTCGTTGTGGCTCAGATCGTGGATGACGGTGTTGTAGCCATTCCAGGCAATCTGGCGATGGCTCAGTTGGGCCCCTTTGGGCAGGCCGGTGGTGCCGCCGGTAAAGAGCAGGCAGGCGATATCTTCCGCTTCCAGGCTTTCGCAGGTGATGGTCGTCTCCGGCGAGCGCTGCAGCAGGTGGTTGAAGTCCAGGCTGCCGGGCACGCCTGCCCCATCCAGGTGAACCCAGTGGGTAATCGAGGTTTCGACCTGGGCGAGCTGTTCGACCGTGGCTTTAAAGGCCTCATCATACAACAGCACCTTGGGCGTGACCGCTTCGATCAAAGCCAGCAGTTCCCGCCAATGGAGCCGCCAGTTAAAGCCGGTATGAACTGCCCCCAGCTTCCCGCAGGCAAAGAAGCAGTCGAGATGCTCTACCCCATCCTGAGCCAGGATCGCTACCCGATCGCCCTTGCCTACGCCGGCCTCGCTTTGGAGCCAGTTGGCCAGCCGTTTAGCCCGATTGTTCATCTGGGCATAGGTCAGCCGCAGCTCCGGGGACTTGCCAGTATCGACAATGGCCAGGGCTTGCGGGCTGTAGATGTTGCGTCTGCCTAAATAATCTCCAATGTACATAACTCACTCCAGTTCCGCTTCGTCGAGCCTAAAGTTGGTGTAAGTCGACTTCCGCTCCTGACCGCTGGCCAGCGCCTGCCTTGATTGCAGGATCAACTGCCCGTCAAAGGCGTAATTCTTGGTCGCCACATAAGCATCGACCAGCTCCCAAACCGTATCACCGCGCTGGAATCCGTGAGGATAAGCCTGCTTTGCTTTTTCAAACATTTCGTCTAAACTAACAGATGCCACGTTGCACCTCCTTGCTTATTCACCCTGAATTTTAGTCGAGGAGGAGATTTGAGCAAAACAGATACTAACCGTATCTGCCACAGATCGCCACCCCCGTTCTTTGCCAGCGCCAACCTCATCAATGTAAAACGGTAAAAATAATCTTAACGCACCCCAACGAGGGGGTGAACCTTACCAAATTAAACATACGTGAGTGGACTTTAATCACCCTGTTTAGTCCTGCCTGGCGGTTTTCTACCCAGAGCCTCTTGTCTCATCCCCCAAAGCCCCAGTTTGCCCGGTTAACCGGGCGCCGCGCTTTGTAACCCGCGCTCAGTCGGACAGTCCCGAACGGGACGACACCGAGCAATGAAAATGGAGGGCAGAGCTTGCTCTGCTAGCAAACCAAGGTTTGCACTCCTATTTACAACGAAGGGTAAAACGAACTCCGGTTCGAAACCAAAATAGGTAGTCTCATCGTTTCTTTAGCAAAGGAGCAAAGAATAATGATAACAGTCGGTCATATTTTAGCATCCAAGGGGCAAGAGGTCTACACCATTAGCCCGGAGGCAACGGTCTATGAGGCGCTGCGGCTGATGGCTCATAAAAACATCGGCGCGGTTCTGGTCATGCACGCCGGCAAGTTGGTCGGCATCTTCTCCGAGCGAGATTATGCCCGCAGTGTCGTGCTCAAAGGCCGCGCCTCCCGAGAGACACAGATCAAGGAGCTTATGAGCCAGCACGTGATCATCATCGGCCCGGACGAAAGCCTTGAGGCCTGCATGGCTTTGATGACCGAGCGGCGCATTCGTCACCTGCCGGTTGTGGAAGATGGGCAACTGGTCGGGCTGGTCAGCATTGGGGATGTGGTCAAGAAGATCATCTCGTACCAACACGATACGATTCAGGATCTCCAGGCGTATATTACGGCGTGAATCCGTGGTCGGGGCGTAATGGTTGGGGCGTAATGGTTGGGGCGTAAGGTAGGGGCGTAATGGTAGGGGCGTAATGGTAGGGGCGTAATATATTACGCCCCAACTCGTAGGGGCGTAATATATTACGCCCCGGCGCCAAGATGCCGGTGAAAGCTCAGATTGAACTCCCCCAGC
>CALMIS010000307.1 GCA_937864185.1 uncultured Chloroflexota bacterium
CCTCAGCGTGGTGGAGATTACCGGCCTGGTCTGGGTCAACGGCGGCCTGGCCCACGGCCTGACCGAAGGCAGCCAGCTCGCCGTCTATCCGCCCGGCGCCCGTCAGATAAGCCCTGAGGACAACCCCCTGGCCACCCTCTATGTGGCCGAGGCCGGCGCGGTCAAGAGCGGCTGCCTGGTCGAAGCAGGCCAACTGGCGGATATCCAGGTCGGGTCCCGGGTCAAGATTGCCCATCTGGAGGTGGGAGCAATGCGGCAGCGGCTGGTCCTGGATATCGAGGCTGAGACCCTCCGGGCCGAGGTTGAGGCCCTGCTGCAAGATAAGCCGGTTGCCACCTTCATCCAAGCGGTGCCTTCCGCTCAACCGGCCGAGCTGCGCTTGCAGCAAGTGGGTGACAGCCTGGTGCTGCAAGATGCCGGCGGCCGGCCCCTGGTCGCCGCCTTCCCGCCCGCCAAGCGGCCCGAGCTCGGGGACGACCTGATCCACCTGAGCCGTTACCGGAATGCCCTCAAACTGGTCAACCCGGCGGCCGAGGCGGAGTTGGCCGGCGCCCTCCGGCTGGAGCTGAAGCAACTGGTGCTGGAGGCCGGCGCGGCCACGACGGCCCCGCTGGCACTCAGCGCCGAGGGCGAGCTCGAGATAGAAACCGGCCAGCGCATCGTTGTCGAAGTGACCAACACCGCCGACCGGCCGCTCTATCTGGCCGTTTTCAACTTTACCCACGACTGGGCGATTGCCCAGCTCTACCCTCAGATGGGGGGGGCGCACGAAGCCCTGGCCCCGGGCCGGTCAGTTCAAATCGGGCTGTCGGTCCGGCGCCAGGAGCAGTTGACCCCGCTCTTGCCCGAAGGCGTGAGCGAAGCTCGGGAGTTTGTCAAGGTCATCGCCACCCTTGAAGAGACCGATTTCGAGGTGTTAGCCCTGGGACCGCTTAAACCGCCGGATCAACCCCGCGGCGTGCCCCCCCCGCCCGGCCGGCGTTCGGCGCTGTCGGCCCTGCTGGAGCAGGCAGCCCAGGGGAGCGGCCTCAGAGGTCTCGGCGCGCCGCCCAGCACGGTCGCGGATGAGTGGACCACGGCCGAGTTGCAGTTCCGGCTGATCCGGCCGGCCACAGACCAGAGCCTGAGCCGGTCGCTGCCGGGCGGAGTTCCCACCCGCCTGCCGGGCTTCGAGCTGACGGTGGAGCCGCCGCCGGGCTTCAGCGGCCAGGTGCGGGTCCTGACCGCTCGCCAGCAGACCCGGGCCGCCGGCGGTGACCTGACCGATTTGCAGCCACCGCCCGGGCTGGCCCCCTTCGGCCGGATGTTTGCGCCGCTCGAAATCCCGCCCGCCGGCCGGCGCGGGATCGGCCCCGGCGGCGCGGTGATCGAGCTTGAGGCCGATGACCAGGCCCGCGCGGCCGTGACGGCGGCCACGCCCTTGAGACTGCGTCTGCCTGGGGGCCTGGTTGGTGAGAACGACGGAATGCTGGCTCTGGCCTACGACGGCAGCTTGTTCTACCCAGTCGGCCGGCCGGGCGACGAAGCGGACAGCCTGACCGTAACCTGGCTGCCCGCGACAGCCCCCAGCGACGAAGCTCCGACCCGCGGCACCCGGAACCTCGGCCGCACGGTCAAGCTCTATCTCTTCAAGCTGGCCGGCTGGCCGGAACCGAGCCTCGGCTTACACCGGGCCCGCTTTGTCCCGGCCGGCGCCCTCGCCACCGACCTGCCCACGGCTGAGGAGCGCAGCTACCCGGTCGCGGGAGGGGAGGCTCGCTACCGCGCCCTCACCGCCGGTGACCTGCAACCCGGCCAGCGCGTGGCCCTTTTTGTCCACGGCTTCACCTCCGAGACGAAATGGCTGGTCGGCGGCCTCCTGCCCTGGCTCGAACACAACGGCCTGGGCTACGACCACGCCCTGACCTTCGATTACGAAACCTTCAACACCCGCATCAGCGCCAACGGCCAGAACCTGGCCAAAGCCCTGCGCGCCGCCGGCTTTGGCCCCGACGACGGCCTGCAACTGGACGTCTTTGCCCACAGTATGGGCACCCAGGTCGTCCGCAGCCTGGTCGAGCAGCACGGCGGGGAGGCCTTTGTCAATCGCTGCTTTTTGGCCGGACCGCCCAACCAGGGCACGCGCCTGGCCGAAGCCAAACGGCTCATCCCCTGGCTGGGCACGCTCCTGCTCAACCAGGCCGGCCCCACCCCGCCCAGCCTCATCGCCAGTTGGGTGCTGAACAAAGTCATCGACGACGCCGTGGGCGGTGACGACCTGCGCCCCGGCTCGGAGGTCTATGAGCGACTCAATAGCGCCGACCAGCCGGCCAAGGTGCCCTATTACATCCTGGCCGGTCGCCACGATTTGCCGGCCGGCTCCCAGTCTGTCTGGGACCGGCTGGCCCAGACCCTGGTCGGCGCCGCCGATGCCGGGCTGGATCTGCTCTTTGGCGACCAGCACGATCTGGTCATCAATGTGCAAAGTATGTTGACCGTCCGAAATGGGCACTATCCGCTCGACCTGCTCCGGACCCAGGTTTTGCCCTGTCATCATTTCCAGTACTTCGGCTCGACCGAGGGACAGCAGGCGCTGCTCGAGTGGCTGCAGACGTCACGCTAGCCAGCAAATAGGCAGTCATTGAAAGGAGTTCACCGATGAGCCTTCCGGCTACCCATAATCAAAAATTCATTGATTGGATTGAAGAAAAGCGGGCCGCCTTCCGTAATACGGACCGGTACGGGGTCGAAATTGTCCCCGTGGACGACCCCGGCCAACCCCACTGGCGCGTCATTGGGGTCCACCACCTGACCGGCGCCGAGAATAGCGGCAACCACCACCTCTATGTTGATGTCCTCTCTGAGCAGGGCCTGCGGCTTAGTGGCGCCGTGCTGAACGTGCTCAACCACAACCAGCCGCCCTGGCGCGTGGTCATCGACAAGCCGCGGAACGAGGCCGGCAGCAACGCCCCGATGCATTGGAATGATACCTTGATCGCCTTCGTGAACTTTGAAGGCCTGCCCAGCGAGCGGGTCAGCGGGATCCACACCCGCCACGAGGACGAGGAGCCGGGCAACACCCGCGGTCACCACTCCTTCTATGTGGTCTTTCAGAAATGCCCCGGCCTGGTCGCCCCGGTGGTTGAGCCGCCCCCCGAGGTCCCGGCTCCGCCCGTCGTCGAGCCGCCCCCTGTAGTCCCGGAGCCGCCGGTGGGTCGACCGGCCGACCTGGGCGAGCGCTTGTGGGCGGCCGGACAGCCGCACCTCATTCCGCTCAATCGAGAGGCGGCGCTCTACCAGGCCGCTCAGGCTCACGACCTGGGCGAGCGCCTCAGCGACGAGTACGAGCTATTGGTCGGCGAGCAGAACTATATTGCCCAGATTTTTGAGCGCGGCCTGGTTTACGTTCTGGCCGGCCAGTGGGACCAGGTCAAGGTCCTGCCCCCGCGCCGCGGCCTGACCGAGTTACCGGCCGTGCATTGGGATCATCACATCACCGGCTTTCTGGGCAATCGCAGCCAGTACTACGAGCAGTACGTCCGCAGCCGGCTGCCCGGGCTGACCTGGCCGCAGTTTATGAATGAAGTAGTCGGCCACAACCCGGCCCTGGCCAGCGGCGGCTGGATTTTTCGGGCGCATCAGGTCTACAAAATGCCGCGGGCGGAAGGCCAACCGGCCGCGCCGGCCGACCAGCCGCTGGTGGTCTCGTCGCCGATCCAGCCGCGGGTCGCGGGGGCGATGCTGCGCCCGCCTGCCGGCCCGCCGCCGGAGTTCGTCCAGGTCAAGCACGGCCAGTTTCAGCTCAAAGGCCGGCCGGCTCGCTTCATCGGGGTCAATATCCGCGGGCTGGTCCACTACGGTCACGACCCGGCTTACTTCCCTTATGCCCCCAAGGTTCACCAGATCCAACAGTTACAGAGAGCGGTCGAGATGAATGCCCGGTTGGTGCGGGTCTTTCTGGCCCACAAGGAGGCCACGCCGGCCCAGATCGAAGCCCGCCTGCGGGAAGTCCTGGCCTTGATCAAACAGAACTTCCCCTCGGTCTACCTGCTGCCGGTCCTGACGAATCTATACAGCGATGTTCCCTTTTATGTGCGCGGCGACGAGGCCTTTTATAACCTGCCGGGCGGCCAGCACACCATTCTCAGTCCGGCCTTTTTCAGCGACGGCTACCGCCAGAACTATCTCCCCTTTGTCCTGCAGATCGTCACCGCCTTTAGAAACGAGCCCCACATCTTTGCCTGGGAGATCGGCAATGAACTCAAGGCCGAGCGAGAGCCAGGCCTGCTGGTCGAGTTTATGAAAACGGTCGCCACGGCCATCAAGTCTTGGGACCCCAACCATCTGGTCACCACCGGCATGATCAGCACCCGCCACGCCTGGATGGGGGACAAACCTGACCTTCGCCGCGACCTGTACGGCCACCCTCACCTCGATTTCATCACCATCCACGCCTACAACGGCAACGAGGAAGAAGTCGAGGATGATAGCGACCTGGCCCGGGCCTTCAACAAACCGTTTATCATCGAGGAGGCCGGCTTCGATCTGGAAAATAGTAAGTACCGGGGCCGGCGGGCTGAAAAGACCCGGGCCGATCTGGCGGCCTGGTTTGGCCGGGGGGCCAGTTGCTACATGCCCTGGGGCTTTGTGGCCACCGACTTTGACAACAACGACGGTGACCTCAGGGTCGGTATGGTCGGCCCCAAGCATGCCGATTTCCGGCAACTGTATGAACTGCACAAACAGTGTGGCCACCTTCTGGGCGAAGGGGCCGACAACCTGGCCCTGCTCAGCGAGCGGATCAAGACCATCAACTTTATGCCCGGCCGCGGCCTGCCGGAGGCGCTGCCCTGGCCCTGCCCGACCGATGGCTTCGACTTCCCGGTCGGCGCCCCTGATGGTCTGGGCTACTACATCGCCGCCGGCCTGGTCGATCCGGCCTATCGCCAGAGCTACAACTGCTGGCATCCCGGCGAAGATTGGAACGGCGTCCAGGGCGGCAACACGGACCTGGGCGCGCCGGTTTACGCCGTCGCTCACGGCCGGGTGGTAGCCTCAAAACCGTACCGGACCTGGGGCAACATCGTCCTGATCGAACACCGGCTGCCCTGGGGCCAGACCGTCTGGAGCCAGTACGCCCATCTCAAAGATCGGCTGGTGCAGCCGGGCGACGTCGTCCGCCGCGGGACCCAAATCGGCACCATCGGCCGGGGCGACCGGGATCAATTCGTGGCTCACCTGCACTTTGAGATCCGGACCAAGGATCTGCCGGCCAATAAATGGTGGGGCAACAGTCCGGCCGACCGGGAAAAGGTCTTGCAGGCTTACGCCCATCCGACCAACTTTATTACGACCAACCGGCCTCGTTAGAAAGAAGGATGATCTGACTATGCAAAGACACAAAATCGGCCTTGACGCCAATTTACCCATCGTCCACGGCGGGCCACAGGCCGGCGCCTTGAGCAACTGGCTGGTCGACCCGGAGGTCATCGCCGGTACCGGCACGGCTTGGGTCCGCCTCAACTTCGTCTTGGGCCCCTGGTGCAGTCCCACCGACTCAACGCTTCATCAAGGCCGGACCTGGGCTGAAACGTATGGCCTGATTATCGATCAGTTTAAGGCCCGGGGCCTGAACATTTACGGCCTCGTCAGCCACGAAGCCGTCGAGCCGAGCCCGCCTTATTTCTTGCGGGAGCATCGAGACTACCGTCCCGACCCCGGCGGCGCACAGCAATGGCTGGACGGCTATGTCCGCAACTTTGAACAGATTGTCGGGCTCTTCCGGGACCGGGTGACGATATTTGAGTCGTTCAACGAACCGGATGCGGGGCACGGTGGCCATAGTCACTGGCTTCATCCCACCTGGTTTGCCGCGCTGCTCCAAGCAATTCACCAGCGAGTCAAGCTTGATTTAGGGTGGTCCGAGGTCAGGCTCGTGTCCGGCCCACTGCAGGGCTTTGAAATCAATCGTAACCAATCGCCCATGCACTATTTGCGCGAGACCTACCAGTACGGTAAACAACAGTTCGGCTGGGCTGAGCGAGGCTATCCGTTTGATGGGGTCGGCTATCATCTTTACCTCAAGGAAGGCTTCAACCCGAATTGGGCAGCGCACCGGCGCGAGTTGCGCCAGGCGTACCACGAGTATGTTAGCGGCATGCTGCGCGTTATCCGGGCAGAGGAAGGCCCGACCACCACCCGGCAGCTCTACATTTCGGAGATTGGCTGGCCCAGCCAGCGTAATCTAGACGAAGATAGAGTCCGCCAGGCCGACGTTCTCAGGCTGGAATTGGAACTCCTGGCCCAAGATCCGGCCGTGGCGCTGGGCATCTGGTGCTGCACTGAGGACTCTGCGCCGGCCCACCCCTGCTACGGGCTGTATCAGTCGGGTGACCCCAGCCCCCAGGGTCGCAAGCCCGCCTACTTTGCCTTCCAGGAAGTTTGCCAGGCGCTCAGCCTGGCCGCCCCGGCCGAAATCCCGCTGTCTGAGCTGGATCTGCCGGCCAGGCCGACCAATCAAAACGTGATCAACGCCTTCAACCGGGTCTCGACGGAACTGGGCTTAGGTCCCTGGGGTCTGCTGTATAAAATTGATGATCTGTCGCCGGAGAGTTTGGCCCAGGCCCGGTCCAAGCTGTACACCGGTCCGGCCATCGCCGCTCTGACCGGCTTAAGCGCTGCCGAAAAACAAAAGCTGCACCAAGCCCTACTGGCCGAGCTCGAAGCCCTGACCGAGGCTGCTCCGCCCCGAGGTGGGACGCGCGGTGAGGGTACGGCCAAACCCAGATTCCTCAGACTATGGTCCGAACTGGCCGGGACGCCATTGGCGCCGGCCGCCTCGCTGCAGATCGATCTGAGCCAGGCCGCCACGAGTGCGGCCCGCAAGGTCGGCGGGATTTGGAATCGCTACGGCTGGCTGCTGCTGAGCGTGGCCGATCAGTCCGGGTTTGAGCCGGGCGTGGCGGTCGCCGTGCTGGCCATCGAGTCGGGTGGCCGGGGTTTTGGCGGTGACGGGCGCATGGTCCTTCGCTTTGAAAACCACATCTTCCATAAGTACTGGGGTCAACACCAACCCGATCGGTTTACTCAACATTTCAACTTCAACCCGCAGCGACGCTGGGAAAAGCATCAGTGGCGGCCCAGTTCTGACGCTGCCTGGGTCGACTTTCACGGCGGGCAAAGCCAGGAGTGGGAAGTATTCACCTTTGCCAACAACCTTGAGGCCCGGGCGGCCAAACTCTCAATCTCGATGGGGTTGCCCCAGATTATGGGTTTTAATTACGCTGCCCTGGGCTACGGTTCGGTTGAGGAGATGTTCGAGGCCTTTGCCAGCGGCGACCGGCCGCAGCTCCTGGGCTTTTTCGACTTTGTCTGCGGCCCGGCGGCCGATCCCCGGCGGCTGATTGCCTTGCGCGAGCAAGATTTTGAAACCTTTGCCGCGTTGTACAACGGCCCCGGCCAAGCGGCCCGCTACGGCAGCCTGCTCAGCGAAGCCTGTGAGACCTTTCGGTCGCTGCGGCCGATCGAGGCTTGACCGCTTGCGTCGGAGTGGATCGTCGAAAGTGGTTAGCACCGATACCAAGTCCAAGTCATTTTTCTGGCTACCGCCTATGGCAGCGGGGCGTCCGGCCAAGGTTCTTACCCTGCCCATCGTCATCGATTCTACTTTCCAATAATTAGCAAGGAGGAAAACTAAAATGGCTCGTTTGTCAGTGCCCGGCAGTGATGAAAACAGTTGGGGTTCGTTATTAAATGAGTTCTTACGCGTCGCTCATCATGAATTCGGTACGCTCAAAGGTTCTTATGTGAACGCGACCCAGTATGGTTCTCTCAAGGAGTCTATTGAAGCGATTGGTCCTGACGAGAAAACACTTCTTATTTCAGCGCCGATAGGACTAGGCCCAAGCGATCTAACGGTTCCTGACAACATTACCCTCCAATTCCTGCGGGGGGGATCTCTTGTGGTCAATAACGGCGAGACGTTAACTGTCCATGGACCGATTGTGGCCGGCTTGTGGCAGATCTTCGATATCAAGAAACCGGATAAAGCCACCCCTAAAAATTATTATGAAAATGCCGGTAATGTCTTTTTCGGCTCATCCGCCAGGGAGTCTTATCCACACTGGTTTGGCGCGAAAGGTGATGGTCAGGAAGATGACGCCTTTGCTTTAACCAAAGCCTTTGCCGCGCTAACTGAGGGAGGTGTGGTCACTTTTCCCGGCGGGTACACGTTCAAAATCAGCCATGGGATCGACGTTAAGTATGACAACATCACCATCATCGGCTATGGCGCAACGATCTTTATGGATGGTCAATCGACCCGCATCGTCGAGATAGAGACCATAACATATACTCAAGATGCCTCTCTTCTAGTCTGGAACCGAGGAAACGCCTCAGGCGCTAATAAAGGAAGATTCATTGTAGTGGATCATGAAATTGTCCTGCAAAACCCCATCACGAACTTTAAGTGCTTGGGGCTCACATTTAAAAACACTGGCTCTGTCAGTTCTCCTTATCGCGATCGCGCTATTGCGCTTTTTCTGGCAGTGGTTGAAAATTTTGAAGTGAAAGATTGTACGTTCTTGAACGGATATTGTGAGCAAATTGAAGCGGTAGTAGCAAAGGGCATCATTGCCCATAATGTTTGGCAAAACTGCAACCATAACGCAATTAGCGGGGGATTTGATGAGGTATTGATAACCGGCAATGTCATGATCGATGTCCGACAAGGGTTTGAAGCGGGTGGACGAGTAAAAATGACTAACAACATCTTGCGGCTGACAAACCCAGAACATTATGCAGCTGGCACTGGGATCTGGGTAAGCAGCGGGGGTGGTAACAAGGTGCGGGTGAACTGTGAGATAACAAACAACAAAATTTACGGTTACTATTTCAACAGTATCCAGATAACGGACTCCGGCGACATACCAGACCAATTTAGAACCATTGTCATCAAGGACAATGTTATCCGCCCTAGCGTCGACGTAGGCGCAGGTGGGGTTACGGGTATTTACATCCACCCGACGAATGGAACCTACATCATCGAGGGCAACATCTTCGATGACACTGATTGTTCAGCCGATTACGGCACTATGATTACCCTCGTTAACGATGGTACAAGAGGCGGAAAATACATTATCAAGAACAATACCGGCCGGTTTACGACCCAACACGCGTATTCGATGATCCAGACGCCCCCCGATCTAAAGGTCGCCATCACCAACAATGATGCCTTTCTGATCGGCGACGCCGCCTTTCGCAACAACGATGTCGAGGGTTGTTACAAGAATATGATCCGGCTAGGAAAGTGGGATCTAACCCAACAGACCCTCTCAAACAACCGGCTCAATGGCGAGACCCAGTATATTGACAAGACGGCTAACTCAGTCATCGCTTTAGCCGATCACAGTGCTCTTTACTTCGACACAGCGGCCAAAAACGTAACCAAAATTCAGGCCTCCGGGTCATTCATGGTAGTCAATCTACACCCAAGCGACTCTATTACCTTGGTGAGCGGTCCCAACATTCAAACCTTAAACGGTCTAAATTTAGTGCTTGCTCCGTCACAGACTGCCGGTTTTATCGTAGTGAATAAAGAAGGCGATGTCATCAAACAATTATTCTAGTTCTTTTTGGCCAGACCCCGTACTCTATGGCTCGTTGTATGGGTGGTCCGTTGATCCATCGCCAGTGGAGGGCAGAGAGTATCAGCGGGCGGACAGTCAGGGCCACGCCATTTAACCATTCGGGTGTGACTAAAATGAGTTGGAAGTTGGCAACTCTCTTAAAAAGGAAGTTTGCCAAAACTACTTAAAGGAGAGATAGACAGTGACTTCCAACTCACAGTTATTACACGAGAGATACGCCAAGAGTTCGAAATGTTGCTTGATTTTGTGACCGGCGAACAAGCCCAACAGGCGACAACTGATCAGATCGGACGAGGCTTGTTCAGAACAAACCTTACCATATGAACGAGATACGAAGCGAACATACTATTCCATCTTTGGTAAAGTGTCGCTCTATCGGCCTACTTCTACAAACGCCATCTCCACCACACCTTCACGGGAGGAATTGGCAGCCGCCGTGGAGAAGATTGCGTGGCAAGATTGAGTCTTGGGCGGTTGAT
>CALMIS010000308.1 GCA_937864185.1 uncultured Chloroflexota bacterium
AACCTGGCTGAGCAGGGCTTGGTGGCGGGCCGAGGAAGCCGTGGTGACCTCCTACTTCCTGGTTCCTTTGGTCAGCAATCTGCACACCCATTTCACTCAGGAGAACTTCCAAGTTGTTCAGGCTCTGAGCTATATCGGGATGATTTGGTCCAGGGTCTGCTCTCGAATGACCCGTCCTCGCTCGTAATGGAGCCGCGCCTGCGCGTCATCGCCCATTTTGTGTAGCAGAACATCTAAGTTGTTTAGGCTTAATTTTGGGGAGCTACGTTCGAATTTGGAGCATTTTGGGGTAATTTTGGGGCCATTCTGCCGGGAAATGTCGACCACATTTAAGTATCATAGATCCAACCGTGGCTGATCCACCGGCGCTGTCAATAATCTAGCCCAAGACAGAGAGGGAGGACCCTGATGAACATGCTGGAACAAGTTGCTTCTAAGCAGGATAGTTCGCAACCCACGACTGTGGCTGAGTGTCCCACCGTTGAACCGCAGCCGGTGATTTTCGTGCCCGCGCCGGCGCCCGACGCTAAGGCCTTGAGCTGCTATCGCCACCCTATCGAGCCTACCGGCTTGCGCTGCAACAGCTGTGGCCAGCCCATCTGCGCCAAGTGCGCCAAGCGAACGCCGGTCGGCTATCGCTGCCCGGCGTGTATTCGTCAGCAGCAGGACAAGTTCTATACCGGGATGGCTTGGGACTACCTCATCGCCGTCGTTGTCGCTTTGCCGCTGGCCCTGGTGACCATCGCGGGGATTGGGTTTTTGGTGTTTGAGTTGGGCTTCATCTCGATCTTTTTGACCATCCTGGGGGCGCGCTTGGCCGGTGGTTTTATCGCTGATGCGGTTCACTGGGCGGTACAGCGGCGCCGCTCCCGCTATTTGGGCTATGTAGTGGCTGGGAGTCTGGTGGCCGCCGCTATCCCGTTCCTAATCTTGTCGCTCTTGTGGCTGGATATGTTTAGCTTGCTGGCGTTGGGTATCCTGGTGGTTGGCGGGGTCAACATAATTCTGGCCCGATTACGCTAAGAAACCGGCGCGGATAGTGGGGAGCCTGAGATGAGCCAACAGGCCCTAAGGAAAAAATTCTTACACCCGAGGCGTGGCGCCAGGACACATTTGTTGAAACCAAACGCGGCGTCATCGATGTCGCGATCGGGGCGAGCCTATTTGGAGCCGTGGGTGGTTCTGCTGCCAGGGCCCGGTACGGACAGGCGCTGATGGATCTTGGTGGGGTTGTGATGTTCGGCTTGATGGGCGCCTTTACGTCACAAACTTCAAAAAATAGACCCCGGCACCGCCGACAGCGACAAGAAATTGGTTGTCCGGTGACCAGGCACAACCATACAGCGGCCCATCGACGGCCAGAGTCGCCAGACAGCTTCCCTGCTGCACATCCCAAACTCTGACGGTATTGTCACCCGACGAGGAAACAATATACTGTCCATCCGGACTGAACGCACAGCCACTGACCCATTCTAAATGACCGATCAGGGTATGAGACGCCACACCGGTATTGATATCCCAAACTTTGAGGGTTTTGTCATCGGAGGCAGAAACGATAAGATGCCCAGCGGGATTGAAAGCGCAACAAGTGACTCGCCCGGTATGTCCCTTAAGCGTATGCCGTTCTTGACCCGTTTTGGCATCCCATACTTTGAGCGTCTTATCGGACGAAGCGGAGACGATAAACATTCCATCTGAACTAAAATCGCAGCCCCACACTATGTCGGTATGTCCGGCGAGTGTTTGAAGGGTCTCACCGGTAGTCGTATCCCAAATCCTAACAGTTGCATCGGAAGCCACTGAAACGATAAACATTCCGTCCGGGCTGAAAGTGCAGTTTCTGGCTACCTTTGTATGCCCAGATAGGGTGCGAAGCTCCTGACCTGTCTTCGCATCCCACACTTTGAGTGTTTTGTCGGACGATGCTGAGATGATGTATCTCCCATCTGGACTAATATTACAGCCTTTGACATTGTTGCGATGTCCCAAGAGGGTAAGGTGGGGTTGGGCTGTTTCGGCATCCCACACCTTTAAGGTTTTATCTGCGGAAGCAGAGACCACAAATCTCCCATTCGGGCTGATGACGCAATTCCGTACATAACTTGTATGCCCAGAAGGAGTGTAACGTTGCTTTCCCGGTTCGGCATCCCACACCTTAACAGACTTATCGTCAGACACTGAAATAATGAACCGATTATCTGGAGTGACGATACACTTGTTTACTTTACCGGTATGCCCTACGAGTTCAAGAAACTCTTGGCCCGTCCTAGTGTCCCACACTTTTAGGGTATGATCGGCAGAGGCAGAGACGATGTGCCGTCCATCTCGACTGAAAGTACAATCGAGAACTGGGTCGCCATGTCCGGAGAGTGTGAAATGTTCCTGACCCGTTTCGACATCCCATACTTTTAAGGTACGATCGTTAGAGGCAGAAACGATAAATTGGCCATTTGGGCTAATGGCACACGCTCTGACCTTATTACAATGCCCGAAGAGGGTATACTGTTCTTGCCCCGTTTCGACATCCCAGATTTTCAGGGTACGATCGTTAGAGGCAGAAACGATAAGTTTTCCATCCGGGCTAATGACACAACTTCTGACAGGGCCAGTATGTCCTGAGAGCGTATGTCGTTCCTGGCCCAATTCAACATCCCATACCTTCAGGGTATGGTCATCCGAGGCAGAAACGATAAACTGACTATCTGGGCTAATAGCACAACGTCTAATATTTCCATAACCCTGCCCACGGCGCATTTGATGCCCTGAGAGGGTGGAGCGTTCTTGGCCCGTTTCAACGTCCCATACTTTCAAAACATGGCTGATGGCGGAAACAATTAACTTACCGTCCGGGCTAATTGCACAAAATCCCACAAGACCATGATGCCAAGAGAACGTGTATCGTTCTTGACCGGTTGCCGTATCCCATACTTTCAGGGTGGCGTCATCTGAAGCAGAAACGATAAATTGGCCATTTGGGCTAATGGCGCATGCTCTGACCTTATTACGATGCCCAATGAGCGTGTGGCTCTGCTGACCGGTTGCCGTGTCCCATACTTTTAGGGTGGCGTCATCTGAAGCAGAGACAATAAACTGCCCATCGGGACTTATAGCCACGTCCTGCACATATCCTGTGTGTCCGACAAGCGTACGAATGAGGGCTGGATGGGGCAGATCAGGTAGCGGATGGCGAAGTTGAAGAGTACTTGGAGGAAGGCACCGGTTCAGGGCGCGCGTTAAGTCCGCTAAAGTCTCCAAATGCTGCATGCGGCTATACAACGTGGCGGCAAGGTCTTTGACCTCATCACACCGGGCCAGGAGATGACCGGCTCTAACATAGGTCCGTCGAAGCAGGCGAAGAGAGTCATCGCTAACAGTTTCAGCCTCTGCGCTCAAAAGATCATTCTCAACAGCGATGGCGCCTCGCAAATAAGCTTTGACGATCAGATAACGCAACTCTTTGACGGTACGCACCAACTCACTTCCAAGTCCGGCCTTGGCCAGGTGGTAAGCCAGATGATCCCATAAGTAGGGTTCGTCGGCCGGCAGATCGGCCCAAGTGAGGACCGAAGCCAAGGGGTCGGGCAGTAAGGCCGAAGGCCTAGCCGGCCGGTGAATGTCCAAGAGCTGGTGATGAAGTGCCGGGAGACGATCTTGATCTTGCTCGGCCAGGTAGGCACAGATAACATTATGCAGGCGAATAGTCTGTTGGGTCGGGTCGTAACGGGTGAATAGAGACAGGCGTTGCATCGCCCGGAGCGCATCCTCGGTGTCTAACTCATCCAGATCGGCGGTTTGACGCCACAGCTTGCCAATTGTTGAAAAGGGAATATCCGTACCTTTGGGAAAGATAGCCAGGTCAAGGTAGCGCTTGTGCCACCGCTGACCTAGACGTTCAAGACTCAACTCCAGATTGACGCTGATCGCTTTACTTCGGGCGCCCTCATTGGTCCGATCCAGGTAGGTGAAGCCTTTCCGCTCCAGCCTCCGGCGGAGGCTGGCAATCGCCTCTGTTAAGGGGCGGCGGTCGATCTGGGTTAACTCCCGCAAATACGCGCCGGCCAGCGTTAACAGCAAAGGCCATTCGGCCAAGTATTGGGCCAGCGCCTGAATCGGCTGTAAGTTGGCTAATGGCCCGTCAAGCCACTTGAGTAGCAGGTCAGTGGCCTGGTCAATCGACATTTGATTCACCGACACAGTCTGGGCTCCCAGATAGGCTGCAATATCCTGACGGCGGGTCGTCAATAGCGAAGCACACTGTCGATTATCCGGCAAAAACGGACGGACATGAGTATCGTCCCATACGTCATCGAGCACCACCAGCACGCGACGATCCGACAGCACTTTTCTAAAGTGGGTCGCAGCAGCGTTGACGTCTTCGGCAAAGACTGCTCGTTCCTGGGTAAGCAAGTTAATCTGTTTCGCCAGCAGCTCCAGCAAATTGGGATTCTGGCCCAATTCGATCCAGAGGATGGCGTCGGGGAAGGCTGCTTGGACTTTAGGGTGATGACAAATGGCCTGAGTTAAGGTTGTTTTGCCAAACCCTCCGCCGCCTTGGATAGCGATCGTGTGAGGCACGGTTTTGGGGTTAGAGTTTGTGACCTCTCCAAGTAATTGAGTAATGAGTTGGTCAAACTCAGCCGGTCTTTCAACAAAGAGATCGGGTGGCCTGGGAGCGGTAACTAGCGGGTAACTCCGAGGGTAAACCTCGGATGGAAGGATAGGGTCAACAGGCATTTTTGTCTCAAGCTGCGGAGCAGTTAATAACACAATCAGCGTTGCCGCGCCCCAAAAGGCAGCCTGTTTGGGAAATGGCGCTTCCGGTGCTTCGCTCAAATCTCTGAACTTCATCGCCCCCAGCAAGTAGAGCGCCAGCGCCTGGTAATACTCGCTGCTGTCGTGATAATCCACGAGGTAACGCCGGGCTGTCTGGCGGATAGTCTGCAAAATGGTGAATGGCTTGACCAGTTCGGGGTGGGCTAAGTGGGGCCTGGTGGTGTTGGAATGGAAAGTAACCCGGTGCAGCTGGAGGTAAAAGTCGCGGACGGTGGGGCCTGCCGGAAGGTTGTGCTGGTGCAAGACTTCGGCCACCAGCTTGGTCAGGACCTCGATCTCCAGGTACAGGAAGTCGTGCAGCACGTGGTCCCGGCGGGCTTCTGAGAAGTCGATCAGGTTGACATCCCGCACTTCCGGGTCGACCAGAATGTTCTCCAGGTTCAGGTCGCCGTGGATGCGGCCGACCTTGACGTCCCGGGTCTCGTCCAGTAGGGCCGGCACACTGAGTAGTGGATTGGGCAGCGTCTGACCATCCGGCAAGGAGAGGCTAGCTGCGGTTGGATCGAGCGGCTGGCCCAGGGCTGCCTCGGCTTCGGCCTGCAAACGGCTGAGGCGGGTCTGAATGACCACTCCCTCGACCGCCGGCATCAGTTGGCCGACCTGGTATGCTGCACCGGCCGCCAGCCCTTGCAGGCGCCAGCGATAGGAGGCCGACGGTCCATCGGCCGAGCCCGCCAGATTCAGGGTAAGGCTCTGCTCGGCCGGTTCGACCTCGGTGATGGTGAAGCCTTCCAGACGGACGTAGGCGCCGGGCTGGAGGGGGCGAGCCGGCAGTACCTCGGGCTTGATCACGGTTGGAGTAACACCGGCCGGCAGCGACTGGGGAATGACCAGCAAATTGACCGGCAGCAGGCGGTCGTAGCTGGCGTGCAAGTGAAATTCGGGGTAGGGTTGGCTGAGCCGCAGCATCTGTTCAACCACTTTCAGCAGCCGAACGAGCACGAATTCAAGGTCGGCCAGATCAGCATCGCGGTAGTACTGATGCAGGCTGACGACCTCAAAGGTGCCGCCGCCCAGCAAGGGGTAGCACAAGCCACCCCAGTCGTTGCCGGGCGGCAGGACTGGTTCGCCCTGCACCTCGGCAATGCCGGCCAGGCGGTGGCGGATGTGGGCTTGATAAGCCTGCCACTCTTTTTGAATGAGGGCGGTTGGCGCCAGTTTCACCACGACCGGCAGCTCCGGCCGATCCTCGCTGTCCTCCACCTGAATGGGGCGGACCAGCAAGACCCGGCTGCCGCTCAGACCGCTTCCGAACTCCTGCTTGAGGACCAGTCGCCCGTAGCCCGGGAACATCTCGTGCAAGATCGCCACCAGATAATCCGGCAGATCAAGCCGCTTGGGATTGTCGAGGGTTGGCGCCATCGCTTTTGTCTCCTTGTGCCCTACAGGTCAAAAGGTGTCGACAATTGGGGGATTTTGTGGCAATTTTGGGCGAAAAAC
>CALMIS010000309.1 GCA_937864185.1 uncultured Chloroflexota bacterium
AAAGCCAGACCATTGTCGATATTGCGGCCGGGGATGAGCAGTTCTCGACCCTGGTCACGGCGCTGCAAGCGGCCAACCTGGTCGAAACCCTGCAAGGCGAAGGCCCCTTCACCGTCTTCGCCCCCACCAACGACGCCTTTGCCAAACTGCCGGAAGGCACCCTCGACAGCCTCCTGGCCGACATCCCGGCTCTGACCGACATCCTGCTCTACCACGTCGTGGAGGGCAAGGTCATGGCCGCCGATGTGGTCGGTTTGAGCGAAGCGCCGACCCTGCAAGGCAGCGCCGCCCCGGTTAGCGTCGATGGCAGCAGCGTGATGATCGGGGAGGCGACCGTGACCGCCACCGACATCGAAGCCTCCAACGGCGTCATCCACGTCATCGACACCGTCCTCATTCCGGAAAACTAAACAACCACGGCGACAAAAAGGTCGCGACCGTAACGCAAAAAGCGGGGCACGTCTGGGCTGCCCCGCTTTTTCTATGTCCGCGCTGTTGCGATTAACCCTTTTTGTACAGATAGACGCCCACGCCGAGCAAAAGAATGACAAAAGGCACCGTTAAACCGATCAAGATCGGCATGTTTGATCCGCCGATGACCGTCTCGGTGAAGGAAACGGTGGCGACCCCCGGCTCATCTTCGACAGAAACGGTGATCTGCCACTCCCCGGGATCATCAAGCTGAAGGTGGGCTAAATAGTTGAAAGGGTTGCCCGCGTTTTCGTGGGTGGCCGGGGCGGAGAGGGCCAGCCCGCCCCAGGGTGGGGTCGCTTCGACCGTGACCACGGCCCCGGCCAGCGTCTGATTCTTAGCCGTTTCTTTAACCCGAACCCAGACATTGATTTGTCCGACTTCGAGCGGTTGAGGGCCGGTCGAGACCAACAAAGTGTAGGGACCGGTCACCTCGTTGTTGATCTTCACCTGGGTGCCCCCTTCGCCGGGGCCGCTGGCCAGGACCGGCCTCGACAGGAGTAGGGCCAGGCAGAACGCAAACATTAGAGCATGAGGGCGAAATATTTTCATCATCTCAAAAGTCCAGGAAAACGGTGCCGCGCATCTCCATGGGTTGGAGCAGAATCCAGAGCGCGGTCACCAGCATCAGACCCAGCAGCAGAGCCCACGGCCCAAAGGCGCGCAGCGCTACCTGCCGATCCCGGTCGTGATGAAGGGCAATTTTGAAGCCAACAACCAGGGACCCAAACAAGCCCCCGTACAGCATGAGGGCCTCGATGGGAAACAGCCAACTCGATGGGACTAAGGGGCCGAGATCCCAGCGAGGCTGGCCCAGGTGGAAGCCGCTGTCACCCAAAAAGGATTGGGTGACGGGGATGAGGGTCAAGGCCCCGGTGAGCAAGTGAAAGGTGTAGTGAGCCAGCCATAGACTGAAGCCAAGCGGCACCAGGGCATAGGCAAACCGGCGGACGATCAGGCCGAGCGACTGGCCAGGCCGCCGGGCTAACAGCCGGCTAAAAGAAGCGGTCGTGAAGAGCAAGACCGCTGGCAGCACGACAAACCCGGTCAAAAAAATAATCAGCAAGCCCGGGGTTTCTGACGAGGTGTTCAACCAACCGGCCAGCTTTTGCTGCAGGGCGTAGACCGGCGTGATCATGCCGAAGGCATTGAGGTAAGCGCCAAAGGTCAAAACGATCACCAGGGCCACCAGATCCCAGCGTTGGCTAAAACGCCCCAGACCAGAGCGCCGCGGATCGGTCCACAACTCTTGGCCCGGCACGCGGAGGATGAAGCCAATGTTGTCATGGGGGCAGGCTTGAACACAATCCAGACAGAAAGTGCAGTCCAGGTTGCCGGCCTTTTGCTCTTGAAACAGCCACAACTCGCAGCCGCGCTGAGCTTTAGAGGCATTGCCGGCGATGCAATCCTTGGTCCGGCACGAGTGGCAAGTCTGTCGATCGCGAATCTTGATTTCGGTGGGGGAGACCAGGCTGCTGAAGAAGTTAAATTGGCCGAGCGGACAAACATATTTGCAGAAAGCGGCGCCTTTAAAGAACGTATCCATCACAAACGCCACCAGGAAGAACCCGAGCACAATCCAGGCAGTTAGCCAGGGGCTGGCCCATAAATCAAAAATTTCATAGGTAAAGAAGAAGCTGACCAGCAAGAAGGTGGCCAACCACTTGTTGCGCCACCGGCGCGGCAGTGACCAATGCAGCCCCAACTTGTTCCCCAGCCAACGCCCGACCTCGCGCGGGAGCATAAAGGGGCAGGCCATGCAAAACAGATTCCCGGCGACCAGCAGCGCCAGCACCACCAGTCCCCGGTAGTGAACCCAAACGGTGACCGAGGCCAAATTTTTGGGCGCTTGCTGGGGGCCGACCAGCCCATCGAAGATAATGAGAGCCGCAATCACCAGCAACACCACTTGCAGGCTGCGCCGGCCGTGTCGCCAGCGCAAAAAACTACCGACCACCGGCCAGGTCAGAACGTCAGACAGGCTGGGGGAGTGAACCGCAGCCGGTTTAGTTTCGACCAGGGGAATAAAAGTTTTCATCGACTTGGACAATCATGAGCTTACTGCCGGGCTGTTGCCCCGGAAACTGAAACCGGGATTTCCCGCACGGCCTGGGTCCCATCGGCGAGCGTGATCTCAACGGTGAGGAACCAGTCACCGCCCATCGTCCACTCAAACGGGACGCTATAGCGGCCCTGACCTGCAGGCGTGGCCCGACCGGAGACGGGCACCATCCCGGCGTGGGTCATATTGCCCTCCACCTCGATTTCGGCCTTATCGATCGGTTGGCCGGTCTGATCGGTCAAGGTAAAGAGAAGGGTAGCCGGCCCCACCGCCGGCTGCTCCGGGGTCAGAGTCAAGTCAAGGCTAAGGCCATCGACCTTCTCAGTTGACTCTTGTTGAATACGGCCACAACCGGCAAGGACTCCACTCAAGACGATCAGCAGGGCTGCCATTAACCAAAAGCGATAATGGCCCCCAGCAATGGCTCTAAACCAAACAGACATCCGCTACTCTCCTCGGAGACTTAGACTGGGCTAAAACGCCGCCTCCTGATAATATCGCAAAAAAACGACGATTTCAAGAGTTTGGGTCAAAAGGGGAGACGACCTTATCAGGGAGCAGACCTCATAGGTTTTGAGAACCTATGAGGTCTCTCTTGCTCCTGTGAAAACAGCGCCGCAGGTCGGGGGGCTTGGGGGCGTCCCCCCAAAACTTATTTTCATTCCCGGTATCGAACCCTCGGTTCTGTCGGTCTCCCTTAATAAGCAAGCAAATGCCAGACTTGAGTCACGAGGAAGGTCAGGGTCAGGCCCATCGCCACGGGCAGGAGCGCGGCGATCGCGGTCCACTTGACGCTGCCGGTTTCTTTGTAAATGGTGTAGAGAGTCGTACTGCACGGATTATGGAGGAGACTAAAAAGCATCAGGTTGACGGCCGTTAGCAGGGTCCAGCCCCCCGCGTGCAGCAGGCTGAGCGTTTCGCCCTCACCGGCTTCAAACATCACCCCCGCGCCGGCCCCCAAGCTGTGAGCGCCGGTGACCAGCACGGTCAGCATTAAAATGGTGGGGATCACGATCTCGTTGGCCGGGATGGCGACCACATAAGCCAACAAAATCACGCCGTTGAGGCCAATAAAGAGGCCGACCGGATTGAGCAGGTTGATCAGGTGCTCGGCCAGGCTGGCCTGTTCCCAATAAATGTTGGCCGTCAGCCAGATGACGGCCCCGGCCGGGGCGGCAAAAACAATGGCCCGCCACAGGACATAGATCGTCCGGTCGATCAGCGAGGTGTACACCGTTTGCCAGAAGCGAGGTGGCCGGTAAGGTGGTAGCTCCAGACTAAAGGTTGAGACCTCGCCCTTGAGCATGGTTCGGGACAAACTCCACGATACGGCAAAACTGAGTAGCACGCCCAGCATGGCTACCCCCACTACCGCCAGCGCCGAGATCAAGCCGGCCAAATAGCTGGGCACCAACGCGCCGATGAAGAGGGAGGCAACCAGAATCTGGGTTGGCCAGCGGCCGTTGCACAAGGCAAAGTTGTTCGTCAAAATGGCAATCAACCGTTCGCGCGGGCTGTCGATCACCCGGGTGGCGACCACACCGGCCGCATTACAGCCAAAGCCCATCATCATACTGAGGGCTTGCTTGCCGTGGGCGCCGGATTTCTTGAAAAGATTGTCCAGATTAAAGGCGACCCGAGGCAGGTAACCAAAGTCTTCCAACAACGTGAACAACGGAAAAAAGATGGCCATCGGCGGGAGCATGACACTAACTACCCAGGCCGTGGCCAGGTAAACCCCATCGAGCAACAAGCCATCCAGCCACCAGGGCAGACCGATCGCCGCCGCGCCGGCTTTGAGCAGCGGATGCAGCGTATCCAGCAGCAGCACGGCCAGCCAGCCCGACGGCACATTCGCCCCGGCGATGGTTAACCAGAAGACCCCGGTGAAGAGCAACACCATCAATGGAAAGCCCCACAGGCGGCTGGTGACCAGCCGATCGAGGGTGCGATCCAGATTGAAGCGGGGGGGCTTATCCGGATAGCTGACCGCCCGATCGGCGATGCGGGCGGCATCGGTGTAGATGGCCTCGACCAGTGTTTCGTGAATGTTGCCGCCGATCTCCCACCGCAGCCGGGTCGCCGTATCCAGGATATCTTGGGCTGTGGCCGGAGACACGGGTCTCACTTGGTGGTTAAGCATGGGAAGTTGCCTCCAATTGAAGGGCCAAGTTTCCAGCCACGAGGCCGGGGTCATCCCGGGTCAGGTCACCCAATTCACCTCGCTGCACGGCTTCAACCACGCGGGGGTCACCTTCCAGCAGGCGCAGCGCCACCCAACGGGCATTAGGCAGGCCAGGAAAGCCCGCTTCAAGCTGATCAACCAGCTCAGCGACCGCTTTTTTCAACGCCGGCGACTCGTGTTTGAGCCGGCGGGGCCGGCAGACCACTTGACCGTTAGCGATATCACTGACAGTCTGCACCAACTCAGGAATGCCCTGCTTGGAACGAGCGCTGGTTGGGACGACCGGCACGCCTAAATCGCGCGCCAACGAGCGCTCGTCCACGGTTAGACCGTGGCGGCGGGCTTCATCCATCAGGTTGAGGGCCACAACCGCCCGGTCGGTGATTTCCAGGACTTGCAGCACCAAATTCAAGTTGCGCTCCAACCGGGTTGCATCGGCGACGATGATGGTCACATCCGGCTGGCCAAACAGGATAAAGTTGCGAGCGACCTCCTCGTCCAGACTGGTAGAGAGCAGCGAATAGGTGCCGGGCAGATCCACCAACTTAAAGCGCTGGCCGCCAAAAGAAAAGCCTCCTTCGGCGCGCGTCACGGTTTTGCCCGGCCAGTTACCGGTATGCTGCCGTAAGCCGGTCAGCGCATTAAAGATGGTACTCTTGCCCGTATTGGGATTACCGGCCAGGGCAACGACGTAATCCCAATCCGCCATATCGATGCCCAACTTGATCAAATTACCAACATTGTGAGCGGGACAGCGCTCGCACGCCGAGCCGGGGGCTGTTTTAAGCGATGTGTTCATAAATTTACCTCCACGGGTTGAAGTCGATCGCCGGACGAGGCCGACTCGGCGGGAGCCCGAGCTGGCTGATCAAGGTTCAGGTCACGCGTGACGTAGATGAGACTGGCCTGCTCTTGTCGCAGACCGATGACCGCGCCCCGAATGCGATAAGCAGTCGGATCGCCGCTGGGGCTGACCATCTCTGCGGTGATCAAGGTGCCCGGTAAAATTCCTAAATCCATCAAACGCCGCCGTTCGGCGCCAAGGCAGCGCGGTGATAACTCTATCACCCGGGCGGCTTCGCCTGGCCGCAGTTGGTTCAGGGTGGCCCGCGGGCTGGCCTGAAGCGCTTCGCTTTGGGGCAGGGGCACGATGGAGATGTTGGCAGCCACAATCGGGGCCAGAACATGTTCATCGCCATCAGCCCAAAACCGGACCCGTTGAGGGCTGATCTCGGTGACCAGGACTTGCATGCCTAAGTGCAGCCCTTCCGCCAAAAGTTGAGCATAAACCGTATCGGGTTCGTCCTCCAAGTGGACAATGCGACCCGGCTGGTTAGGCGGCAAGGTGACCAGAGATTGCCGGCCTCCTAAGGTGAGCAACCGGCCACTGGCCGTGGGAATAGGATCGCCGTGCGGATCGTAGCAAGGATCACCCAAAGCCGCGGACAGAGCTTCGATCTCGCTGCGGCTGAGTTCATGCTCGCGCCGCTCCGATTGAGTGTGCCAGACCGCGGCCTCGTAGCCGGTTTTATCGGCCAGGTAGCGCTCCCACAAGCGATGCGCCCGAATAATGTGCAGCGCATAATCGCGGCCCTGGGTGGTCAAATTAAAACCATCACCCTCAAAGGTAACTAACCCGTGCGTTTGCATCTCGGTGAGCAGGTCAGCTACATGATCGACCGAACGATGCAGGGCCCCGGCAATACTTTGCAGGGTAGGACGACGGCCATGGTACAAGGTGTGGTGAATGTGCTTTAGCGCATCTTCGATTAAAACTCGCCGCGTCATCTGCCGGGTGCGCTGCCAACGCCAAAAGAGCCCTCTTTCAGGCCAAAACAACCCCATTCCCAGTCCCGCAAGCAGGCCGGTGATGATAAGATTGAGTAATGGATCGGACATTTGCAGCACGCCTTCTCAAGGAACAAGAATAATAAGGTAAGGCTAAACAAATATTTAGCTAAGGCTAAATATCTCACAAAAAGTATAGCACTCTTAGCCAAGCGTGTCAATAGATTGATATTCATCCCGGCCAAGACCTGGACTCGACTTAATCCGCACCCGGACTAATTACCGTCTGGACAACTTCCCAAGCATCGCATAAAATGAGGTAATTACTCTTGCGTGGACCTGATATGACGAACATTGAACAGCAGCTAGAGACTCTGGGCCGGCAGCAAGCGGTTGTGGCTGAGCTGGGCTACCGGGCTAACAAGAACGACGATGTGGACACGCTGCTGGACGAAATTGCAGATTTAGTGGCCCAGGTCCTAGAGGTAGATTTTACCCATATCCTAGAACTTCAAACGGAGACTGACTCGCTGCGGTTGCGGTCTGGGGTGGGCTGGCCTGAGCAAACGGTCGGGAGCTATTCTTTCAAGGCCGAACCCATTATCCATTTCGCCCTCAATGTTGGAATCATAGAAAATGCCAAATTCGACTCCCGCGCTGCGTCCTGGCCCCTTCTGTTCCAAAACCAGATTACCAGCGGCGCTTGGGTAGTCATTCAAGGCCAAGATCGACCCCTTGGCGTCTTGGGCGTCTTTAGCCGTCAACGCCGGCCCTTTAGTCAGGGGGATATCTATTTTCTTAGCGCTATCGCCAACATTATTGCCACCCGGCTAGAACGAGAACGGACCCTGATTAAAATGAATCAGCGGCACCGCGAGTTGCTCACTCTAGAGTTGGCCGGGGCAGCGATCACGTCGAGCTTGGACCTTCAAGAGGTTTTGCACACGGTAGCCAAAGGCATGGCCCAACTGCTCGGGGTGCCGGGTTGTGCAATTTGGCGGTGGGAAGCCACCACCCAGTGCCTTGAGCTGATGTTGGACTACCGGCTGGACACCTGGCTAAAGGAAGCCCCGGCAGAGGTTCAGACAATTTTATATCATTTTGAGGATTACCCGCTAGCTCATGATATTTTGCTCAACCATGTCCCCGTGCAGTTGACGATGGAACAGCCGAACCTTAGCCCGGCCAGGCGGCAATTTATGCAAGCGGAGCAGGTTCAGTCTTTGTTGGTCCTGCCTATGTTGAGCCGGGATTGCGCGGTAGGTTTGGTTGAGATTTATGATGACTGGGGCATTCGCCGATTTACCGACGAAGAAGTGGCCCTGGCTCAACTCCAGGCCAACCAGGCGGCCGTGGCCATTGAAAATGCTCAGCTTTACAAACAAGTCCAACGCCACGCCCTCGATCTTGAGCAGCGGGTTCAAGAGCGGACCGTCGAACTACGCCGGATCAACACCGAGCTCCAAGCCGAAATCGTCGAGCGCAAGCTAATCGAGGAAAAGCTGACGGTGGCTCGCGATAAAGCTCTGGCTGCCAGCCGGATAAAAATGGAACTATTGGCCAGGGTTAGTCATGAATTGCGCACGCCTCTTAACGGTATTCTCGGCTACGCTGAACTGCTTTCGATGGAAGTGTTTGGTCCTATTTCTGAGCGACAACGCCAGACCATTGCCAAAATCGTGGACAGTACGCAGCGTCAGACGGATATTATTAACGAAATGTTGGATCAGGCCCGGCTCGACTCGGGCAAATTAGAGGTGGAGTTTAGCAAGTTTGAGCCGCAGGAAGTTCTGGATGAAATTCACCTTCAGATGCAACCCCTGGCTGAGGTTAAAGGGCTGAGATTCTTTACCACCGTCGCCGAGAATCTCCCTGAAATGCTAGAAAACGATCCCTATCGACTACGGCAACTTCTGACGCATCTGGTCGGCAACGCGATCAAATTCACCGAACAAGGTGAGGTTAGAATCGAGCTCTTCCGGCTCAATACTACTTATTGGGGCATTAAGGTCATCGATACCGGTCCTGGCATTCCTTTAGAAGCCCACGGTTACATTTTTGAACCGTTTCGGCAAGTTGATGGCTCGGTCACGCGCCGCCATGGCGGTACGGGGTTGGGGTTATCAATTGTAAAACAGCTCGCTGAATTAATGGGTGGCGAAATTGGCGTTCAAAGTCAGTTAGGACAAGGGACCACCTTTGTGGTCACGTTGCCATTTCAGCCCAAGCGGTCAAGATCAAGTCAGTAAGTGACGGTTTTGTGTTTCCTGGATATTTTGCACCTTTAATAATTGCATTTATCGTGTTAGTGGGGCTGAGCATTTTTGCCTGGCGGCGCCGGAGCGTACCTGGCGCCCTGACCTTTGCGGCCTTGATGTTTGCGACAGCCTGGTGGACTTTTGGCTACATCTTTGAGTTGGCCAGCTTCCCCCTCAGCCAAAAGATTTTTTGGGGCCGCTGGCAGTATCCGGGTATTGTTAGTATCCCTGTGCTTTGGTTTATTTTCAGTGTTCAGTATACTCAGCGGGCTCACTGGTTAACCCGGTCGCTGGTGGCCGGTCTCGGCGTTTTACCCGCAATTACAGTCTTGTTAATTTGGACAAACAACCGGCACGGCTTAATCTGGCAGCGAGTTTCATTGAGTGGCGATCTATTTTCAGGGCTTGATGTTTCGTATGGCGTCTGGTTCTGGGTTCACACCATTTTTTCCTACATCTTACTGATTTTCGGCACACTTCTACTGTTGAGCCTGTTGGTCCACCGGCCAACCCCGCTCCACCGCTACCAGATTGTGTTAACTCTCGTGGCAGCACTGGCTCCCTCGGTAGGGAATGCGTTATACTTAAGTCGCACGACGCCTTTTATACCTAACCTTGATCTGACGCCATTTTTTTTCGCCGTGACCGGGCTTGCCTTGGCCTTCAATCTGTTTCGTTTTCGCCTGTTTGATCTCATGCCGCTGGCCCGGCGGATTGTGGTCGATGGGATGAGCGATAGTGTAATTGTGCTGGATGAACAGAATCGTCTGGTCGATATGAACACGGCCGCCCAGAATCTGCTAGGCCTGTCCCCGACCGAGGCCTTAGGGCAGTCTGGCACGCTCGTTTTGTCCAAGTGGCCCAACCTGATCAAACTGTACCGCAGTGTTATTGAAGGTAAAGCGGAGATTGCCCTCCGTGACCTGCAGGGAAATCAGCGAACGTTCGATATGCGCGGTTCGGCTATGTACGATGGCCGGCAACGGCTGGCTGGTCGGGTTATTGTGCTGCGTGACATTACCGAAAGAAAAGAAGCGGAGATGGCTTTGATCAGAGCCCGGGATCAGGCCGTCCAGGCTGATCAGTTAAAAACCGAACTGTTGGCCCGGGTTAGCCATGAGTTGCGGACACCGCTAAGCGCTATCTTGGGCTATGCCGAATTGCTAGAAATGGGTATCTACGGTCCCCACACCGCGAAACAACTGGCCACGCTCCGTGAGATTATCGGCAGTTCCAAAGATCTGGCTAACCTTGTGGGCGAACTGCTCGATCAAGCTCAGCTTGATGCCGGGCGTATGATCTTGGAGTCGAAGCCTGTGGTTCTGGCGGAGTTAGTTCGTAACACCCAGACCCGCATGTGCGTTTTAGCCCAAAACAAAGGTCTGGAATTAACCACCAACCTGGCCAGCGATTTGCCGACCACTGTTCTGGGTGATGAAAAACGGTTACAACAGATTTTGACCAATTTGGTCGGAAATGCCATCAAATTTACCGAATTCGGGCGCGTTATCGTTCGCCTTTTCTGCCCCGACAGTAACCATTGGGCGATGCAAGTTTCTGATACTGGCCCCGGTATTCCGGCTGAGGCCCAACAGTATATTTTTGAGCCTTTTACGCAAGCCGATGGTTCTACCACTCGAACTTATGGTGGAGCTGGCTTAGGGTTATCCATTGTTAAGCAGTTGACTATCCTGATGGGAGGCAAGGTGAGGTTAGAAAGTGAGCCCGGTCACGGATCTACTTTTACCGTTGTTCTTCCTCATGTTCAAGAGGGTGGCCAAAATGGACTGGGGAAAGAGACCGCTGACTGATGACCAGTGATTTGAGCCAAACTTCGGTTGACATCACCAAGTTGCGTCAAACTGAACAGGCTTTGCGGGAGAGTGAGGAACACCTCCGTCAAATCTTTAACTCAATCAGTGACCATATTTATGTGACCGAGCTTACCCAAGACGGGCAACACCTCAACCGCTATATCTCGCCCACCGAGCCGCTCACCGGCTATCCCACCGAGTTGATCAAGGCCGATTGGAACTTTTGGCCTTCCCAGTTGGTTCATCCCGAGGACCGAGACTTTGCTACAACTCAATCCGCTCGATTTGCGCAAGGTCTAGACAGCGAAATGGAATATCGTTTAATTCGCGCCGATGGTCGCATCATCTGGGTTCGCGATAGTACTCGAGTCGACCGTGATCCCGACAATGGTCACTTGCTCATCTATGGGGTAGTAAGTGACATTACGGATCGCAAACGGGCCGAAGAGGCTCTGCGCGAGAGCGAAGAGAAGTACCGAAAGGTCATCGGCGCGGCGAACGATGCGGTTATTATCGCGGATATGGATACCGGGCTCATTACTGATGCCAACAAACGAGCCGAGGAGTTGGTCGGCATCCCGCTCGCCGAACTTATTGGAATGCACCAGACTCAGCTTCACCCTCCGGAACAAGCGGCTTTCTACCGGCAAGCCTTTGAATCATCCCGGCAAACGACCGGTCGCAAACTGCATGAGATGGAGGTGCAGCATCGAGACGGGCGGCGCATTCCGGTAGAAATCAGCGATAGCCTAATTGAAGGCAAAGGCGGAAAAAAGCTGGTACTGGGTATTTTCCGAGACGTCACCACCCGTAAAAAGGCTCAAGCTGCTCTTGAAGCCACCAACCTGGCCTTGCAACGCTCTAACCAGCGCTTGGGCGCTATGTACGAAATCACCCAGATGATCAACTCCCAGTTAGAGTTGAACACGCTGCTAAACAGTATTGCCCGTAGCGCCGCTAGATTACTTAACGCAGATACCGGCACCATTTTCCTACTCGATGAGGCGAGCCGGCTTTTGACGATTAGAGGTGCCTATGGTCTGAGCGAGGAGATGATCGGTCAGGCCGGTGACTGCGTTAACGACAGCGTTGCCGGGCAGGTAACTCTAACGGGTAAGCCTCTCATTACGGGCAATTTGCCGGAAGCGCCCTATTTCAACAATGCCCTGGTTGGCGATGAAGGTCTGCTCGCTTGCGCCAGTGTGCCGCTCAAGGCCGGGGCCAAGATCATTGGGGCGTTAAACGTTTACAGCAGAAGCGAACACTGTACTTTTGATGCTGAACAGGTAAAACTCCTCGATATGCTGGCCGGCCAAGCGGCGGTAGCTATTGAAAATGCGCGGCTCTATGAGGAGGAGCAACGCCAGCGAAAAATTGCCGAAAGTCTCCGTGAAGTGGCTACGGCCATTAACGGTAGTCTTGATCTAAACATTGTACTGGATAAGATATTTGAGCAACTGGAGCGGGTGGTTAACTATGATGGCGCTTCGATTATCCTCCAAGAAGAGGATAACTTGGAAGTTCAAGCCGGCCGAAATATACCCAGTCACTACCTAGGAGCCAAACTGCCCTTGGACGGCCAAAATGTCTCTCTCAAACCCTTTCGTGACCAAAAAGTTCACATTGTCCCTGATGTCCATCAAGACCCCAATTGGGAATACTGGCCCGAAGGCGAGCGGATTCGCAGTTGGATGGGCGCTCCGTTACTCCACAATCAACAGGCCATCGGGCTGTTGACGGTGGACAACTTTACGCCGAATGCCTATTGTGAGGAAGATGGGCGAGTCCTACAGATTTTTGCCAATCAGGCGACAGTCGCGATCAAGAATGCCCGGCTTTACGCGACGGCTCAGCATGAAATCATTGAGCACGAGCGGACCGAGGAAGCCTTGATGAGCGCTCGAGACCAGGCTATTAAGGCCAATCAGTTAAAGACCCAGCTCCTGGCCAAGGTCAGCCACGAGCTTCGTACACCCTTGGGCGCTATTTTGGGTTACACCGAATTAATGCAAAATGGCGTCTTTGGCCCCCTGTCCGAGAGACAGTTAAGAATCACTCAGGAAATCATTGACAGCACTCACTACCTCACCCAAACCGTCGGTGAACTGCTGGATCAAGCCAAGTTAGAAACAGGTGAAATTCTCTTTGATGCGCGTTCGTTTAACCCCACCGAACTGGTCAAAAGAGTAGAAACCAAAATGAATGTCCTGGCCCAGGCTAAAGGCTTACGCCTGATCACCACCATGGCAGCCACTATGCCCTCGTTTCTGCTTGGCGACCCGCAACGGCTCCAGCAGATCCTGTTCAATTTGGTCAGTAACGCCATTAAATTTACCAAAACCGGAGAGGTGAGAGTTCATCTTTACTGTCCCGACCCGGACCACTGGGCCATTGAGGTCAGCGATACCGGTTTAGGTATCCCTCCGGACGCCCAGACTTACATCTTTGAGCCTTTCCGCCAAATAGACGCTTCCATGACGCGAGAACAAAACGGAACCGGGTTAGGCCTCTCGATCGTAAAACAGTTAGTGGACCTGATGAACGGCGAAATCAAACTTGAGAGTCAGGTCCATCAAGGCAGCACCTTTACAATAGTTTTGCCGCTAGTGCCGCGTTACGTACACGAGCGTAATCGAGCATAAAACGGCCTGTCAACCTAAAAGAA
>CALMIS010000310.1 GCA_937864185.1 uncultured Chloroflexota bacterium
TCACCGGCGCTGCGACCAAAGACCTCGGGGAAGTACATCAGCCGGGCTTGGGCCGGCACCACCTGGTACTCGCCGGGGAGCGAGGCCCGGATGGTGTAGGTATACTCATAGACTCCTTGCGGCAGGTAATCGGCAAAGAGGACGGCCTTTTCGTCACGTAGGTCGGTGTGGGTGAAGCGCCAGGCGCCCCACAGATCTTCCGCCCCTGCCCGCTCGACTTGCGGTTGGTCGGCGGTCAGGCTGGTGGTGGCCAGGCTGCTGTCGAGGGCCTCGGCTCCGGCCGGCAGATAGTCCTCCACCACCACATAGTGCAGATCATTGGGGGCCACCAGGGTCAATTTGACGGTAATGAAGTCGCCCACCTCGGCCTCGCTGATCGGCTGGTCGCTGCCTTGCAGGCTGTACTGGCGCGAGACGACGATGCCCCGATCCAGCGGCTCCACCGCTTCGACCGGCCGGTAGTAGGTCAGGTAGGCGCCGTAGTAGAGATTACCGGCCTCATCGCCGCCCGCCGACTCGCGCTCGATTGTCAAGCGATTGACCGCCTCGGTCAGCAGGTCGCTCACGGCTACGCGCAGATCGGTCGCCTCGGCCAACGTCGCCGCATCGACCTCGCCATCGGCCAACGCCTGGCCGTTGAGGGCCACTTGCCAGCGATACTCGGCCTCAAGGTCGCCGCTGCCCGTCAGCCACTCACTCAGACCGATGATCGACCAGGCTGTCTCCTGGGTTGAGGCCCAGTGACCGCCTTGGGACCGGGTCGTCATCAGCCAGCGCACGGCCTGGGGCAGGAGGGGGTGGTCCGGTTCAAGTTGCGACAACGCGGCGACGACGATGGCCGTGCTGCGGACGTCCGTGTTCATCGATTGCAAATCGACCTGGCGCTCTTCCCAATGGGCCCCGGTGGCACTGGCCACGGCCGCGTCGGTGATGTCGCTGAGCAGGGTCTCGATCTGGGGCGCGTCGCTGTCGGTTTGGTGCAGGGCCAGGGCCAGGAAAGCTTTTCCGTAGGTATCCAACTGCTCGCGCTGATTCTCGAACAGGGCCACGGCCCGGCTCGTTTCCTCATCGCCGGCCTGGGCCAGGGCGTAGAGGATAAAGGCCTGCTGGTTGGCCTGCCAGCCCGCCTCGATATCTTGCGGCGCGTCGAACTGATTGTTGAGATAATCGACGGCGCTCTGCATAATCCAATCCTCGACCGTAAAGTCGGCCTGGCGGGCTTCGGCCAGGGCCAGCAGCACATAGGCGGTCAAGAAAGGCTGGCTCGGCGCGCCTTGCCACCAGCCCCAGCCGCCGTCCACGTTTTGCTGGCTGATCAACCGCTGCACGGCCTGGCTGACCAGGGTCGGCAGTCGGTCACCGCCGGCCGAGTCCGCCGGCGGCAAAACCTGATTGAGGTAAAGATTGGCCAGCAGGCGGCTGGCGGTCTGCTCGCTGCTCTCATAGGGATAGCCGTTGAGATAGCTCAAGCCGGAGCGCAGGCCGGCGGCCAGGCTGGGCTCCACTTGCAGGGATAGCTGGCCCTGGTTGGCCACTACCTCGGCCGGCAGGGCGATGCCTTCCACCCGTTGGCCGTCTTCCGGCAGCACGCCCACGGTAGCGACCGTCTCGGGCGTAGCCGGGTAGAAGATAGGCAGTTCAAAGGCCGTGCCGTCGCCGTAGGTTTCGCCCCGGGCCCCCATCGTCAGTTGAGCGAGCGGAGCCTCTTCGACCGTGGTTTGAAACTCCAGTTCCACCTCCTCGCCCGGCTCGACGGTCAGCTCGTCCAGTTCGGCCAGGGCCTGCCATTCGGCTCCGGCCTCGGCCCCGAGACGCCAGGCCTCGATCGTCAAGCCCTCGGCTTCAAAACTGGGCTGGACCGTTAAGGCCTCAGCAAAGTTACTCTGGACGATCAGGCTCATTTCGACCTGGTCGCCGGCGGTCAGGAAGCGCGGCGTGACCGGCCGGACCAAAAGCGGCTTGCTGGCCACAATCTCCGTCCGGGCCTCGCCGACGAGCGTCTCCTCGCCGGTGACCGCCCGGGCAATCAGCACCCAGGTGGTCAAGTTATCCGGCAGCTCGACCTCGGCGGTGGCCTGGCCGCTCTCGTCGGTAACCAGCTCGGGCAGCCAGAGGGCCGTGTCGGCAAACTCCTGCCGCACCGAGTCGGGCCCGATGCCGCCATCGCCGCCGCCGCCGCCTTTGCGCTCATCCAGCGCCCGGTTGATGCGCTCCAGGGCCAGGGTCAGGCTGACCCCGGTGTTGACCTGCAGCGGCCGGCGCAGCCAGAAGGCATCCAGCAACTGCCCCGGCGGATCCGGGAAGAGGGTCAGGACCGCCTTGTCGATCAAAGCCAGCGAGACCTCCGCCTCGACCGGGTTACCCTCAAAGTCGGTCACCTCGACGTTGAACTGGACGTCATCGCCGGGCACGTAGTAGCCCAGGTCCAGCTCCGGGTCGGAGGGAGTCAGATCAATTTGCAAAGTCTTCTCGGCCGGATCGATATTCAAGCGGGTGTAACCCAGCTTGAAGCTCGGCACCTCGCCGGCGCCGCTGGAGCCATCCATAAGCGTGGCCGAAACGTAGATGTTCGGGTGCATCTCGGCCGTGATCGGAATCTCGATCTGGCTGCTGTTGCTGTCCAGCTCGGTCACAAAGTAGTCGTAGATGTGGCCGCGCTCCAGGGTGATCAGGGCGGTGACGGTGTCGCTGTAAGGGTGGGGGATGAGGATGCTGGCCGTCTCGCCGGTGTTGTACTGGTCCCGGTCGGCCACCAGTTCGATCCGGTCGTTGTCCTCCTGGCCCCAGTTGACAAACTCAGCGCCGGTCACCCACAGGAAGGCCGAGCTGAAGACTTCATTGCCGGCCTGATCGACGGTGCGGGCGTAAACCTTGTAGTTACCGGCCTGTTCCGGAGTAAAGGTGGCCGTGGCCAGGCCATCGGGACCGGTGGTGACGGTGGTGGTGAAGACGGCCACGTTCTCGGCCAAATTCTGCCAGGTAAACTGCGCCTCCGGACTGGTCCGGCTGCCTTCCGGATCGAGGGTCTGGACGCTGTACCAGTTCTCCTCGGCCACCACCAGCTCAACCGCTTGATCGGCCACGGGCTGGCTGTCCCAATCCACGGTCAGGACCTCGATCTCGTTGGCTTCGTTGACCTGGCCCAGGTACTCGGTGGGCCGCAAGCCGACGTAAACCTCGCCCTGGTGAACCGTGGCCCGCGCTTGAGTGGCGACCTCTTGATTATTGAGCCCGGTCACGGCCACGTCAAAGGTGTAGCTCTGGCTGGTTTGGAAGCCGGTCAGATCGACCGGCACCTCGAGGCTGAAGCGGCCGTTAGCATCGGTGGTGCCGGTGCCGCTGGCAATCTCCTGGCCAAAGCCGCGCTCGGGGATAAAGGGGGTGGCCCGGCTGTCCGGCTCGTTGGTGAAATCGTAGAAGCCTTCACCCTCGTACTCAAAGTAGTAAGGGTCGGAGAGCAGGGTCCAGCGCACCTCGGCGTTGGCCACCGGCCCGCCGAAGAAGAACGCGCTGTCGACGGTCAGCTCGATGGTTTCGCCCTCAACATAGGCCGGTTTGTCTGTCGCGGCCTCGACCAAAAATTCAGGTTTGCGGTACTCGGCCACGTTAAAGCTGCGGTAGGCCACGGTCCGGGTGCTGTCGGCCGGGCTGTCGTAGCTGACCTCGATCTGGTAGCTGCCCAGGCTGGCCTCTTCGTCCAGAACAAAATCGCCGTTGAAGGTGCCGAAGCCGTTCAGCGAGAACTCGTCCTCAAAGATGATCGAGTAGCGGGCGTCGTAGATCCGGACCAGGGCGCTCTCGGCGGCGGTTGGGAGGCTGTAGTCGGCGTCATCGTCGGCCCGGATGATGCCTTTGAAGTTGACCGTCTGGCCGGGCCGGTAGAGGGGTCGATCGGTGTAAACGTAGCCGGCGTAAGGGCTGCTGTAGTGGAAGTTGCTGCCGTCCCACAGATTCCCAAACTCATAGGTGTTGATGCCCGCGCTCCACTCCGAGCTACCGACGGCAAACTCCTCGCCGGGCTGGTCGGGATCGCCGGCCAGGACGAACAAGGCCGGGGAGGGTCCGTCCGGCGCCCACTCGAAGTCGAACTGAGCCACGCCGTCGTTATTCGTCTCGGTGGATTGAGCCTCGCCGGCGTCCACCCGAATCTCCAGCGGTACACCTCCGACCGGCTGGCCATCTTGCAGGTCGGTCAGCCAGGCCAGGCCGTCGCCCTGACCCTGTTTAACGGTCAGGTTCCGGCGGCTAACGACCAGGATTTGACGATCGATGACCTCGCCTTCAGCCTGGGCCTCGTCATAGTAATCCTCCGGTTCAGCCGAAGCCTGCAGGTAGTAGAGGCCGGGCGGCAGCGCCTCGCCGTTGAAAGCCGCCTGGCTGACGTCGACCTTGTAGACGTAGTTGACAAAGGTCTCGGGGTCGGTGGTCTGCTGCCATTCCCCCAGCCGGTTAGCGGCCTCGGGCTGATAGTCCTGCCAGCTTTGGCCGTCGTCGCCGCTCCAGCCGCGGAAGGAGTCGCGGCTGAGGGCCAGAAAATCGTCCACCGGCAAGGTGTACAGCTCAAAGCGAACCCGGTTGAGGTTGCGCACGGTCATATAGATGTAGGTCTCGTTCTGGTAGCCGTTGTAGAGCCCGATGGCCGGACTGACCAGATTGACGTAAGGGGAGCGGCGCAGGGTTTGCCAGTTGATCGTGACCGGGTCGGCCAGAGGTTGGCCGTACCGGCCGGTAACGTCGGTGGTCAGGGTGGCGGTATAGGCTCGATTCTCCCGGGCCGGGAAGTTGAGGTTGAGAACCGTGGCGTTGGCATCCCAGTAGGTGTAGACGTCAGTCGCGGCGATGTCCGGCTCGAGGATCAGGCTCTCGCCCAGGGTGACCGAGCTCGGGCTGATGGGCGCATTAAAGGTAATTTGCAAGCCCTGCCAGGGATCGGCAAACTGCTCGCCGGCGGCCGGGGAGGTGCTGAGCACATCCGGCTCCGGCGTAACCGTAAAGCTGGCGCTGTAAGTCTGTTCGGTGGAGACACCGGCTTCGCTCTCGACGCCGGCCGGAAGCAGAATCTCGTAGTCGGCGCCCAGGTCGAGCGACTCGGCCGGAGTAAAGGCTACCGTTTGGACGCCGGCAGGTTCCGGCGCCGGCTGATCCTGGACCTCCCAGGGCGGCAGCCCGGCCGGATCCGGGGCAGGCGGGGTCAAGCCGGTATCGGTCCAGCTAAACTCACCGGAGACCGGCTCGCCGCTGGCGGCGTTGACCAGGGTCAAGTTCTGCTCAACAGCCTGGCGATCCATCATTTGGTTAAAAGCCACGCTGATGACCGGGCTCGGGCTGACGTAGAGGTCGCCCGGTCCGGGCAGGCTGGCGATTACGGCCGGTTTGACGGTGGTGAATGTCCATTCGAAATCGTCCGCCAGCTCAGCCTGGCCGGAGAGATCGGTCAGGCCGGCGGGAATACGGGCGGTAAACTCGGTGGCCGCCGGCAGACTCCCTTCCGGCGTAAACTGGTAGGTGGCGGTATTGAGCCACTCGCCCTGGCCATCGACCGGCGGGTCTAACTCGAGCGGATCGGGCAGGGCTGCCGTTTGGCCCACCGGAGTCAGGGGCACGACGGGGCGATTGAAGAAGACCGTGATAGTGGCGTCGGCGGCCACATCGGTGGTGCCGTCGGTGGGCTGGACATTGGCGACTTCCAAAAAGCCGGCCGTGTCAAAGCGCTGCTCAAAGGGACGATTGAGGGCCAACCCCTCGGCGCTTTCGGCCGTCTCGGCGATCTGGAGGGTGTACTGCTCGCCACGCTCCAGCGGCGACTCGGGGGTAAAGCGCAGCGTCCGTTCATCGACCCATTCCAGGCTACCCTCGACGCTCGGCTCCAGGCTGAAAGCGGCCTCGACGGTGTCCTGGGCCATCGGCTGGTCGAAGGTGACTTCCAACGGAGCGTCCAGCGGCACATCAGCGCCCCGCTCCGGCGAGGTCGAGACCACCAGCGGCGGAACCGGCCCGCTCGGGGTGGGGGGTGGGGTCTTGGTGGGGGCAGCCGTTGGCTCGTCAGACTCCGGCGCCGTCTCGGCGGTCGCCGCCTGGCCGGCTGCTTCAACCGGGGCCTCGGTCGTCACGGCCTGGGCCGAACCGGGGTCGCTGGCCGGGGTCTGGTCACTTTGGGTGATCGGCGTCGCCCCGGGTTGGCAGGCAGTGATGATGATTAGAATGACAGTTAAAAATAGAAGGGATGTTCTCATGCTACCTCACTCTTTAATTTGGAGGATTGGAGGGGTGGAGGATTGATCGGCTGTCTTTTCTCAGCCTTCCACCTTCCTGCCTTCCAGCCTTCTAATCCTCCAGACTCCTCCAAAATTTCTCAACTTATCATAAAGGGTCGCTAGGAAAGCGGGGTGTGGACCAGGCGTTGATGTAGTCGCTTGGCCGCGATGGCCACACCAATGCTGATGACGGTCGTGGCGATGAAGCTGATCAGAAAGGGGGCCAGGTCGCCGCTGCCGGAGATATAGATGCCGGCAATCAGGCCGACAACCGCGCCGATGAAGCCGCCAAAGCTGGCGGCGTTGAGCTCGCTGCCAAACCAGCGGCTAAAGCCGCCGATCACCACCCCAATCAGCGCCCCGGCCGAGGCCCCAAAGGGCGCAATCAGTACCCCAAAGCCGGCTGCGTAGGCCAAAGCGCTGGCGAACTCCTGGTTTGACCAGCCTTCCAACCAGCCTTGGGTCGTCCAGGCTAGGCTGAGCATGACGAAGCCCAGCAAGCCTACCCCCAGCGGGCCGCCTATCGCGCCGACCAGCGCGCCGGCGAGCGCGCCTTTGAGGTTAGACATACTCCTCCCAACGACGCTCGTGAAGTATACTTTGAATTTCTTCATCAGATGGAGCGGTTTTGCGAGAGCCGGCTAGTAATCCCAATGCTTCTTCTAAGGTACTTGGAGCGCTAGGTCTATGCTTCACCTCGGCGCTTTCCATCTCCGCAGGCAACGTATTGAGAATATCTTTCATCAAACTGAGACGTTCCGTAACGGGCCAGTTTCTTACAGTTTCAAAAATAGTATTGTAATTCTCAACTTGGTGAGTCATTATATCTCTTCCTTCTTAACATCATTCTACCACAGGGAAAGACAAAATCGAACTGTAACTACTCAGGCCAAGGCCGTGAAATAGAATTTCCGGCTGAAGGTGGGAAGTCCCTGCAGGGACTTCCCGGTTTTAGCCCCGATTTCTAATCGAGGGGCGAAGTAGCTGAGTAGTTACATCGAACTTATTTAATCACCTCAATCGACACCGTTCCCCCTCGAGTCTCGTTCCCCTTTGCATCGATCCCCACCGCCTCAAAGGTGTACCGCCCCGGCGCCATCTGCCACAGCGTCTCCGGCCCCTCGGCGAGCGGTTGGCCATTGATCAGCAGCCGGATCTCGGCTAGCTGAAGGCCATCAGCAGGCCGGACGCTGACGCGAACCTTTTGCTTATCGGCCGGGATGTTGGGCACCAGGCGGAAGACAGAGCCGTGGTCGGGGCTGGTGAAGATGAGGTTGTTTTGGAGGGTTGGAGGATTGGAGGGTTGGAGGACTGGAGGGTTGGAGGATTGGAGGGTTGGAGGATTGGAGGATTGGCCCTGAGCGAAGTCGGAGGGTTGGAGGGTTGGAGGGTTGGAGGGTTGGCCGTTGGTCATTGTTAATTGTTCATTGTTCATTGCTAATTGTTCATTATTCATTGCTAATGGTTCATTGCAAAGAGGCGAGTAGGCTTGAGGCGGTTGGGGAACGCCCTGTTTGGTCGCCCAGGCTTGGGACTCGGAGGGGGAGGGGGGGGAGGGGGGGGATGTGACGGTCGCCGGCGGGCAGCCGGGACCAGCGCGCAGGCCGGTGCGCTGATCGATGGCGATGCGTTGGTGCCAACTGTCGACCTGTCGCGGCTCGGTGCCGGCAATGAAAAGCTCGACGATGGTGTGGGGGCAGCGGGTGGGGAGGGAAGGGGGGAAGGATGGAAGATTGGAAGATTGGAAGGTTGGAGGGTTGGAGGGTTGGAAGGTTGGAGGGTTGGAGGGTTGGCCGTTGGTCATTGTCAATTGTTCAT
>CALMIS010000311.1 GCA_937864185.1 uncultured Chloroflexota bacterium
GCCACCACATGCCCCTCGCTGCCAAACAGAACAAAGGTGGCGTTGCTCAAGTGGCCGGCCACCTCTCGCGCTTGGGAGGGCGGGGTGGCCGCGTCCAGATCGCCCTGGATGAAGAGGACGGGGGTATCGCTGACTACCGGCTCGACAAAGTTTGGAGCGACCACCGTTTTCGGGAAGAAGTTACAGCCGCGCTCAAGAAATTCGTATGACCTTCTGTCGCCCTGGGCTAACTGCGGATACGCTGCCGCCGCGATGGCCGCCTCCAAAACATCCGCACTCCGCAAAGAGACATCCTCGGCGCAATTCACGGCCCAGGTAACTTCTTCATGAAAGCCGGGCTGGTCCTCCGGGTTGAAGCGCATGGCCTCGGCCACTTCATTAAGATGCCACATCGTGGTGCGGACATCAGCCGGGGTCATGGCCTCAACCAGAGCGTTAGCCTGGGTCGCCATATCCTGGGGTAGAAATTCGTTGGCATAATCTATGAGGAGTTGGGAGTCGCGGCCCTGAGCCGGTAAGATGGCCAGGTCAATCATATCGCTAATGACATCGGTCTGCTTGTCCCCGTTTTGCAGGCGAGCCGCCAGGTGATTGATGACCAGGGCCACCCATTGCTGTTCCGGCGTCGAGGCGTTGGCAACGGTGGGCGTTTTTTGGGCCTCCGCCAGCAGCGCGTCAATCGTCGGCGCGACGTAGTCGTTATCGGGATGGATCCGGCTTTCATCGGATACAGCCTGCACCTCGTCAGCCGGAGCCGCCCCGATGTCCGGCAGCACAAACACGCCCCGGACATACTCGATGTCGTCCTCTTCCAGAGCCAGAATGGTGCGCGGTATCTGGCCGGCGATGCTAATTTGATCGCCCCAATCGTGATTGTTGACCGCGTTGTTGATGTTTATCAGGGTGTTAAAGAATGACGGGTCGATGATGTTAATTGGTTCATTGCCCGCGAGCAAGGTCATCAGGCCCACCGGCTTAATCGGCTCTTCGAGCGCAATGGGATTATCCTTGAGCCGGTTCAGCAGCGCCGTGAAGCGGTCGGGCAGGTTGGGGTAGGCGGCATTGCAGGCCGGGTCGGCGGCGCATTGGGCAAAGAGGCGGACATACTGCTCGTTAGACTCAATAAATGAGTTGGCCATTTGGGGCTGCGACACCGGCGAGGTGCCATCCAGCACCGCCTGTCTGATGCGCTCCGGGGTTTCCCGCAGGGCCACCTGGGCCAGTTTGGTGCCGTAGCTGGTGCCGTAGAGATTGTACTGCTCATAGCCCAGGCCGGTCATCAACCTGGCCATATCTTTGGCGCTGGCGATGCTGTTGTAATGGGCCAGGTCAACCCCGGCCGCGCCGTAGACCCCGGCGCAGACAGCCACATTGTAAACCTGGGCTTTCTCGGTGTCGCTTTCAATCGCTTGAATCGCCTCCGCCTGCTCCGGCAAAAGCTCAATGGCCGCGCCGATGCCCGCCTGCACCGGCCCGCAATTCAGCGGAGCCGATAGCCCGGTGCCGCGTTGGTCATAAAATACAAGGTCCCGGGTTACTCGGACAGCCTGCAAATTGGACCTGAGATTGGGAATAGTGGCCGCCTCTCGCACCGCCGAACCGCCGGGGCCGCCGGATAAGTACAGCAAGGGGTCCGACGCGGGCGTCTCGGCGGGGCTGAACAGCCGCAGGTAAGCCAGTTCGATGGTGCGGCCGGCGGGGGCGGCGTAATTTTCCGGCACCGCCAGCAGGCCACATTCATAGGTTTTTCCTGCCACCTCATCGGCAAAAAGCGGTGAAGTGCTGATGAATTCCGGGCAGGCGATTTTTTCGAGATTGACGAATTGGCCTGCTTCGGCTACGGCTGTCGCAGCCGGGCTTTCAACCCCCGCTATATCAGCCGGCAGCCACAGCTTTTGACCCACTTCAATGACATTGGGGTTCGTGATGGCGCTGAAGCTGTTATCCTCGGCCGCCTTGGCGTTGGTGGCTTCAACGATGACCGGATAGGCCAGCGGGTCGCCGTATTCCTTCTCGGCCACCTTGCTGAGCCAGTCATCGGCTTGAACGGTGTATTCCTTGCCCTCAGGGGCCTGAGCCAGGGCGGGGGTAACGGTCAGGGCTAACAGACACAGGGTTGCGATTAAAATTAGTTTTTTCATAGGTTATTTTCCAGTCACAGTTTCAATTTGCTTGATTGTTGCATCCAAATCTGGCTCCACCCGGCCTTGCAGAGCTTGTTCCAGGACGTAGCCTACGGTCAATAAATCCGGGTCGGAGAGATAGGGACCGCTGAGGATGATGCTGGTCGGCTGCCCCTTGGCATCCAACCCGGTCGGAATGGTCAGCGCGGGGACGCCGGCGGCACCGGCATTGGCGGCATAGAGGATATCGATATTCACCACGTCAACGTGGTAAGTCTGGACGAGCGCGTTCATCCAGGCGGTGGCGTAGGCTTGCGCTTCGGCCAGAATTTGGGCCTGGTCGGCGGCGGTCAGATCGGTTTCAGCCGACCACTTGACAAAGCCCTGGCCGTAGGGAGCGCGGTTAGCCATATCGGCTTCGTTAAAGGCTACAACCTCGGCGATGCTGGCGACGGGCGCGGGCCGGCCTAACCCGGCCAAAAAGGTATTGAGGCCGGCCTGGAAACCATATTGCAACTGGGGAAAAGCGGTGTCTACCTGGTTGTAGGGGAGTACCTCCGCCGCGTTAATTTCCACCACTTCGATGCCCTGGGCCTGCAATACCGCGATTTCAGCCGGTTTTCCAGCCTCCGTCCCGTCAGTGACGATGCCCACGCGCAGACCGCGGGCGCGGTCAAGGTTAAGAAACTGGGTGAAATCGGCACCGGCCAGCGCGGCGGCGTCACCGGTTTTGGGGTCGCGGGGGTCAACGCCGGTCATGGCGTTGAGCAGGATGGCCACATCGGTCAGCGAGCGGCCCATCGGGCCGGGTGTGTCCAGATCAGGCCCCAGCGGTACCACGTAATCGCGGCTGATTAAGCCCTGGCTGGGGCGCGGGGCGCCCGGCCGGTTCCCCCGGGCGGGCGGGATGAGCGACCCGGAGTTTTCCGAGCCGACGCTGACGGTGGTCAGTTTGGCCGCCACCGAGACCGCCGAGCCGCTGCTGGAGCCACGCGGGTCGAAGGGGCCGTAGGGGTGGCGGGTTTGGCCGCCAACCACGCTGAAGCCGCTGGGCATACAGGGGTCCATAAAGTTGGCCCACTCGGAGAGGTTGGCTTTGCCCAAAATCAGCCCGCCCGCCGCGCGGATTTGCTGCACCAGAAAGGCGTCCCGGTCGGCCACCCAATCTTGCAGCGCGGAGGCTCCGGCGGTGGTATGCGTCCGGTCGCCGGTGGCGATGTTATCTTTCAGCAGCACCGGGATGCCGTGCATTGGGCCGCGCAGCGTTCCGGCAGCCCGTTCCGCGTCCAGCTTGCGGGCGATGTCCAGCGCTTCGGGGTTCAATTCCATGACCGAGTTCAGCTTATCGAGATCGTATCGGCGGATGCGGTCCACGTAATAGGTAACCAATTCCGCCGAGGTCAGGTCGCCGCTATCAAGCAAACTCTGCAGCTCCGGGATGGTTTTGCCCGTCAGCAGGGCGTCCAGCGCCGCCGCCCGTTCCGGGGTAAAATCGGCCAGGGCGGTTTCAAAGGCGCTCAAATCGCGCGCCCGCTTGCCGGTGTAGTCCGGTTCGGCCAGGGGATATGGCCGGCCCGTGTTTATCTCCGGACACGCGGCCCCGGCCTCGGCCAACATCTCCTGCGCCGAAGGCTGATTGCTGAGTTGGGCCTGCACCAGGTGGGGATAATCGGCCAGGTTGGGCCAGGCGGTAGGGGTGGTCATGGTGATTACCTCGTTATTTACGGTTGTTTCTGGAATTGGCTGAACGGGCAGCCACAACTTTTGACCCACCAGAATGGTTCTGGCCTCCTTGATAACGGCGAAACTGTCATCTTCGGCGGCTTTGGCGTTGGTGGCCGCCACAATCGCCGGGAAGGCTTGCGGATTGCCGTATTCCTTCTTAGCAATAGCACTGAGCGAGTCGCCGGGCTGAACGGTGTATTCTTTACCTTCGGGGGTCTGGGCCAGGGCGATGCCGGTGGTCAGCGCCAGCAGTAGCAGGGTGATGATAAAGATAGATTTTTTCACTTCTTCTCCTCTGATAACTTTTTGCCATTTAACAGACAAGATTTACAAGATTTACAAGATTATGCAAATTTTTTAATCCTGTAAATCTTGTTAATCCTGTCCAATTCAGGGCAACCTTTGAAAAGCATTTTTTTACCGTGCGCTTTTTTGCGGTTTGGTCCTTATTTTAACAACTCCGCCTTGTCTTTTCTCCCGATGCCGCGCAGCAGCCACAGACCGTACAAAAAGAGGGGCAGTTCCAGCAGCACGGGGCCAATCAGTTTTTGCGCCGCGCCCGGTTCGATGTCCGCACTGGCGGCCGCCGCCGCCGAAGCACCCATCAGAAAAACGCTGAAATCCCACAACCCGTGAATGAGCATAGCCGGCAGGATCGAGCGGGTGCGCAGGCGAATGGCCGTAATCCACACCCCAAACAGCGTAGCTTGCAAGGCCTGGCCCACCCCGGCGATAGTGTCGCCGGTCATCAGCGCGTTGAGGGTGTGGACGCCGCCAAAAAGCAGCGAGGTAATCCAGATGGCGGGCCAAATGCTGAAGCGCGGCAGGGCCGTCCAAAACATAATGCCCCGGAACATCAGCTCTTCAGACACGCCCACCAGCAAGGTGTTAATCAGCACAAAGAGGATGACTTGCGCCGGCGGCAGACCGCCTGCCACGCCAATGCCCACAAAGGCCAGAATAAAGAGCGCCGCCGGCACGCCCAGCCACAAACTGCCGAGCGGCTGCGGCGCTTTCAGCCCCATCTCAGCCCAGGGCCACTTGAACCAGGCAATCACGCCCACCAAAAAGAGCGGGGCCAAAATCAGTGAGATGACAATGCGCTGCGTGACCAGGGCATCCAGGCTGCCGGCGCCGGCTTGCAGCAACTCGCCGCCCAGCACAATCAACAGCCAGATGACCATAATCACCAGCGACAGGATAAAGTTGTTGCGGTCAGGTTTCATCGGGTTTCCTTTGGAGATAACCCTCACCCCGTCGCTAACGCGACTCCCCTCTCCCAGTGGGAGAGGGGTTGGGGGTGAGGGTGAGCCTATTTTGTTTTTGGGTTTTCATACACTTTGATGGGGAAGGTGAGGCTCTTAACCTGGCCCTGGCCGTGGCAGCGCCGTTGCAAATAGTACAACACCAGCGCCACAATCACAAAGCGGAAGGCCATCCCCAC
>CALMIS010000312.1 GCA_937864185.1 uncultured Chloroflexota bacterium
CCGCTGAAGAAAACGGACAGCAGCAACGCCAGCATCGTGTACTGAATCGCCTGCAGGTCCGAGTTTGAGACGAGTGAAATCACAAAACCGATCCCGAGCGAGGCCAGCGTGGTCAGCAGCAGCAGGCCGGCAAAGTCGAGCAGACTGCCTTGCAAGGGGATTTTGATCAAGCGCATCAACAGCACCAGTGCCAGCGAGGTCACGCTGACAAAGAGCGTATAGCCCAGGTACTTGCCCAAAAGGAGTTGGACGCTGTTGAGCGGGGCCACCCGAAAAAGCTCAAAGGTGCCGCTGAGCCGTTCCCGCACCAAGGCCAAGGCCCCCAGCGTGATCGCCACGTGTTGAATGAGCAAGGCCAGCACCCCCGGGGCGTGAAAAATAACCGTGCTGTAAGCGCCGCCGCGCAGGTTGGCGTAACTCAACTGTACCGGCGAGACAATTCGATCCGGCGGGACGCCGACGAAAATATTGATGTAGCCGTCGAGACGGTTGATCTCATCTGTAACGGCTCGAATAAGCGCCGCCTGCTGGCGAATTTCACCCGAGTCGATCGAAGTTTCCACGCTCAAGAGTCCGGTCTGCAGTTGATTAATACTCTGGTAAATCAAGCCGATTTGCGTGTCATCCGCGGTGTCGCTTTGATTGGCCGGCGGTAAATGCTTCACCCAGTTGCCTAAATCTTGCCGCAGTGTTTGAAGTGTTTCTTGGGTTTGTTGTAGTTCCCCGGGGCTTAAGGCCGGATTCAGCCGGACCAGCGACTCTTGAACATCCCCTGGGCGGATTTGTAGCTCGGGTGGTGGTAGGTGCGTTTCCCAGGCAGTCAAATCTTGCCGCAGCGTTTGAAGCGTTTCCTTGGTTTTCTGCAATTCCGCGGGGCTTAGAGCCGCATTCAGTCGGGCCAGCGGCTCTTGAGCTTCGCCGAGGCGGATTTGTAACTGAACGGCCTCGGTTTGGGCCGTTTCGGCCAGACTTTGGAGCAAGAACTTGTTCACCTCGTTGACTTCCGCGTAGGCCAAATATTGAATCCAGGCTTCCACGGTCGGATCGATGGTGTTGGAGCGAAAATCCAGCGTGACCGGGTCGCCGTCAATGACCCGCTGCTGAACATCGGGGGGCACGATCTGGATCAGATCGACCTCGTTGGCTTGAAGCCGGGCCAGGGCATGATTGAAGTCGGTGGTCATGTCAACCAGGGTAAAGTTCAAGCCGATAGTCTGGCGGATTTGCGTTTCGTCTAATCCTGATACGCCCCTTTCCGGCAAGACCAGGATGGTTTCAACAATGGGACTCATGGTGCGAAAGGTAATCCCAAAGAGCAACAGGACTAAAAACGGGCCGCCGACCAGACTGACCAAGAGCTTGGGTTGGCGGCGCATTTCGTTGACTTCTTTAATGAAGAAAGCCAGCATCCGGATGAGCCATTTTTGCCATTTGGCCGGGCGCGGTTCGGAGTCAGCCAAAGCCGGTCTGCTCGATAGAGCCTGCTGTTCAATCATGGTCTGCCTCGGCGTCTTGCATAATTTTGACAAAGATGTCGTCAAAGGGAGGGAGATAAGGTTCGGCGGCCTGGGGAGTGAACTGGAGCGAGTCGGCCAGGGCCTTGAGGACGATCGGCAGCATCGAGCCGGCGCGATCCACCAGCAGGTGCAGTTGATCCGTCGTGCCGGGGACTGTCCGGGCATCCTTGATGCCGGGCAGCTCGTCCAGGAATAGCTCCATTTCACGGCGGCGCGCTTTGGGCACGGTGAGCTGGATGATCTCACCGCCCATCGCTTTGCGGCGCAGATCATCCGGCGTTTCCACCATCAACACCCGGCCGGCCCGCATCACGGCCACATAATCACAGTAGGCCGCCTCACCGACATATTGGGTGGTGACCAAGAGGGTGCGGCCCTCGTCGCGCAACTGCCGGAAGTAATCCCAAAAGCGGCGGCGCAAGACCGGATCGATGCCGGCGGTTGGCTCATCGGCAAAGAGCAGGCGCGGATTGTGCATGAGTGAGCCGGCCAGCATCAGGCGGCGCTGCATCCCGCCGGAGAGGTTGCTGCCCAGCCGGTCCCTGGCTTCGGTCAGATCAACAAAGGCCAGCAGCTCGTCCAGCCGGCGCCGGCGCTGAGCCGAGGACATACCATACAGGGACGAGAGAAAGTGGATGTTCTCAGCCACGGTTAGGTTGGGATAAAGCACGAAGTGCTGGGGAATGTAGCCGAGCTGCTCCTGATCGGCTTCGGTAAACTGGGTGGGGTCTTTGCCCATGACCGTCAGCCGGCCGGCGGTCGGCTTGAGCAGGCCGGCCAGCAGGCGGACGGTGGTGGTTTTACCGCAGCCGCTGGGCCCAATCATGCCCAGGATCGCCCCTTCGGCCACGTCAAAGGTCAAGTCAAAAACGCCGACATTGGGCTTAAAGGCCAACTCTGCCTGCTGGAGAGACATTATGGGCACCGCGTTGTTTGATAGCATAGCTTTTACCTGTATTGTTTTTTCATTTGCTCCGCTCAGGGCTCAGCGTGGAGGCCTTAGCCTTGAGCATGTTGTTGGCTTCTGTCCGGCTCTACGGTCGGCGGTAGAACAAGCCCCCAGGGCCGGTGGCGCACTTCTTGCCAACAGGCCTTGATGATAGAGCCAATGCCGCCGAGACGGATCCCGCGCGAGCGGATGGCCACGTTCAGGGCGAACACGAAGCTGACGGTCAGGTTAACGACACCAATGACCAGGGCAAAGCACACAAACTCTAGAAAGACCCAAATTCCGGGCCAAGTCACGATAGATGAGTAGCCGACATTGGCCACCGAAAAGGCTACGTGGCGGATATCTAACGGTACACTCAGCAGATAGCCCACATAGGCGGTCACGCCCAGCATAACGCCAAAAAAGAAGTTGCCCCATAAGGCGCCGTAGTGCTCACTGATATAGTCGGCGAGGCGATTGCGCTGCTTGGGCGACAACAGGCGCTCCAGCAAGGGATGCTGGCGAATCCGCCCCGGCAGATCCAGATACAGGGCTCGATTGTCAAAATAACCGGCGACCAGTCCGGCAACAAAGAGCCAAATACCGGCAACGGCGGCATAAAAGAGCGCCAGACTGGTCAGAGGGTTCTGGCCCTGCATCAGTTCGGCGGCTTTGGCCGGTTTCATCACGGCGCTGCCGGTGAGCGCATTCACCACCAGGCCGATGACCAGGGCCACCGGGAGCGCCGCGGCCACGTTCCCCAGAATCGCCGCAAATTGTGAGCGCCCCACCTTGACAATCAGTTGAGCCAGCTCTGTTTGATCGACCGAACCGTTACGGGCATGTTCCAACTTTTCAGCAATGTAGGCGGCGGTCATGGCCGGTTGTTTGGTCGCCACAGTAAAGTGAAGCATATGGATAATAACAAAACCGAGGCCATAGTTCAGACTGACCCATAAGGTGGTCCACTCCATGGGCAGCTCCATAGCCACGATGCGAATCTTGATGAGGGCCATCACCGCAATGAAAACACCCGCGCCCAACCCCCGGCCTAACATTTCGATATATCCGCGCCGATCTTCAGTCACATAATGTTCGCCGGTTTTGCTGGCGAGATTGGTTACGCTTTTGGCCAGCAGGTAGCTGGTCTGGCGAAGTAGACCGGTGACGCTGTGCTCGGTGCTCTGTTCCGCCACCAGTTGGCGAAAGAGAGCCAGGCTTTTGGTCTGGATCGCCCCCACGTCTTTTTCATCCAAAATGCCTAGCAGGGCCCGGATGCGGGCCAGAATCTTTTCAAGGCGCTCCAGCAGGTAAGTTAGCTTGAGGTCGCTCCCTTTACGCAAGGCGAATTGTCGAAAACGGTTGATCTGGTCGTCACACTGTTGTAACATCACCCAGGCGTGGGCCGCATCGAGGGGTTGATCTTTGGCCGTAGGTTCTTTAGCGGGGATGAAGTGAGCCCGATAGGCGGCGACAAAGCGGGTGATCTCCCGCCCTTGGGCGATAAAGATCGAGTCGTGATCTGCAATCGAGGGATCCAAGCGCAGTAGCTCGGCTTCCATCTCTTCCGCGGCCAGCCAAATCGAGAGCATTTCAAGGGCATAGAGGGCCTCGTCGAGCAGATGCAGTGCCACCTTGTTGTCCGGTTCAGCGGGGATGAAAGTACGATAAAGTTGCATCCAGGTCTCATCTGAAACCGCTTTGATCCAGACCGAGTCGTGGCGGTTATCGAAGACTCGATCCAGTAGATTTTTGGCACTAAAGATAATCGGTGGCTCAGGCATGAACTTATCGTATACCCGCCGCCAGAACTCGGTTGGAAAGCCTCGTCGCGGCAAAATGCCGGTGTCGCTATAGAGAGGCAGAAACCGCAGCTTGACCAAGAAGGTGCGCATTTTCGTCCGGATGACGGCTGCCTGTTCGGGATTGGCCGCCATAGCGTGGGCTAAACGCCGGACCTTTTCCTCAACCCCTTGAATCTGAGTCACATCGTCAGGGCGCAACCAGTTCACTACGGACTGGACCAACGCAAGGTTGCTTTCAACCCGAGAGAGTTCATTCAGTTGGATTTCAAGATTGTTCACGCCGCACTCCTGACAGCAATGTAGCAAAGCCTTACAACCGAAACTCCAGGTTTAATCCTGGCAATACCTAAACAAAATCTTGACAATTAAAGTACAGGAATTTGTTGACGCCGTCAAATTGGTGCGTGCTCACCTCCGATAATCTTCGGAAACTGCGGTATGGAAGCTTGGTAGAGCCTTTAAAATGGTGAATGGTTAGCTTTTTTCTTTTGCCTCGCCACGCAAGTGGGCCACCGTAGCCCGGTAGTATTCGGCCAGCGGGTCGCCCTCGACCGGGCGATTCTGGCGCTTGAGATAGACTTTGTGGAAGGCCAAATTGTTCTGAGCATTGCGAATGGCCCGCCCCACGTGGCTGGGGTAGCCCGGTACGTGTCGCAACCGAAAACGTTTTTCAGCCTTGACCCCTGCGTACTCCTCGGAGGTAATGACCGTTCCCACCTCATCGGCTAACTGCTCGCGGATGACCTGTCGCTCCCAGTTGCCGCTTTTTAGCAGGGCGTAAATGAGAATGGGGATGTTGACAATGTTGATAACCAGGGCTTCAAGCGCCAGAGAGAGGTCCATATATTTTTTCCCCAACTCTTCTAATGCGGCCGGATCAGGTTGGGTAACATTGGCGCCTTGCAGGGTCAATATGACTAGCATCAAACCGGCAGCGAGGGCGCCGCCCACCCCAAAATCCTGGATAGTGTGGGTGAGGGCCGCCAGCAGATAAGCGCCCAGTGGGGCCAAAATTTTGGTGCGGCGGTCGCTTGACTGGACTGCCAGTCCAATGCCGGCCCCCACCAGCATACTCCAGAAAACATGGTTATCGATGCCCCAGAACCCCAACCGCCCCAACTGCGCGGCGACGCCGGCCATCCCCTCCTCCGGGCCGGAAACCCGCAGAATGTAGGCCGCAGTTTCGATGATGTTGAACCCAAATCCGCCCAACGCTCCATAGATGAAACCGTCACGGACACCGGTCACCATCGTCGGCGCAAAAAAGACCAGCAGCAAGAGGGGAAGTACTTTCCAAAACTCCTCGTTTAAACCGACAGTAAGAATTGCGGCTGGGCTGAGGCCATTGAAATAGGCCGCCGGAGCAGCCGTCAACAGGGTGGCCAGCAGCAGTACCCCCACAAAGTAGCCCCAGGACTCCGGCTCCCGCCGGTCAAGATAACGCAGGAAGGCCAACCCCAGTAGCGACCCCAGAAAGGCACTCAGCAGGCCAAACAGCATAATCCAGCCATTTTCCAGCGGGGTCAGCCAGCCAAGCCAGGTATGCCCGGCAAAATAGAGGACAGGCACCATAATCACCACGAAGATGACTTTTCCCCTTAGCGTGTGCAAAGGTGAGTCATAGAGCATGCGGCTGAACAGGCTGTCGTAGGCTGTCTTACCCCTTACAGTTGCCTGGTTTGTAATAGGATGAGTCACTGAAAACTCCATCGATCATCAGCTAAACAACACACCAAACACCCCTACACTCACCAGCGACAACACATACAGCCCCGCCAATAAGGTAGTCAGACTGTAGTAGAGTCGGCCCGCCAGGCCCCAGTAGCCTTTTAGCCACGAGGTCCCAGCGATAATTACCAGCCCGACCGTCACCAAACCGAGCAGCCAGGGCAGGCTGAAAATCCAGAGAAAATCCCGGCTGAAGCCGGCGGCGGCGGTGAAAAGCGACCCGCCAAAGGTGGTGACCCCCACCCCCACAAATTGCAGCCCCACAAAGGTGATGGCGATGACCAGCCATAATAGGACCGCCCAGGGGGCCAAGCGAGCCGGCCACCGTTTTTCGCCCGGTTTTCTTAAGGTGATTAGCCAGCGAACAACCCAGACCAGCGGGAAGAGCAAAATCAGCCCCAGCAATAGCCCGCGCCAGGCCAGAGCGCCAATCAAATCAAGCCAGTTGGCCGGGTTGACGGGATCGGCGACGGCCCGGAATACCCGGCGCAGCAGATAGGTCGCGCCCGGCGATACCAAATGGGTGGCCGGGGTGAGAAATGGGGGCGTCGCCGGGGTTGCCGCGCAGTTGGTGTCAGGCGTAACGTTTGGGTTGTTGAGGAAATCTTTCATGATTTGGCCGGAACAGCCGCCGGGAAAGGCGCCGTGCCCATTGACCGGGAAGACGACATGGGTGGCCTTGCTCAAATGGCTGGCGACCTCTTCACCGTAGGGCGGCGGCGTGATCGGATCAAAGTTGCCGGAGAAGAGCAGAGCCGGGATATCGTTGATGACCGGCTCATCGGCTGCGGCGTCCAACCGAGGTACGTTCCAATTAGCGCAAACTTCGTTGATAATTTTGGTATCTTCAATTTGTGCTTCGGCCAGGATCGGGCGCACCCCCTCGAGCTCCGGTTCAGTATAAAAATATTCCTCGGCGCAGGCCACGGAGAAATACATCCCTTCGGACATCGAGCGGTCAATCCCCAACAGGCTAGTGATGATTTCCGGGAGATCCACTTGCCGGTCGCGGGCGTCGTAAATCATCTTAGGCAGAATTGGGATGGCGTCCGTGGCGTAGAACAATTGCCCGACAGTACTCAGCAAGTCATCGCCCCGGAAAGGAGTGGGATAGTTGATGGCAGTCTCTTGATCGCTGACTACAATTGGGATTGGGTTTTGGTTGAGCTGCTCAACCGTATCAAACAGAACCTGCTCCAGGTTGGGGTAGTAGCGATTACAAGCCGCGTCGGCAGCGCAGGCAGCAAACAGCAAGTCCAGGCTGCGGTTTTCCGACTCGCCGGCCTTTTGAAAGGCGTTAACATTGAGCGGCACGATGGCATCAAGGGTGAAGGTGCGCACGACGTCCGGGTGCAGCCGCACCAGATGCTGACCCAGCATGGTGCCATACGAGACGCCGTAGAAGCTGATCTGCTCGTAGCCCAAGGTCTGGGCTAGGGCGGCCACGTCATGGGCGTTTTCTTCGCTATTGAAGGCGGCCAGATTGTCGCCCTGGTTTACCAGCCGGGTCTTGCAGGCGTTGTAGGCTTCTAGATTCAGCCTTTGCTCCTCCTCGTCGCTGAAATTCTCTTGAAAGCCGCGCAAGGTCAAATCCAGCACTTCGTCACAAAAAAGGAACGGCTCGCTGTAGCGAGTGCCACGCTGCTCAAAGGCAATCAGGTCCCGGTCGGCCCGCAGCATCTGGCCGACCGGGTCGTTGGGCGAGGCCAGGTAGCGGTACAGCTCGATGCTGGAGCCGCCGGGACCACCTTGGGCCATGACTAGCGGCTCGGCGGGGGTGGCGCTGGTGCTCTTGATGATGACGATGCCGAGTTTGATGGTCTTATCGGTCGGCTGGACCCGCTGCTCCGGGACGATCAGGTAGCCACACTCAGCGTCCGTTCCCTCGACGGCGTCGGGCGCGTCTTTGAACACCTCGAAGGTTCCGCATGGTTCCGGCTCAAAGCGGGGTATCTCACCCTGCGCGTGGACAGGCGCCGTCACCGCCACAAGCCCCAAAATGATACTAAGCAGGCCAAATAAATATGTTTGCTTCATAGTCTCTATAATTCCTCCTCTAATAAGATTATTCCGCGTGACCGCTGTCATCCAGATACCAGCGCCGATACGACACTGCCAAGAGCAGCACTCCGCCCTGCACCAGGGTGTAGGTTAGCGCCTGAAACTGATCCTGGTAAAAGATAAGCAAATTATTGACCGTCAGCGACAGCACCAAGGCCATGACTCCCAGCGAGATGCCCCGCTGCTCTTTTCTCACCAGCAGCAGGACCGCCCCAACAATGGCTAGCAGGCCGGTCAGGCCGTCAAGCCAGAAGCGGATGGCCAGCCAGATCAAATCGTTCAGACTCTCAAGTTCGCCCTGGCTGAAAATGTGCTGGACCCAGGCTTCGGCGACCGGGGTGGGAAAGATCACGATTAGGAGTAGCAGGGCCAACTCCAGCAGCGCAGCCAACTCCGGCAGACTCAGACCGAGCGCTAACAGCAGTCGGTGCCGGCCACGGGTGACATGCTTTTTCCACAAAGCGCGGAAATTTGCCCACAGCCGCTCGCGCCAACTGGGGACTTGCTGCACTACGTTCAACTGTTCCATCTTGAAAAAATCGAGCAGGGTGGCCGACAGGTGGGCCAGGGTAGGGTTGCTTTTCTGAGTCGCAATCTGCTGTAGGTCGCCGGTCAATTGGGCCAGCTCTTCCGGGGTGACGTTTTGATCAACCACCACCGGCAGTTGATCGAGCACGGCGTAAAATCGGGTGCGGGGCGAATCGTCTTGCCGGCGACGGATTTCAAAATAAAGCAGGACCGTCAGCAAAAATACGCCGTAGATGATCGGCGCGGCGGCGGGGTAGAAGTAATCGTTGGTCTTGGTGATGAACTTCCCGACCTCATCGATGAACAGCCCTACGCCCACGCCGCTCAAGACTGCCGCCCAATCGTAAGTGCGGCGGTTAGCAAAGATCAGTGGCAGCAGGCTGGCGATAAATAGAGCCAATCCTCCCCACAGCAGGTGGGCAATGTGCAGCTCGCCACCACCGATTTGGGGGTAGCCGGTCAACTCCAGGTAGTATCGGGTTAGAATTACCGTGGCGGCAAAGCTAACCACCATCGTGAAAACGTATTGGGGGGCGTTACTACGCTTAACGAGGGGTAACTTATTCACACTTTAAAACCCTCCGCAACGCCCCGGTCTTTAATGGCTTTCAGCTCAGCCACAATATCGGGCTTGACGCCGGCCTGGCGGGCATAAACCTCCCGCCACGGTCCCAGCCAGGCCGCCTCGCCATAGCGTTCCCACAGCTCACCGACAAAGTAACGGTATTTGGCTAAGGCCGCTTGTGCCAGGTGTTCCGCCGGCGGCAACTGTTCATAAAAGACAGCACTGCCAAATCCGGCCTGGCTAGGTGGGCCGTAGGCCGCTTGTAGCTTGGCTACGGCGACCGGAAGGGTCTGTTTTGAGTGGGTCATAGTCTCTTTCCTTCGCTATTCTACGATTATGCCAACCGGCCCACCAGCCAGCGGGTAACGAAAAAGATGATCGTTGAGTTGATCAAGGCCCCGACCAGGACGACCATCAACCCCAACGTCATCGAACCGCCCCCCAACCAGTTGCTCAAGAGAGAACTCCACGGCGCGGTCAAGACAATGGCAAAAATACCGGACAACGGATCATCGCCGGTGAAGATCGGGATAATACTCAGTAACACCAGAAGATCATAAATAGCGGATAAAATATACGGAAGTTTGTTTAACATTTTTCTCCATTCTTTAAATAGTTATTTCGCAGCCGCAAGGGCCAGCTCAATTTAACTCCAAAGCCCGCCGGACCGCCTCGTAGGCATTGACCACCCGTACCCGACTACATTGTTTGGTCGTTGGCTAAGATCGGTCACACGCAGGCAAGCGCCAACAGGCTCAACCCAGGCAAGAGGTTTTTGGGGTGATTTGAGACATAGACTTTCCTGGTTCACCAGGATGGGGGTTAAGCGCAGCGAGACCCAACAAGGCCGTTGGGTCTCGCCTCTCGGTCTGATCTACCGCGGGCTGAACTCCAATGTGCCGCCATCGGCCATCAAGTCGATAAATAGATGGCCATCCTGGAAGAAGTAGTTGGCCGCAAAGCCAAGTTTTTGGACCAACTCCTCGCTCCGCGACTCCGGTCCGCACAGGGCCAGGGTGGTAATCCCCGGCTGAACAGACAGACTGCCCTCCTCGGCGGCGGTGTAGCCGGCCGAGGCATTGTTACAATCGGCCTTGATTTGAAGCGTGCCGTCGGGCTGGAAGGTCAAGGTGTAATTCTCGGGCTGCTCGATCTCCACCTGCTGGACTGGGTCGGTCAGGCCGACCCACTGCCACGTCGAGCCAGTCAGGTCGGCCAGGCCGGTCGTGGACTCGTTTTCGGCGGGTGCTTCGGGCGTGGCGGCCGTTTCAGTCCCCGCCGGCTCAAAGAGGAGAGTCCCAAAGCCGGCCTCGGAGTCGTTGTTGTAGGACATGGCCAGTTTGCCGACGTTATAGCCCCAGCGGGTCACATTTTGCCAGGCGGCCAGGTAGGCTTCTTCGCGGCTCTGAATCTCGGGGGGGCAGGCCATTCGGGTGGTAATGGTGGGGCCAACCATCATTAAGAAGGGATTCTCTTCGCTCAGGCTAAAATCCCCGTTATAGCTGTTACAGCCACTTGAACCGGTGAATTGAGTATCGGTGAAGTTGATGATGATGGCCGGTTCCGCCGGAACGGGTTGGTCGGTATCGAGTTCAAGCAGGGTCCAGCTTGTGCCGTTCAGGTCGGCGGCGGAGACTCTTTCCAGACTCTCCGGCTCGCCGCTTACCTCGGTGAGTTGGCCGTTTTGGAGGGTGAAAGTTTTTTGCGTTTTGTGGCTCTTGCAGCATGCGGCGTCGCCCGGCCCCTCGGCGGTGATTTCTAGCTTGATCTGGCCAGCTTCGATAGTGGCCGATTTGACCTGGATTCGGTCTTCAAGCAAGACCGCGCCGGCATCGACCGGCTGGCCGTTTTGATTGAGCTGAGCCGCCACGTACACAAAGTTACCGGTGCCGCCACCGCTTTCCGCTAGAAAAACCACCGCATCCTCCACGCCATCGCCGTCGAGATCGCCATATAGCGCCGAGTTGTCGATGTAGCGCACGGTCGGCCGAGACGAATCGCCTTCTACAAACGGCTCGCCTTCGTACAGACCGTCGGTCAGGCTGACCGGCTCCTCGTAGATACCGCTGTAGGTGGCGTTTTCTAATTCGGTGGGGGCCAACGCGGCCGGGTCAGACCCCGACGCGTTCGTCGGTGCCGTCGGGATCGAGGCCCCGTCGCTGCCAAGGAGGGCTTGAGCCTCAGCTAGGCTGGGCACGCATAGTTTCCAGCCTACTTCAATGACGTTGGGATCAGCGATGGCGGTATAACTGCTGTCGGTTGCGGCGGCGGCGTTGGTCGCTGTCACCAGGGCCGGATAGAGCAGCGGGTCGCCATATTCTTTTTCGGCGATTTTGGATAGCCAGTCGTCTGCCTGGACCGTCACCTCGGTTTCGCAGACAATTTCTTCTTGGGCCAAGAGCGTTGCCGACCAGAGCGTAGTTAGAACAGCCAGCAGCGCTACTCCCAAGACTGTCTTTTTTGTTCTTCTCATAAATTAGCCTCCTTTGCGACTGTTTATTTTCATTTTTAACTTTATCGGGCGAAAACGCGTGAAATCAATTTGTCCAAACTTTTTTCTCTGCGGAGAAGCGTTGAATCAAATTTGCAGAGCCTCTTCTCTCTGCGGAGAAGCGTTGAATCAAATTTGCACAGCCTCTTCTCTCTGCGGAGAAGCGTTGAATCAAATTTGCAGAGCCTCTTCTCTCCGCGGAGAAGCGTTGAATCATTTTGCAGAGCCTCTTCTCTCCGCGGAGAAGCGTTGAATCATTTTGCAGAGCCTCT
>CALMIS010000313.1 GCA_937864185.1 uncultured Chloroflexota bacterium
GCCATCGGCGGGGCGCTGTGGGCGCTGGTGGCCGGTTTGCTCAAAGTTAAGCAGGGCATGAATGTGATCATCTCGACCCTGATGTTGAACTACATCGCGATCTTGCTGGTCCAGTATCTGAGCCGCGGCCCGCTGCAAGATCCCAACGGCTTTCTCCCCGAAACGGCCCAATTTGTCGCCGCCGCCCGGCTGCCGACCCTGTTCGACAGCCGGATTCACCTGGGCGTGGTCTTGGCCCTGTTGCTGGCCCCGCTGGTCTACCTCCTGCTGTGGCGGACGCCGCTGGGCTTTCGGCTGCGGGCGGTCGGCTCGAGAGAGAGCGTCGCCCGCTACGCCGGGATCAAGGTCGAGTGGTCGATCCTCTTTGTCCTGGCTTTCAGCGGGGCGCTGGCCGGGTTGGCCGGCTTGATCGAGGTCAGCACTCTGTACACCCGTTTGAAAGGCGAGATCTCCGGGGGCTACGGCTTCACCGGCATTCTGGTGGCCCTGTTGGGGCGGATGCATCCCCTGGGCGTGGTCTTGGCTGCCCTCTTCTTTGCCGCCCTGACTATCGGCGCTCAGTCGATGCACATCGTCTCCGGTATTCCTCACGCCCTGGCCGACGCCATTCAAGCCGTGATCGTCCTTTCGGTGCTGGCCGTGGACGCCCTGGTCCAACGGAGCCAACGCTGATGGATTGGAGCCTGATCTTCGAATGGGGTTTTGTCATCGCCCTGGTCACGGCCGGTATCCGCCTGGCCATACCGGTGCTGCTGGCCGTCCTGGGCGAGATCATCACCGAGCGGGCCGGTATTCTAAACCTGGGGCTGGAGGGGATTATGGCCGTCGGTGCGGTGGCCGGCTTTATGACGGCTTACAGCTTCGAAAACAGCGGGCTGTCGCCGGCGGCGGCAGCCTGGTTGGGCCTGGGAGCTGGTCTCATCGCCGGGACAGCGATGGGCCTGGTGATGGGCGTGCTCAGCATCAGCCTCCGGGTCGATCAGGTCATCAGTGGGGTGACGTTGGTGGTCTTTGGTTACGGACTGGCCAACTACTTCTACCGGCAGCAGTTCAGCACCCTGACCGCTCGAGTGACCGGTCTGGAGCCGTGGCCGGTACCGCTCTTGAGCCAGATCCCGGTGCTGGGTCCCATTCTCTTTCAGCATGATCCGCTCGTGTATCTAACCGTCGGGCTGGTCGGCTTGACCTGGCTGCTGCTGTTCCGGACGACTTGGGGCCTGCGCATTCGGGCGGTCGGGGAGAATCCGGCGGCCGCGGAAACGTCGGGCGTCAACGTCGAGCGGGTGCGATATGTCTCGGTGCTGCTCGGCGCGGCGCTGGCCGGTCTGGGTGGGGCCGTGCTGACCGTAGTCCAGTTAGGCCTCTTTCGCGAGGGCATCACCGGCGGGCGCGGTTGGATTGCGGTGGCGCTTGTCATTTTCGCTCGCTGGCAGCCCGGCCTGGCTCTGGTCGGGGCTCTCCTGTTCGGCCTGGCCGATGCCTTGCAGTTTCGGCTGCAAGCCCTCAGCCAGGTCAACCGTGGTCTGGCCACCATCCCCTACGAATTTTTGTTAATGCTGCCTTATATGCTAACGTTATTGGCCTTGCTGTACCGCAAAGCGCGCAGCAACGAACCGGCCGCCCTGGGCCGGCCGTATGTTAAGAGTAGCCGGACGTAACTCTCTGGCTACACCATTGGCGGGCGGATTAAAATCCGCCCGCCAAAAAACGATCATTGAATGCGACAGTCCCTATTGGGACGACAACGAGCAATGAAAGTGGAGGGCAGAGCTTGCTCTGCTAGCAAACCAAGGTTTGCACTCCTATTTACAAGGAGTTGCTATGATTGACGATCCTATTCTCATCAACGATTGGCACGTGGTCGCCCGCTCGGCGGATGTGGCCGAGGGCCAGGTCTTGGCCACCCAACTGCTGGACGAACGCCTGGTTTTGTGGCGAAAGGACGGTCAGGTTTTAGCCTGGCGCGACCTCTGTTTGCACCGGGGGGCCGGCCTGTCGCTCGGCTGGGTCAAGGATGGCTGCCTGGTCTGCCCGTATCACGGTTGGCAGTACGACACCGCCGGGCAGTGCGTCCATATTCCGGCCCATCCGGAGCAGGTGCCGCCGTCCAAGGCCCGGGTCGATACCTACCGCGCCCGAGAACAGTATGATCTAATTTGGGTCTCGCTGGGCGAGCCGGAGCACGACATCCCGCCTCTGGCCGAGTGGTCCGATCCCTCTTACCGCAAGATTCTATGCGGTCCCTACCCTTACCGGGCCACCGCGCCCCGGGCCATTGAAAACTTTCTGGACGTGGGACACTTGCCCATCGTTCATGCCGGCCTGCTCGGCCACGAGGCCCACGCCGAAATCAGCGACTACGAGGTCAAGGTGGGGCCGGAGGGCATTGTGGCCGAGAACATCGAAGTCTGGCAGCCGGACTCGGATGGGCAGGGACATCCCGGCATGGTCAACTACACCTACCGGGTGCTGCGGCCGCTGACGGCTTACTTCACCAAGAGCAAATCCGGCCCCAGCCACGCGATCATGCTGATGGTCACGCCCGTGGCCGAACTGGAGTCGGTCGGCTGGATGATGATGTGTTTCAACTACAATCATGAGACGCCGGTCGAGGAGTTTATCGCCTTCCAGGATAAGATTGTCAGCCAGGACATCCCGATTGTGGAATCGCAGCGCCCGGAGCTGCTACCGCTCGATTTGCAGGCCGAGCTGCACCTCCGCTCGGACCGGACGGCGATTGCTTACCGCAAGTGGTTGAAGGCGTTGGGGCTTAAGTTTGGGACGGCCTAGCGCTCTGGTCAGCCTATTGCTCGGTAGGGAGGGTGAAGTAAAAGGTGACCCCGACCTCGGGATTGGGGGTGGCCCAGATTTCACCGCCGTGGGCTTCAACAATGTGTTTGGCAATGGCCAAACCGAGCCCGGTGCCGGAGTCGGAGCCGCTTCGGGCCCGGTCAACCTTGTAGAAGCGCTCAAAGATGCGGCCCAATTCATCGCGGGGAATCCCTACCCCCGAATCGGAGACGCCCACCACCACCCACCCCTCTTCGACGGCGTGCTGGCCAAAGCCGTTATGGCCGTTTTGATCGAAGGGTCTGGTTGGAATTTGGGCCGTGATGGTCACCCTCCCCTTTGGGGTAAATTTGATCGCGTTATGTAGCAAATTTGAAATAACCCGGCCCACCATGTTTTGATCGGCCAGCACGGTTAGGTCATCGGCGATATTAACTTCGAGCGCTAACTGTTTTCGCTGCGCTTGCAGCGTCAGCCGTTCAACTTGAGTGTCGGCGATGGCCTTCAGCGAATACGTCCCCATCTTCATGGGGGCTCGACCCGACTCGATCATGGCCAGGTCCAGCACCTCCTGGGCCAGTTGGCTGAGTGTATCAACCTGGATCACCATCTTTTCAACCAAATCCCGGGCCATCGTTTGGTTATTCAGGGCCCCGTTGAGCAGCGTTTCGGTCAGCAGTTGCAGCGAGGCCAGCGGCGTCCGCAGTTCATGCGAAATATTGGTCACGAACTGGCGCCGGGCTCGGGTCAACTTCTGCAGCTCCGTCACATCGCTGATCCCAATGGCGACGGCCACGACAGCGCCCCCATCCTTAATCCAACGGGCGTTGGCTTCCAGGATCCGGTCGTGGGTATTGAGCAACGTGGGTGGCAGTTTTTCCCCGGCCAAGGTATGTTCAAACACCTCGTAAAGCTGGTGGCTGCGGGTCCAGGTCATCAGCGAGGTGCCTTTTTCATACTTGCCAAACATGCGCTTAGCCATTTTACTGGCGCTGGAGACGCGACCATCACGCTCAACAATGATCAGGGCCTGGGTTGAAGCGGAGAGAAGCTTTTTACGCCGGGCATTGACCTCGGCCAAATGCTGCCGGGTGTCGGACAGTTTTTGATTGAGTTGGTCAATTTCCGTCGTGTACTGTCTGAGTTGCTCTCTACATTTTCGGTTAGCATAGTACTGCATGCCGACCAGTCCGGCCAGCGCCACGGTAATAACCCACCACAGTTCCATGAAAGACGCCTCATCGCTTGAGTCGGAACATTGTCATTTCAGGTTCAGTATAGCACGGTCTAAGGCAGTTCCAAATAAATTTTCCACGAAGCCGGAACCTCGCCGCTGGCAACCAGGTAGTTGACCCGGGGCGTTTTTGGCTCCCAGCCCAGCTTCATATTCGCCTCGTGCGGGGTGCGACTGCCTTTGCGCTGGTTGCAGCGGGCACAGGCACAGATGGTGTTGCCCCAACTATTTTTGCCGCCCCGGCTCAAGGGCCAAACATGGTCGATGGTGAAATCCCGCTTGGTCATAAGCTGGCCACGCGATTTATCACCGGGCCGTACCCCGCAATACGCGCAGGTGTAATTATCCCGCTGGAAAACAGCTTGCCGGCTCCAGCGCACGCCTCGCTGCGGCACCTGGATATAGCGACGCAAACGCATCACCGCCGGAATACGCAGTTTGCTGCTCACGCCGTTTATTTCAATAGCATCCGAGCATGCTGCTTCCACTCGCCCTTTGAGCAGCAGCGCCAGGGCGCGCCGGCGGGTGATAATGCCCAAGGGTTCGTAGCCGGCACTAAGGAGAAGGACTTTGCTCATGGGATCTGTGCTCCTGTTTTAACGCAAAATGGCCCGGCAATACGGCCGAGCCATTGGGTTCTTGGGTAAAGATAGCATGTCGATCATTGCCACGTTAAAAATTGGGGGCAAGGCAATCTTATTGTGTGCCTCGCCCATTGCCTTGCCCCCTCCCCTGAGTTGTAACACTGCCAGTGTAGCCGGTCAGCTTTAAATCCAAGTAATCGAAGGTTTAACTTCTGGTTAAAGCCGGGTTAAGTCTTTTTAACCCTCGCTGCGACGTAACTGTTAAGATAGTTTTCCCAATTTTTTACATGCTTTTAACGGGTCAATTACAGCCCCTTAACTGCCCTGGCCTATACTCAGCTTGGAAAAAGTTATCGCCTGAAGGAGGTCGAAAAATGGTTAAATGGGTCATCGATTGGCCGCAGGCCAAAGCTTATCACGACTCAGTCCGAACGCAGTTAGGTGGGGTTGTTTGGGCCGTCAGAATGCCGAAAAGCTATCCCGAGTGCCGGGTCACCCGGCAGGGGATCGCCCACATCGCCATTACCGACGATGAGTCATTGGTTGAGGAGTTACGCTTTAACGGGGGCGATGCGCAGGTGCTGCCATAACGGCTGCCGTAGGGTGGAACAGCTTGTCATAACCGGTCAGCCTGAATAGCAGTCTTGCCTGCGTTTGAGGGCCGACCACCTGAAAGCGCTGCTGATCGCTGCCAAAGGTTTTGTAGCCGGCAATCAGCGCTGCTAAACCCTGACCATCAATAAAGGGCACGTCTGCCAGGTCGACGATAACTGAGTCAGCTCCTTCCCATGAAATCGTTTGGAACTGCCGAACAATGTCCTCGGCTCGTGAGGCGTTCAGCGGCCCAGACAAGCTGAGCCGGTGGATGTTCTCTATAACTTCGGGATACAGCGCTATCATTTTTGCCCGCTCCTTTGTGATGAACTTTGCCACGCTTATAGTCCAATACGTGGGAAATGATAGCGAGTTGCATCACCGGAAATTAAACTTCTCCTCCCGCGATACCCCTATTCTTTGACCAGTTTCAGGTCACCGAGCCCAAAGGTACCCAATTGACTGTTAAACTGTAAAGCCCCTTGCTGTTGGGAAAAGCCATGGATTTGATGCTTACCCGTATTGTAAATGCTTTGCCGGCCCTTTTCTTCCACGACCAGGCGTTTAGCCGCGGCAAAATAAGCATATCGCCGCTCGTTTTGACCCCCGGTGGCGTTAGGCTGGCCGTATTTGGCCGGCCACCAATCGGTGCTGGCTTGAGCTTGTTTCTTCTTGGCTGCATCCGGTTTGCGCTGCAGGTCGGCGATAACCAACGGACTCAGGGCCTGGCAGAGGGCGTCGACCCGGGCCTTGAGCTGGTTGTTGAACATATCGCCAATCATGACCATTCCCCCAGCCATCCATTGGCCCTGACCGCCCAGCTCGGGATGATTGAATTGAGCCATCGTGCCCTGGCCTTGCCTTAGGGCTTCCCAGACATGGGTCACCACGGTCTCGCTAAAATCATGCTGTTGGGCTATCTTGTTGATTACGCTTTGTTTTTTTGACATACGTTCCTCTATGACGTGGATATCTTAGCTCTTTTGGATTTCAGGGGATGGGTGCCTATTTTAGAGCAGAATAAGTGGAATGATAGAATTATTTTTATTCTACCATTCTGTCAATTCTGCTCTTAGGCCAGTCCCCCTAAAATCCCTCGGTATCATAATCAATCTTTTCTAACTGATTAATATCACTATGTTTGCACTTTTTAGAAACCCGGTTTTTTAGCCTCAAAATCAGCTTCTTTTTGGCCCAAAATGCTATCGTTCAGTCGTCAAAAACCGGGTTTCTGGCGATAAGGCTTTGAAGTGCAAAGGTAGTGTTAATATCAAATGCCATATTTAAACCTCTTCAACGGCGCGCATCCGGCGCGTGACGACCCGCATATCGTGCAGTTCTTCAATATCATCGCCCCGAAGATAGAACTCGGGGCTCACAAATGTTAATCAACTTAGCCTACTGGGCAAATATTAATTGCGGGGAAATTGAGCCTGCGGTTGGATTGGACTATAATGCCGAGCTATGACCGGCAAAGTTCCAACCCAAGAGCTTCTGGCCAACCTCAATGAATTCATCACCGAGGTTGAGGCCAAGCTGGTGGTCGCCGTTGGTGATTCCTCGCTCTGTCTGATTAGCAAAAGTGGCGCCGCCCCCAATGCTGTCAAATACAATGAAGGCAAGTACTTCGCGCTGAAAGCAGCCCAACGGCTGGCTCAACCCCCAGGCGAGTTAGAACGGATTGGGGATAACTTGCAAGAGCAGCTTGGGAAAGCAGAAATGCGGTTGAGCCGTTATCAAGACGCCGGGAGCAAAAACCCCGATTGGTTGAGTTACTATCAAGGCGAAGTTGATGGCTACCGGTTAGGACTAGAGTTGTTGGAGACTTAACAAACCAGAACGGTCCGGATCGAAATGATGCAGGCAGCCAGTAATCCAAGAGACCTCCCCTCCTCCTCCCGTCTCACGATTGTACAGGCTTAGACAGTATGATACAATTGCCTTAGAGGTTTAGAATGCTACTCTTGGCGATACTGGCCCTTTCCATCTTGTTGCAACTGGCCGCCTCAGTCTATGCCTTACGTTTGATGCGACTGACCGGTTGGGGCTGGGTTTGGATGCTGATGGCGCTGGCTCTGATTCTGATGGTCGTCCGCCGGGCGATCACATTTGGCAGAGTCTGGGAGGCCGAAGCCACTCATACTTATTGGCTCATCGAAGGGGTGGGCTTGTTGATTTCGGCGCTGATGCTGGTGGGGGTGATTGGGCTGGGCCAGTTCTTCCGGCAGCTTCAAGTGAGCCAAGAGCAATTTCGCAACATCTTTGCCCACAGCCCACTGGGTATTGCCCTGATTTTGCCCACCGATCACCAAATTGTCCAGGTTAACGAGGGCATGTGTAACTTACTGGGTTACACCAAAGCCGAACTGAACCAATTGACGATGGACAACCTCACCCATCCGGAAGATCTGGCCAAAGAACAGGTCGATATTAAAACCACCCGAAACGGAAACATACCCGGTTACGCCATTGAAAAACGATACCGGGCTAAAGACGGAAGCTTACACTGGGTGAATGAAACCACCACCTTGTTGCCGTCCGACGTCAATCATCCTCGCCTCAAGCTGAGTATCGTTGAAGACATTACGGAGCGCAAACAGGCCGAAGCAACCATCCACCAGCACATGGAATTGCTGGCTTCTATCCGGCAGGCCCAAAGCCTTTTTATCACCCGGCAAGATACGGAACAGGTATTTCAGGAATTATTGCGGATTCTAGTTTCCATTACGAACAGCGCCTTTGGTTTTTTGGATGAAGTCTTGTACACGGATCAAGGTGTACCCTACAAACTCAGCCTGGCTCTGTCGGATATATCGTGGGACGAGGGGTCACGGCAATTGTATCAACAGTTGGTCAGTCGCGACCTGGAGTTTCGTGATTTAACCAACCTATCCGGCGCGCCAGTGCTGGAAGGCCGGGTGGTGATAGCCAACGACGCCCTCCATGATCCTCACGCCAAAGGAGTTCCATCGGGTCATCCGCCGTTAAGCAATTTTATGGGCATCCCTTTATTTGTGGGGAATGAATTGGTGGGTGTAGCCGGCGTGGCCAATCGCTCGGGTGGCTATACCCTGGCCCTGGCCGAGTTTCTTGAACCATTGACTTCTACCTGTGCCAGCCTCATTTGGGCCGTGCGATCCAGACAGAAGAAACAGCAGGTCTTGGAAACCTTACGCCTGGAATTAACTGCCCGCCAACAGGCCGAAGCGGAACAGGCCAGGCTCATTACCGAACTTCAAACCGCGTTGGCTCATGTTAAGCGTCTCAGCGGTCTGCTGCCTATCTGTTCTGCCTGCAAAAAAATCCGCAATGACCAGGGCTACTGGGAACAGGTGGAAGTGTATATTCGTGACCACTCCGAGGTCGATTTTTCTCACGGCATCTGCCCCGACTGCTACAAAAAGCTCTATCCCCCCGAATTATATCCTTATTTATACTCAGACAACGTCTAAATAATTGTCAACTGTCCATCGTTCAGAAGTTCAACTTTTCGGAAAAGTTAAACTTCTCCTTTGGCAATCTTGATCACTGGAAAAATTCAATCAAACCGCGTACCGGGACGTTATAGCCCGAACGGCAACGGCTCGTCGGGCGGATAGGTCAGGGGTGGCGCGGGATAACCTTCCATCGGGCGGTCCCAGGCCAGATCCGCCAGGTCAATGCGCCCGTTGAGCAGATCAGCCCACGACACCGGACCAGGGGTGAAGGCGATATCGCCGAGTTCCCTGTAGACAATTTGCCGGTCAGGCGCAAACTCCATGAGGACCTTTTTGAGATCGCTACCATGGTGATATTGATAACGAATTTGATAGACCCGGGCAGCGGGGTAGGCGGCGACCAACCTCCGCAGGCTATCCGCCAGGACATCCGGCTTTAGAAACGGATTTACGCCGACGGCGGGTGGAGCCGCCAACCCTTCGCTGACCCGAGTGGTCGATCTCCACTCGCCGGGCAGGCTATGGTAATCCAACAGCGCAAAGCTCCCCGCCGTATCCCAAAGGGCCACGGGTGGATTGGCAAAGCGTGCCTCGGCTTGGGCTAGTATAAAGGCTTTGCCTTCGTCCGTATCGTTCATGTACAGCTTGTAACTTGGCGCGATGCGGTGGCGAATGAACAGATCCAACTGTCGGGTCTCGGTCGGGAGACCGTCGGCTTGGCGAGCGGCAACTTCATCCACAATTCGACCCAACAGGGCGGGATCGGGATTGCGATAGGCTTGCCACCAGGTGTTGAGGTCCATGGTTTGCAGCGCCTCAATGGCGTAGGCCCGGGGTTCAGTTACCGGTACGCCGGACGTGCTTTGACCGCCACACCTGGCTAAAACGATGACCACGCTGATCATGATCACCCACCGAATCGGTTTACTTATCCAAAGCACAGTCCACTCCTGTTTCGGTCTTGTCATGTCGCTTCTTGGCTATTACGTGAGGCGTTAATCCCAAGATTGATCCTAACCGCCATAAGGCTTGACGGCTCGGTCAGCGAGACTCCGTCACCTCCACCTGCCGGCATATGTCCTCCACCGGACAGATCGAACACTTCGGTCTGGTCCCTGTACAAATGTGTTTGCCAAAAGGCACCAGCAGCTTGTTGATCTCAACCCAGTACTGTTCAGGCAGCTTTTCTTCCAAGGCTTGCCTGGTCTTTTCAGGCGATTTTTCTTGCACATATCCCCACCGATTGGTAATACGTTGGACATGAACATCAACGCCGATGTTGGGTTGGTTACAACCGATGCCCAGAACCAGATTGGCGCATTTGGGCCCCACCCCTTGAAACGAAACCAGAACTTCCTTGTCACACGGCAGGGTCCCGGCATAGTCGTTGACCACCCGCTGCGCCAAAGTATGGATCTGTTGGGCTTTCCTATCAGCGAAGGTACTGCGTTTGATCGCCGCCTCTATCTGCGCCGGCATCAGGTCGCTAAGTTGGTGGGGTGTCCGGCCAAGCTCAAACAGCTTGCGGGCACAGACCAACATGACTTCATCAAGGGTCCGGATCGAGATGATACAGGCCAGCAGCAGTTCAAAAGGAGTCTCGAACCCTTCAGCAAAAAGCTCGAACATCGCGGCCTGGGGATAGCGACTGACCGCTGCCCGAATACGGGTCATGACTTCATCGATGTCGAATGGCTGTTTATTCATTACCCTTCTTTCTTCATCAGGGTGTTTAAACCACGGATTACCCAGATTATTTGTCTTCTAATCCGTGAAATTCGTGTAATTCGTGGTTTATTTTTCTCAACAACTTTCAAAAGCGGGACTATCAGGCGTACAACCAGAGCATCAGTAGACAGAGGCTTCGCTCTCCACGGTTACGTTTCCTTTGTTGGCCACAACCTCTATCAAACCGGCGCTAATGACCAGCAGAGCCCCCACGGCTTCCCGCGACCCGAAGGGCTCTCCGGCAAACAGGGCCGCGCTGCTGACGCCAACGACGGCTTCAATCTGGAGCAAAATGCCTAAGCGACCGGGGTCAACATACCGGGACCCCAGGTACAGCCCCCACATGGCCGGAATAAGAATCCCAACCGCCATGAGGATGATCCAGGGGCTGAGGCTGACCACCTGTGCGAGGGTCGGAGGTTGGCCAAGGACGGCCAGGGGGAGGAGGGAAAAGCCCAGGGCCACGAGGGAGCCAAAAAAGAAAAAGGCAAAGACTTGCTCAAAGACCGAGGTCTCCGGGCTCTGGCGGACGCGCATAGCCCCGCCGGTAAAGACGACCCCGGACAGCAGGGCCAGCAGGTCGCCGGTGTTCATGGCGAATGAGAAAGAGCCGGCCAGACCGAGAATAGTGAACAACCCGGCCAGGCTCAGGACCAGGGCCAGGCCGCGCCCCAGGGTAAACCGGCGTCCCATCAGGCCTACTTCCACCAAGGTGCCCCAGGCCGGCATGGCGTAAAAAAGGATCAGGGCCCGCACCACATCCGTGAGCAGCAAGCTCTCGCAATACATTACTACCCCGCCCCCCACCAACAGACCGGTGCCATACTGTTCGATCCCGGTCAGTTGCTGGCGCCGTAACCGCAGGAGGGCAAACGGCGCCATAAAGGCCAGAGGGGCGATAAACTGGCTCAAGATGACCCAGGCCGGAGCCAGGCCGTGCTGTTCAAACACTCTGAGGGGAATCCAGAACAGTCCCCAGATGGCGGCTGACATAGCGACGATAATTTCAGGATGAGCGGCTTTCTTTAACATTAACCTGTGGGGATGTAACGCCCGATCTCTTTAAATTTGGCGGCGTAGCGGGCTTCTAGTTCCGGGTTGAGGCCGTGCGCGGCCTTTAGGCGGCTATCAATTCTCTGACATGCAAAATTTCTCGTTGGCCCATTAAGCGGATGTCTTCCGGTTTCAGGGTAAGGACGGCCAGGGTTTGCCCTTCTCCGGTTACAAACTCTACTTCAAAGGCAAGGCCATTGTTATAGCAATGAACAATGGCTCCAATATCACCCCGTTGTAAACCGTGTTCCTTAAGATCTTGTTCCAGCACAACCATATCTAACTCTTGCATAACTTTAATGCCTCCATTCTTTACACAGGGTAGGCGGTTACAAAACGCGGTCTAGTTTCACCTGTTTCAATAATCCAGACTGTTCGCACCAATACCGTTTCGCCAAGGGGAGTGTCCAAAGACCCTTCAATAACATATTTGGCGTCCTGGTCTGTGTCTTCAACTTCAATCACCGTTTCAGTACTATGCGCGATCTTCAACAAAGCCTGCTCTAAAACCGTTGCTTCGGCGCTACTAAAGCCACGGGCTGTAAAAAATTTGGCTTTGCTCTTTCCGATGGCGTGAGTGGGTGAAAGCAGGTAGCCGGTTAGTTTTGCGGGTGGAATATAGGCTTCATACTGATTGGGTAGCAACGTAGGTAATTATACTCTTTCATTGACATTTTGAGAGATGTTGCGTTTCAATACTGACTGTTTGTCTGACCATACCCTTTTCAAAGGCGGCTTCGCCGTGGCGGTTTGGGACAAGATTTGGGTTCATGGCTATCACCTCAGCGACGGCTAAAGCATCCTTAACCGCTTACTCGTTTAATAGGTAACTTTGCTAATGATTGAAGTTGACTCACCCCGTCACCTCACGCAGCAGACGAATGAGTCTTTTATCGGATAAGTGAAATCACCATGAAGAGCATGAAGGACATGAAGGTTTTTCTGTTTTTCCTTCATGCTCTTCATGTCCTTCATGGCAAACTCTTACCCGTAAACCCCTAACCACTCTCTATAAGACAAAACTAGTCAACCCTTCCTTCAACCGAATCACATTAAAATTAATCAACAAACCTTGTTTAATCCCGGCCAGTTTCATGTAGGTCAGAAGCTGGGCCTTATGAATATTATGCACCATCTCCACCGCTTTCAACTCCAGAATAAGCGCATCTTCCACCAACAAATCAATTCGGTAGCCGCACTCCAAATGCACATCTTTATAAACCACCGGCAAGGGATGTTCCAGTTTGAAGGCAATATGATTGGTTTGAAGCTCGTGGGCCAAACAGTGCTGATAGGTGGACTCAAGCAAGGCCCCAAATGGCGATGGACTTCGATGGCGCAGCCAATCACGCGATGGGAGAGGTCGCTAAATTCTCGTTTGGTGCCTTGCATAGCAACTCCTCTGTTTCACCATGAAGAACATGAAGAGCATGAAGTTTTTCTTTTCTTCATGCTCTTCATGTTCTTCATGGTGTAATTTTCCCCGTTACCTCACCTAACAGTGGAAGCCAAAACACAGTCAAAGCGGCGCAGCACGGTTAGCGGCAGCATGACGCGCTCGTACTGCGGTGAGCGGTAGGGGCCGCGCAGCAAATCGGCAATCTGCCAGATTAAATGTGAAAGTTGGTGATGGTCAGCTATAAAAAAATAGTCCCCACCTTTATTTTGTCGCTGAATGGGGTAGCTTCGTTGTTCGATTTGTGGCTGGATAGGTTTTGGATAAACGAAAGCCAATTATACGACAAAAGCCACGCCCATAGCAAGCATGATTTTAAAAAAGTTGACCTTCTAAGGGTTGTACTGCTCTAAAAACTGCCGCACTTGCTCTCTGGCCCCGGCGTTCATGTCCATCATCAAAGCCAGATGACCGCCTTTTTCCATCGAGATCAACCGGGCCCCCGGGATATTGTCGGTTGTAAACTCGGCCTGCTCGATGGCGACCAGGGTGTCATCAGACGCATGAAGGACCAGGGTCGGAGCCTGGATGTGACGAATCTGCTCCGCCTCGTATTCCGACATGTGCTGCTCAAGATTCTGCCCATTCTGCCGAGCCCCCATCGGCTCGATTGACTCCAAGAAAGCTTCCAGTTGAGCCACCTCTGGGGGGGAGAGCTGCGCCTGAACCTCCATTGGCACGCCCAGCGCCACCAGCAGGCCTGAAGGGTTCAACTTCACCATCGCCCAGTAGACAAAATCATTCAGAAAGACCTGAAAAAGGGTGCCCAGGGCGGCCGGGCGGGGAGGGATGGCGTGGCTGGCGGCGCTAATCATGACCAGGGAGGTGGTTCGTTCCGGATGGCGCAGCGCGAATAACAGCGAGGAGGGGCCACCCATCGAGACCCCGACCACGCCCACCCGGTCAAGCCCCAGGGCATCCAGCAGGCAAGCATAGGCCTCAGCTTGTTGGACTGAATCCGCCCCCTCGGGCACCGGGCTACCCAGGAAGCCAAACCGGGAGGGCGCAATCCAACGATAATCGCCACCGATTAACTTTGCAAAGTATTCACCCTGATCATACCCGCCGCCGGCGCCATGGACGATCAGCATGGGGGGGCCCTGACCGAATTCGGTGTATTGGATTGGGCCGCAGCGGGTCTCAATCATCTTTCCGCCACTTGAGACGCGCTGGTAGGCCAGAGACATATCGTGCTGGTACTGCCTATAGATCAGCCCTCCAGGGATGACCACGGCGAGCGCGACCGATCCGAGGATGAGACGTTTAAGGTGTTTCTTATTCATATTATCTCTCAGTAAGTAGGAGGGCAAACCAAAGTTTGCCCGCAGAGCAAGCTCTGCACTCCATTTTGATCACTCGACGTAGGGCGTAGGGCGTAGCGTTTCGCCTCTGATCATCCGGTGCATCAGGTCCTATCACGCCTGATTTACCTCTGATCAGCCCGTGCATCGGGCCATGTCACGTGTGATTCGCCTCTGATCAGCCCGTGCACCAGGTCATGTCACGTATGATTCGCCTCTGATCAGCCCGTGTACCAGGTCATGTCACGCCTGATTTACCTCTGATCAGCCCGTGTACCAGGTCATGTCACGTATGATTTGCCTCTGATCAGCCCGTGTACCAGGCCATATCACGTGTGATTCGCCTCTGATCAGCCCGTGCACCAGGGCTGCTCAGTTCGATGAGAGCATTTGAAAACCCCGTATTAAGCCTTACCAGCGGCGCTCATCCGCCGATAAAGACGCCGGACGAGGTAACCAGGCCTGATTAATCGGGCTAAAGCCGGGTTCACCCAGCCTTGTTCAGATTTTTTTACGCAGAATTTACCGAAAACCTGGAATTCGTAATATGGATTGTAAGGTTGAACGGATATAATAACAAAGGTAAGGTATGGTTACTACAGTTTGTACTGGAACGAGAGCCTCTACACCTCTATATCTGAAAGGAGAACTTTTCAATGACGACTCTCTTTCTCAACACGAAATCACAACATTCCATCCGTTTTCCACGGCCTACCCAGCGACAGAAGCTGGTAAACTTAACCGAAAGGTTTATTGCCCAGGAAAGTACCCTACCGGTCAAAGCGCAAACGCCGTACACGACCCGGCTAACCGAACTATTGCAGCAGGCCTCTCCCACCCACAACGGCCAACGGCATGGCGAACTGCAGCGAACGGCTGCCTCGGAAGCTCTCAAACGATTGGACCAGGCGGCCACCCAACTGATCCGGCGCATTTGGCGCACGATGAACGCGACCTTTATGGACACGCCGGAGCGAGCCGAGGAATGGGGCTTCAACATCAAGCAAGCCACCGGCAACATTCTCATTCCGCGCAAACGAGCCGAGCGTCTGGCGATGCTGGACAGCTACATCGCCCAAGAGCAGAGCCGCCCGGCCAAGGAGCGGTTCGCCACGCCTGACCTCACTGAAGTCATCGCCGTGCGCGATCAACTGCGGGCCAATCTGACCGCCCGCAACAACGGTAAGGCCCGGCGCGAAGCCAGCGTCGCCGCCAGTCGAGCCGTTGCCGGCGAACTGCTCCAAAACCTGCAAGCCGCGGCCGCTTACCTGATCTCGACCCGCTATAACTTCACCTTAACGCCCGAGTTGCAGCAGTGGGGTTTTACCGTCGTGGCTGCCCGCAATGGCAACGGCCATGGCAATGGTCACCCTAACGGCAACGGCCATGGCAGCGATCCCGGTAATGGGGTTGCGTAATCAACTCTCGATCACTGAATAGCCTATACTGAGATTGGTTACTTCACCCCTCGATTAGAAATCGGGGCTAAAATCGGGAAGTCCCTGCGGGGACTTCCCACCTTCAGCCGCAAATTCTATTTCACGGCCTTGGCCTGAGTAGATACCAAAATGTTACTTTGTGACTCCGTCAAGTCTATCAGTCCTCCTGCAGCAATTCTCAGGCTAGCCTAAGACTGGTCCAGTTTCCGCCACCTGCCAGCGCGCCAACGGAATAGTGGCGCCAAAATCAGCCGGTTTCTTAGTCAAATAAAAAAACTGGACCAGTCTATTACCAAAATGAGAATTGCCGGTCCTCCTGATCATCCCCCACTTCTCGACTTCACGCCTACCCTCGTTGAGTAAACGCCTTTGCCCTATAAGAGAAGCTAAATTAAAATGAAAAGACTTAAGTCGCCTTGGGCTTCAAGCATTTCAAGAACGAACCTCCAGACTTGGTTAAGCGCTTGCCTGCGGGGCGCATTTCGCACACCTGTGACCTGGTTGATTTCGAGTCGCTCAAGGGAAAGCGCTGCCTGATCATCGGCGGGCGGCAGAGCGCCTTCGAGTGGACGGCCTTACTGAATGACGCGGGGGCCGAGGCTGTCCATCTCTCTCACCGGCACGCCAGTCCAGCCTTTGCCGAAGCTGACTGGTCTTGGGTCAATCCTCTGGTTGACGCTATGGTTGATAATCCAGGCTGGTTCCGCAATCTCTCAGCGGCGGAAAAGGACGAGGTCAGTCACCGGCTTTGGGCCGAGGGCCGGCTGAAGGTTGAACCCTGGCTAGAGTCACGGGTCATGAAAGAGACGGTAAAATTGTGGCCCAATACCCAAGTTGTGTCTTGTGATGAGCGGCCGGGCGGTGACCTTTTGGTAAAATTAGACACAGGCGAGTCTCTGACCGTTGATCATATTATTCTGGCCACCGGGTATAAGGTCAAGATAGATCAGGTGCCTTTCCTGGCCCAAGGTAATATATTGCCCCAACTGACCACCAGAAACGGCTTTCCGGTCTTGGATGAGCATTTCCAAACCAACCTTCCGGGTCTCTTCATGACCAGCATGGCGGCGACTCAAGATTTCGGGCCATTTTTTGCCTTCACCATTTCGGTGCGCACCTCGGCCAAACTGATTGGACAAGCGCTCGTCAGTTAAGGGTGTCTGCCCGTCAAATCCAAACTGAGAGGGGAATTTCGTGAGCCTATTCGAAAAACTGAAGAAGCTGGGGTTGGATACGATCACAGCCTATTCGGAGAGCGTGCCGTCGCGCTCGGCGGCGGCGCTGGCCTACCGGGGAGTCTTTTCGCTGGCCCCGCTGCTGTTCATTTCGGTCTTGGTCATGAGTGTTTTTGTCGGCCAGGCGACGGCCCAGCAAGAAATCAGATCGGTGATTGGCACCGTTCTTGATGACGAATCGGCGGCGATGGTGGAAAATCTACTGCTGGCCACCTTCCGGCGGACCAGTGGCGATTATACTCTGGCCTCATTGGCCGGAGTGGCCTTTCTGTTGTATGCCGCCTCCGCCCTGTTCAAGGAGTTAAAGATCGCCTTGCATGCCGTCTGGGGCTTGCCGCCAGCGCCCAAAAAGGGGGTGCTGGGTTTTATAACCACCCAAACGACGGCCATTGCCATGGTCTTGCTGGTCGGCTTCTTCTTTCTCTCGTTACTAGTCGTTAACGTGGCGGTCTCGGTGCTCGACACCTATGTCTTTCAAGGCCAGCTTATCTCCTTGCGGTGGGGGAGTTTGCTCGGGTCCGTGCTGGCCACAGTGCTGCTTATTGCCCTAATGTACCGCCTCATCCCGGATGTCAGGCTGCCCTGGTCCGATCTGTGGGTCGGCGCAGTGGTTACGGCGGTGCTGATGATGGTGGGGTTGGGCGGCATCAGTCTTTATCTGAGTCTTAGCAACGTCGGCTCCGCTTTTGGCGCGGCCGCGGCCCTGATCATTTTGCTGTTGTGGCTCTACTACACGGCGCTGGTCTTTTTGTTTGGCGCCAGTTTCGCCCGCGCCTATGCCCTAAATTTCGGTTCGAAGCAAGCATCGCGCTTGTTAGAGCAGTTTGAAACTGAGTCACCGGCGGCAGGGATTCGCCCCGCGTAGGTCTCCTCGATAACCGTTTCATCCGGGCGGTAAAAAGTTCAACTTTGAGGCTGGCCCTTATAACTTTTCGGCCAAAACCACGTATAGGGTTTAGAGCGTTTGGGCCATAGAGTAACTCTAATGGTACCAAAACCCTTTTGGAGGATAGTGAATGAGTGCGATGGTGGCGGACACCCTCTTTGCTTCATTTGATACCGATCTTCACCTGGAACGGATAGCCGGAGGGAATGAAACCGAGGTCTACCGGACGGATGATGCGTGCTGGGTGGTCAAAGTCAAAACCGAACCCGAATATTTAACGGGCGATCCCTATACCGAAGCTAAACTGCTGCGGGCCTCCGCCCACGCGTTCGCCCCGGCCGTGGGCTCCGAGTACAGCTTACCGAACTACTATCTTATCGGCCAAAACCAGGCCGGGTTAGGCCAGATTGTTGTTTTCCAACCCTATTTAGATCAGGCCAAGCCGCTGTTTGAGGTCGATTACCGGGCCTTGGATCGGTCAGAACGAGCCTGGCTCGCCAGACAATTGAGGCAAATTATCAAGCGGGCGCTGGCCTTTTACCGAGAAACCGGCCGGCTGCCGGACCTGTATGGCCGCACCAGTCGCAACCCGGCCGAGCGGCGCAGTTTGAACGCGTCCCATCGATTGCCGTGGCGAATGTGGGAGTTTTTGGTCAAACGCACCCTGCTGCGGGCTAACAACCTGATGTTCAGTCACGAGACCGAGCCGCGCCTGGTGCTGGTCGATTATGATCCGGTCAAACGCAGCAAGCTGTACCAGTGGGTCTATTATACCGTGCGCCGTTGTCTGTTTTGGCGCGATTATGCCCTGATTTACCTGATGGAGAAAACGGGCTATGTGCCTGAAGGTTAGGCTGCTTAGAAGAACAGGGCAATTTCGGCGTAGACTTGATTAATTGTAGCCGGATCGCCGGCAAACTGCTTGCCGCCTGTCGGCTCGGCGATCTCGGACAGGCTGCGGGTGTCGGCGCCATCGCCATAAGCGATGGTGAAGACCTTGATCGCGTTGCCGCCTTCCTCGGCGCCGGCGCCAAGTTCGCTCAGAACTTCTGGCAGCCCGCGGCTGGAGCTGGTATCTTCCCCGTCCGACAGGACCACCACAGCCCGGATGTTGTTGGGATCGCCGTTGGTCTCTAGATCATTGTAGGCGGTCACGGTCGCATCGTAGAGCGAGGTATCGCCCCCTTCAACCAGCCCGGAGACCCGCCGGGTCAACTCCTCGCGCTTATCGGCCAACGGCGAAAGCTCGGACAAGGGCGTAATCTGGTCGTTGAAGAGGACAATTTGCAGCCGGTCACGGTTATCGAGCAGGCTGATAAACTGCGCCAAGCTGTCGCGCACGGCGCTGATCTTATCCCCGGCCATACTGCCCGAGACATCGACCACCAGGACGACATCGACCGGGCGCTTGGCCTGCCGCCACAGATACTGCACCTCTTGGATCACGTCCGCCGGCGGCACCTCCAAAATAGTCTGCGGCTGACCGGGATCAACGCCGTGCTCGGCATCGAGCGGGCTGCCCAAGGAGATGGCGGGGTCGGCCGGTCGGAAGCCCAGGTTGATGGCCCGTTTTTGTTGAGCCTGGTCGAGCAGGAAGGCTTCAAACTGTTGGGCCGCCTCCCGCTGCGGCTCCGTCACCCACGAGCCGTTGAGAATAACATAGGGATTGTTGGTCCAAAAGGTCCCTTCTTCAGGGTAGATGGCCACCACCGGCAGTTGGCCGCTTTGGCCGGTTAGCCGCTTTTGCTCCTGTTCCACCACTAAATTCTCGTACAGCACCGCCGCACTGAGGTAGGATGGTCCCCGCTCGAACATCCGCTCGGCAAAGAAGCCGGTGCTGGAGCCGTAGTGGATAATGCTGCTCTCGACCTGCTGCATAAAGGTTTCCAATTCCGGCTTGAGCAGATCGTCCTGATTCAGGCCGCGCTGCTTGCTTGAACCGGCATAGGCTTCGGCCAGAATCGCGACCAACCCGCTGTTGCTAAAATCCGGGTGGGTGTGGCCAAACTTGAATCTGCCCCACTCGGGATAACCGTAGCCGGCCCAACCGTCCTCGGAGATGGCCAAGGCGGCGATATCGGCCCAGCCGATCGGCTCGTTGGGCCAGCCGAGAGCCTCGGCCATCGGTCGCCACATGGCGATCACGACCGGGCTGAGGACCAGATCCTGGGGCGGGCTGGTGGTTAGCGGCGAATTAAACTGGGCCTGCCAGCGTTCTTCAGCCACCGGCAGATAAACCGATGATGCCGGACTCCAGACCGTCGGTTGAATTTGGCCAGCCAGGATGGCCTCGATGGCTTCAATCGAACCCAACGGCGTAGCTTCGATGACAATAGTTGAGCCGTCGGCGGTCTGGTTTTGAGCGGCATTGTACTCGGCCACCAGCGGCTCTAACCAGGCTTTCTTCTCGGAGCCGTAGACGACACTGACGGTGACCTGCTTGCCGCTCAAAAACGAAGCAGGGCCATCGGACCCGCAGGCCACGAGGGTTAGCCCGATCAGGATTAGTCCAAACGTTTTCAGGATTGTGTTCATCGTGACCTCCCTTGTAAATAGGAGTGCAAACCTTGGTTTGCCAGCAGAGCAAGCTCTGCACTCCATTTTCATTTTCGGTGTCGTCCCGTCTGGGACTGTCGCACTCCCTTGAAAATAAGGTGTTGGCCAGGAATCCCAAAGCTAGCTTTGGGATTCCTCCGGATTTTCATTCTCGGGGCCGTGCCGCAAGCTGAGTCCGTCTCTCTTGAAGGTACCCCCTCACCCACAGCAAGCGGCGGCTGAGACAGGCTAAATCTTCAGCCTTAACGCTGATGCCGGTTCCAAAAGTTGATCAGCGTGGTTAAGACCTCACCCGGCGGCACGTCTACCTGCGCCGGCAAATCCGTGCGGATGCCGTTGGCGGTGTATTGGCTAAAGGGACTGCCCGGTCCGTCGAGGGCCACCCCGGCATCGGCCGGCCGAAAACCAAGGGCTAGGGCTGCTTCTTGAGCCGGCCGGTCGAGCAGGTAAGTCACAAACTGCTCGGCCGCGGCCGCTTCGTCGGCCGTGACCCAATCGGCCTGCAGCAGACAAAAAGGGTGATCGCTGAGGACGGTGGGGCTGGGGTAGTAGACCCGCAGTTCGCCGTAGCGGCCGGCGGCATTGGGTATCTGCTCGATCGCGGTCGACTCATAGACGGCGACCAGGTCATAACGGCTGGGCCCAAAGGTGACCATCTCTTTCATAAAGGTGCCGGTGCTGTCGCCCACATCGGTATACTCGCCCAGCGCCTGGAACCACTGATCGAAATCGGGCGAAAGCAGATCTTGGTTCGTCAAGCCCGTGCTCTTGTCAAAGTAATCATAGGTGATGAGCAAGAGGGTCATCAAGCCGCTGTTCGAGCGATTGGGATCGGTCTGGCCGAATTTGACGTAGCCCCAATTGGCGTGGCCGTGACTGCGCCAGCCGTCTGGGTCGGCCACGGCCACGCGTAGTTTGGTCCACAGATCCGGGTCACCGCTATCCAGCCAGCCAAGCGCCTCGGCCCGATCTTGCCAGGCCACCAGCACCAGCGGCGTCTTAACCACCGAGCGGCAGGCGGTCGCATCGGCCAGGTTCACCACCGGCGCGCCCAGTACTCGGCCGGACTCGGCGGCCAACATTGAGATTTGCAGCGAACTGGCCGGGCTGATCAAATGGGGCCGGCGCGTGCCGTCGAGCACCGCCTGGACGATCTCCTGGGAGCCAAGTGGCTCGAACTTGAGCTGAATCGGACGCTCACCGATCTGGCCCTGAAAGTCCCGGCTGACTTGTTCGAGCCAGGCCTCTTTCTCGGTGGAGTAGAGGACCGTCAGCTCTACCGGGTCACGATTGACCAGCAGCAGCCGGGCCGAAAACAGGCCGGCCACGGCGACGACGGCCACGCTCACAATGCTAAAGAAGAGGATTTTATTGGCCTGCATCATTTACCGCTCACTTACTTTGTCTCAACCATAACAAAAAAGGGGCTGCTAGCTCGCAACCCCCTGCTGCCCACGACCCACCCCAAGTTGTCAATTAGCAGGTCTATGCCGGGGTACGGTCCGGCAGGACTGATCGACTCACTGAATACCGGCCATGTTTCGATCCGGCAGGTGAGACGTAACCGAACTGTGGCTATCGATCTCGGCCATGTTGCCGGTGACGGTAAAGATCACGCGCTCGCAGATATTGACCACCCGGTCGCCGGTGCGCTCGAGTCCGTGGGCGGCCCACATCAAATACGAGGCCGAGTCGGTCTGGGCCGGATTAGCGCTGATCTGGTTCAGAATTTTGCGGATGATCGCGTTGTAGCACTCATCCACCCTCACATCCAGATTGGCAATCTCGTGCGCTTTGGTCACATCCTGCTTGACAAAGGCCCCCAGGGCTTGATGCAACATATCGCGGCAAAACTCCACCATCTCTTGAAATTGAGGATCGGGTTCTACCTGGCGGGCTTCACCCAGCAGCAGTGTAATCTTGGCAATACTCTTGGCGTAATCACCAATACGCTCCAATTCGGTCACGATTTCAAGCACAGCGGCAATCAGCCGCAGATCGCCGGCGGCCGGCTGTTGGGTAGCGATCAGGGTCAGCGCCTCGTTCTCGATGGCGAAGCGCTTTTGATTGACCCGCGCATCCCACTCGATTAAGCGATGGGCACCCTCAAGGTCTCGCTGCCGCAGGATTTTGACGGCGTCCATGATCCCGCCCTCGACCATACTCCCCAAAATCAGCACATCATCTTGGAGACGCTGTAAACTTTGCTGGAAGGCATGCCTTAAAGGCATAGGTACCAAACCTCCTGTCCTACTGATATTATTGTCATCCATTTCTGGTCACCTTAGACTAGGGTGAAATAGCAATGATTCGGGTAGAGGTTGGCCTGTCCTTGGGTTTTAACCAAACCGGCCACTGATATAATCTTCCGTCTCTTTGTGAGCGGGATTGGTAAAGAGCTGATCGGTTTCGCCATACTCGATCAGCCGGCCAGCCCGATCATCCCGGTCCATCAGGAAGTAGGCCGTGTAGTCCGAGGCCCGGGCCGCCTGCTGCATGTTGTGGGTGACGATAATGATGGTGTAATCCTTGACCATCTCGCGCATCAGGTCCTCGATCTTGAGGGTGGCAATCGGGTCCAGGGCCGAGCAGGGTTCGTCCATCAGAATAATCTCGGGCTGCGTGGCAATAGCCCGAGCGATGCACAACCGCTGCTGCTGCCCGCCGGACAACCCCAAACCGCTCTGGTCGAGCTTATCCTTGACCTCATCCCACAAGGCCGCGCCGCGCAGACAGCGCTCCACCAGCTCATCCGTGTTGCCCTTATAGCCATTGACCTTGGCCCCCCAGATGATGTTTTCCTTGATACTCTTAGGGAACGGGTTGGGCTTTTGAAAAACCATGCCGATCCGGCGGCGCACCTCGACCGGATCAACATCCGAGTCGTAGAGATTCTTGCCGTGGAGCATGATCTTACCTTCGGTCCGGCCGCCGGGAATCAGATCATTCATCCGGTTTAAGGCCCGCAAGACGGTGCTCTTACCGCAACCCGAGGGACCGATAAAGGCTGTAATTTTACGGGCCTCAATATCTAAAGTAACATCCTTGACCGCCCTAAAGCTACTATAATAGCAGTGTACATCTTGCAGCTTTAGAGCGTATTTTCCATTCGATGAAACAGGGGTAGTTTTGCCGTTTGCGCTCATGTTAACCTCCGGCTATAACGATTTCGTAACAAGACTGCCGACGCATTAAGGGTCAACAGTAAAATCAACAGGACAATGATGGCCGCCGCCGCAATGTTCCGAAACTCATCCTGAGGCCGGGAGGTCCACTGGTAAATCTGGATGGGCAGCGTGGTGAATTTAGAGAAGGGGTTAGTGGGATCAACGGTGATAAAGGTTGAAGCCCCAATAACCACCAACGGCGCGGTCTCGCCGATGGCCCGCGACATCGCCAAAATGTTGCCGGTTAAAATCCCGGGGATAGCGTTGGGCAGGACGTGGCTCCAGATGGTCTGCCACTTGGTGGCGCCCAAGCCCATACCGGCCTGCCGCAGCGACTGCGGCACGGCCCGGATGGCCTCCTGAGCATTGATGATGATCAACGGTAAAATCAGCAAGGCCAGGGTCAGGCTGGCCGACAGAACTGTCCGGCCATTAGCCGTCGTCGGGTCGGCCACGCCAAAGGCGGCTCCGCTGGTAATCGGCTCCATAAGACGGACAAAGATAGCCAACCCCAGCATGCCATAGATAATCGACGGGACGCCGGCCAGATTGTTGATATTGGTCTGAATGATGTCATTAAGGCGGCGCAGCAGTGGGTGACTGACCATCACCGCATACTCTTCCAGGTAAATCGCCGCGCCGACGCCAATGGGCAGAGCAATGACAATCGTGATAAAAATCGTCCATAAAGTCCCCAGCAAGGCTGTGCGAATGCCGGCCAGTTGGGGCGTACTGGATTGCGGGATAGTCAAGAAATCCAGGTTGACCCAGTTGCGCCAAACCATTTCCCCTTGCGGGATTTTGGCTACTTCCGCTTCAATCCCAGCCCGGTTAAAAAGTGACTCGATCAAGGTCCAACTGCCAACGATTCGCTGCTCAACCACGCGCTCGTTGACCAGGGCCAAGAGATTCTCCTGGCTGCGCTCGGCCAGCGGTTGCTCGTCCTCATAGCGGCGGATTAGCCCGGCCGAAAGATTGGTCTGCAAAATCTCGATCAGTTCGGTGTTGGTTAAATCGTCAAGGGTCCGGTTGAAGGCCGTCTCGGCAAAAAAGTCGAGAGTGCCGCTGTCCGCGCCGGGAATAAAGCGCTCGATGGGCACCGCCGGCCAATCCGGGTTAACATCGGACCAATTGACGGCGTCGGTGAAGATAGTGCGAAGCTGTTCCAGAGTCACATTTTCCAGAAACGTGTTTTCCTGGCTCACCACAATGGCCAAGGCATCGGTGCCAACCCGGAACTCAAGCGGTTTAATGCCGCGTTTGCCACACTCGTCCACTTCGGCCCGGGTAATAGGCCGGCTAGCATTGGCAATATTGACCTGACCGGCACAGAAAGCGGCAATCCCGGCGGTGGTGCCGACGCTTTCTATCTCAATCCCGCCCTGGAAGCCGGCTCGCCGAAAAGCGACGGCCATTTGCCGTGACAGGGGATAAACGGTCGAGCTGCCGGAAATATTCAAGCTGTCAGTCTGGGAGAGGCTGGCCGGATCAACGGCCGGTAAGGCGCTGCCCGATTGTCCGGTGGCGGTCAGCCAGGTCTGGCTAGCTTCGGTCAGAGCCTCGGCGGAAATCGGGAAGTAGCCCACCTCTTCGATCATGCCGTTAACGTTGGTTAAATAGTAGTTGACAAAAGCTGCCACAGCCGGACTATCTTCTAAAATATCGGCCGAGGTGTAGATAAACAAAGGGCGGGCCAGAGGATACTCACCGCTCTCGGCTGTTGCCGCCGATGGGGCCAGGCCTTCAACTTGCAGCGCCTTCAACGTATCGTCATTTTCCTGGAGATAGGCATTACCAAAGTAGCCGATGGCGTTGGCATTGCCTTGGATACCGCGCGCCAGGTCGTCGTCATCCTCGCTGGAGATGGTGTTGGTGGCCTTCAACATCTGGTTTTCTTCCATCAGTTGGACCAGCCGAACCGGATTGATGGTATTCTCCAAAGCCACATAACCAAAGGCGCCATTGATGATGTTATAAAGCAAAGCGATCAAGGACAGGATCGAGATAACGACCGAGATCTGAAACAAGGTCCGCCAGGCGAAACCGCCGCGCTTGCGATTTTCGATGAATTTTTGGAGATCGTCACCTTCGGGATATAAGGTTTGAGAAGGAGATTTTGATTGGCTCATTCGTACACCTCCCGGAAGCGACTAACCAGCCACCGGCTAAAAATATTCAAACCCAGAGTCACAATGAACAGCATCAGACCAATAGCGAAGATACTGTTGTAATCAATAGAGCCATAACTTAAGTCACCGCCGCTAATGCGGACAATGTGGCCGGTCATCGTTTCCGCCGCTTCAAAAGGATTGATGAAGGGGGCCGGATGGGGTCCGGCTCCGGCGGCAATAGCCACGACCATCGTCTCGCCAAAGGCGCGCGAAATAGCGACAATAAAAGCGGCTGCCACGCCAGAGGCCGCTGCGGGCAGCACAATTCTCACCGCTGTTTCCAACTTGGTGGCCCCCAAACCAAAGGCCGCTTGCCGCAGCGAGTCGGGCACGGCATGTAGGGCGTCCTCGCCCATCGAGCTTACCAAAGGCAACACTAAGATACCAATGACGATCCCGGCCGAAGCGGTGTTGTAAATCTGGACGATGTCATCGCCAAAGATACCGCGCAGGATGGGAGTCATGAAAGTCAAGGCAAAGTAGCCGTAGACTACCGTCGGCACCCCGGCCAACACTTCCAGGATAGGCTTGAGGATACTGCGCATCCGGTGCGAGGCATATTCGCTCAGGTAAATGGCCACGGCCAGGCCCATGGGCAATGCCACCAGCATGGCGATACCGGTGACGATCAGAGTAGCGTTCATCAGCGACCAGATGCCAAAGCGGCCAATGGCCGGCTGCCAGACGGTGTCGGTAAAAAACTCCCACAAGCTGACCTCGTCGCTAGCAAAAAAGAGCAGCGACTCTTCGGCCAGGACAAAAACAATCCCGATGGTAGTCAAGATTGAAATTGCGCCACAAACAAATAAAAAGCCTTCAATCAACGTTTCGCCGAAACGAGATTTTTTCCGAAGCTGAAGTTCCATATTAACATCAACGTCAGAAGCCATCTCTGCCCGGCTGGTTGCGCCTACTGCCATATCGACATCGACCTCTCTTCCTGTTGCCATAAATGTCCTATCATCAGTTTGAGATTGGAGCTTAGACATGGGTGTGGGAAGAGCATAAACCGTCGCTCTTCCCACACCTTACCTTAACTCAACCTCTCCCTAGAAAGCCTGAACTTACTGCATCGCCTCGAGCCAGCTATTTTTGGCTGCGGTTAAGGCACTGTCGGAGGCCGGG
>CALMIS010000314.1 GCA_937864185.1 uncultured Chloroflexota bacterium
AGGTAGCGCAGCGAGAGATCGATAGTGGTAATGTGAACAACTTTCATGAGTATTTATGGAAGGGATAGCCTACTAGGCAAACAGCATCCAAAAGTAAGGTAGAACCATCACTCGTTGACGAGCCAGCAATCCAAAATTCCCAACCGCGGTTAAGGCTAAGATCATAATGATCGAGGTAAGGATTATAAAGATAATCCACGGGTCCGAGCGGAAATGGACAACCCGTGACCAAAAAAGCCGTCGTCGTGACCAGAGGAGGACTACTACCAAAACAGACTCTATAGAGGTGATAAGCGCCGGAATGTTATGGGCTTCCCAGGGAAAAGGTCTAAATAGAACTGTGATTATGCCTTGAATTGCTCCGGTTGGTTCAAAAATAGAAGCCGTTCGAAAGCTTGACCCCGTGCTTCCTGTATAACGGTCCTGAATATCGTCGTAGAAGGCTTCAACTTCTTCCTGTTCAAATCTTTCAAGTCCAAAAAAGTCAAAGCCGGTGCGCAGGGCAAAAAAAGTGAGACCAATGATCAGAACCCCTCCAATTATTAGGGCTTCAGTACGGCGGGCGACCGCTTTCGAGCCCAGTAAGTAATAAAAGAAGGCCCCCATAATCGCCAAGCCTATAAAAAAGGTAATATGGGGTCTAATGAGGCTAATCAGAAACAAACCAACGCCGACCAGGAGCAGGCCCGAGAGCCGAGCCTGCCGTAAATATGTCGCGAACCCATAAGCTATGAGTCCGGAGAAACAAAAGATCCAGGCGTCCTTACCCAAGCTTGAAGGCCAATAAAGAATTGAGGGCAGAAAAAAAATACCAAACCGGAATAAATGAGGGCTACTTGTGGAGAAGGCCAGGCGGAAAGCCCGGTAGAAGAACATGCTACCCATAAAGGCCAAACCGGCAAACAGAAAAAAAATACCCGACAAGCTTGCCGGCAAAATGGTGTAAAATAAACCGGTCAAAAATACCATATTTGTCGTATATTGAGAGCCGTAACCAAAATCCTGCAAAATAGAAAAATCAAAATTTGCAAGGTATTGAGCTACATATATGCCGTAAGTATGGTATCGATTAGCATCGCCTCGTCCGTATACCTCAGCCACAAACCAGTAATTAACAGCGCTGCTAAGTAGTTTCAATACGAAAGCCCACCAGAATAACGAAGGCGGAAAATCTGGATCAACCGGTTTAATGCCTTTGACATATAGAAGGCTGGCAAAAAATAGCCCCAATCCAACATAAACAGACATGGATAGCAACTCTTCGCCGGGGATCATGAAGATCAAGAAAGCAGCAAGAGTTAACCCACTCAAAACAACGAGGGGTGAAAAATCTCGTTTTCGATGGCGTGCCATATAAAGCCTCAAAATTGTCCGACTATAACTCTGGTTTAGGAAAAAACGGGCTTCTTGCTGGGAACGACCTGGAGCAGTTGCAGATAGGTCTCTTCTATGGCTCTGATGCGCTCGTGCATATGAAACTCTTTTGCTACCTTGCGGGCTCCGTATTGCCCCATCTTTTGGCGGAGTGGTGGGTTGTTCAATAACTGGATCGTGTGTCTAACCAATTCATCAATGTCACCCACCGAGGTTAAAAACCCTTCCTGCCCACTGGTAACGACTTCCGGAATGCCGCCGACCGCGGTGGCTACCACGGGCCGGGCCAAAGCCATGGCTTCTAACAAGGCAATGGGCAGCCCTTCAAATTCTGAACTCATCAGGTAGACATCCAGCAAGCCTAGTATCCGCCGGCCATCGGGCCGAAAGCCAGGCATCCGCACCCGGTCGGTCAATCCTAACGCTTTTACTTTAGCCCTTAATGTGGCCTCTTCAGGGCCGTACCCAGCCAGTACAAATGTTACGCCTTCCCGCTGATTAGCTATCTGGTGGGCCACCTGCAGCCAGTCCAGCAACCGCTTCTGGCGACTAAAAACAGCAACGGTTCCGACAACCAAGTGTTCACGAGGGATATCAAGTTCATGGCGTAGTTGATCCAAATCAACCGCTTCGGCTCTAACCTGTTCGACCGGCACGCTATTAAGTAGGGTAGTTACGTTCGTTTTCTGCGCCCAACCCAGTCTTGTCAATGAGTCAAACACACCTTGGGAAACGGCCCACACCTGCTGGTTCCAGCCGTAGGTCAGCTTACTGGCTCTCTGAGTGAGGGGGTGCAGCCGTTCGGGAAGATTGTGTTCGGTATAAACCACCGGTATTCCGTTCCAGCGACCAACGAGTCGGGTCAGGATGCCGGGTAGCGGGAGGTGGGCGTGGATCAAATCAAACCGGTGTTGAGTCTGCAACTTATGCAAGCGAGACAGCATTAAAGGAAAGTGGTAATTGGACGACATCTCCAGACAGTGGACGGGAAGGTTATGCGCTTCAAACCGAGGAACCAGATAGTTACCCTCAGGTAGAAGATAGGCAAAGTGATAATCGAACTGCTGCCGGTTAATAAGCGGTACTGCATCCAGTAGTAGCCGTTCTGCACCGCCAAGGTTTAGGGTTTTGGTCAGTATCAAAATTTTGCGCCGATGTCTCATTGTCATAAATTTACACAAAAATTAATCATCCAGTAGTTTAAGGATGGCTTCAACAGTCCTGGCACAATTATTGGCATCGCGGTACGGAAAGGCCTTCTTCTGCCACCGATCCATCATCTCTTTATATCCGGTGCAGTCAAAGTCTTGCTCTATGAAGGTTCGGGTTAGCGCAACAGCCTGGCGAGGATTGTAAGCCACCGGACCAAATAAATCATTCAGATCAATGTAAGCTCCGCGATAGCGGGTAAACTTTTCCAGGTCAAACTGGTAAAAAAGCACAGGTTTATCGAGGTAGAGGAAGTCCCAGGCCACGCTCGAATAATCGGTAATTAGCAGCTTGCTGCTAACCAATTCAACCTGCAGATCGACCCCTGAAGGTAAAACGCGCACATTGGACAGGCCAGTCAGGCCATTCATCATAGTGTTTAAGTTTTGTTGCATAATGATGTGTAGATGCACATCAATAAAGATGTTATGACGCATCAGGCACTCATTCAGTCCCGGGTCCATCAAGAAAGCGACCACTTGGGCATAGAAGTCCGAGCCGACCAAAGCATTGCTTTCTGGCGGTAACCAATCACGCCAGGTAGGCATATACAAGATTTTGGAATTCTGAACTTCTCCCGGCGAGATCAGAGAAAGCTCTCTTTTTCGTAATAGTTCATCAAAACGGGGTAAACCGGTCACGGCTATCTGATCTGAAGTAAATCCCCAATTCCGCTTGATCTCGGCCTCGAATTCAGAGCTGACCGGCACAAGATCGAAGATTTGGCTTTTTGTTTCTACACTTCGCAATAAGGAACCATTTGTCTTTTTTAGCGCGGTGAGACCGTGACCCAAACGGACTTTGACGGCGCGTTTAGAGAGTTTGGAACTACATGTCGGCACATCGTGCAATCCATGCGAGACGATCTGGACCTGGGCTAGCAAACCGTAAATATAAGTTTTTAGATCTTCTCGATAGAGAGTCGGTCCCACTAGTCTCGCTTTTTCTACGTCGGAACTATTTTTGTTGATAACCCAGTAGACGTTGATATCGGGATAGTGTTCAGTAATATATTTGTGCAAAGCCGCGCCATTATCGGCGTAGGCCTTGCCGACCGATCCACCAATAAGCCAACATTGTTCATCTCTTAATCTTTTGACCTGCCTAAAGGGTATCCTGCTAACCAAAAAGGCTGTAATGATTTTAACAGTTCTGTCGATTTCACGAGCTATCTTTTTTAAGATTACTTGCATCGTCTACCAGATAAACTTTTGGCCTCATGAGTTTGGTTTGTTAACTAACAATGTCAGACTATGTTGTGCATCTAACAATTGTCTTTAATCAAAATTCGAACTTAGAAAATTCTTGTCTTTAGTCTGGTTAGTCTATCTGAAAGACCGCTGAAAATATTGTTCCTACGGTGGTAAATAACTCTTGCGGGTTGAGGGACGGTATTTTTTGCACTCAACTTGTATAGTATAGCTAGCCCCGTTGAACCATATATGATGCTCAAGTATAAGGAATCTTCATTGGCGTAGAAAAAGGATTTAACGTACTCATATATCTGATCCAGGTTAATCTCTGTCAAAAATTTATCTTTCCTATTGCCTTTCTTGTACGGGGTAGAGTCCACATCATCAAAAAAAATCCAGGCCTCTTTATTCAAGTAGGGATACCAACCCATTAATTCTTTCTCAACGTGTTCGCGTGTGTGCAAACTGTCGATGTAAAGAACATCGATTCCCTCTCTCAAATGAGGCGCTTTTTCTAGGATAAACTCTACGTTGGTACTGTCAGCTTGAATAAATTGCCAGTGCGGTGAGTCTGAAACATCTGAGCAATCCATAAGGTCTACCGATACTAGCTTTCCATTTTGCTCCTCACAAGCTTGTAAAAATACTGTCGTCGATGCCCCTTTCTCAGTGCCCAATTCAAGAATTACAGGATTTTCCTTTTCTACAGTTCTTCTATACATATACATCAACTGTGTGCCGCTCTTCCCACTCAAACCAGGAGCAAATTCAACGGATAAAAACTCGTTGAAGTTATGATATTTTGTTTGAGTTGAATGTGCGGTTTTCATTTTTTAGCCTCCATTGCAAATTTCTGAGGAAGAATTATGTACGACAATAAGCTTCTCATGATTTTGACCACATCCTGGCAAGACTTTGATGTACTTTTGGTCCTTTTGACTTAAATGTTTCAAACAAAATAAGACCAACCCAGCTCTTTAGGTGGTAAGGATAACGGCGAAGACCGGTTAGCATAAATTTGCGACCAAGTTGAGACTCTCCTGAATGATAATGTAACCAACCGGTTTTATAATGCCATTCAGCCCATAATTGCGGGTTAGAAAATAATGCCGAGAAGTTCTTATTAATTAACTGTTCATAAGATCTAGCTTTGGTAGGTCCATATGTCGTTACTTTTGGACCGTCGTGTCGATGAACTTTAACTAACACCTTATCTATCACGTCATAGTCAAAGTAACGTACCAATCTAAGGATAAAATCACGATCAACGTCCGTTCTTAATGCTTCATCAAACAACCCAACTGAGTCCAAACAACTAGGACGAAAAGTTACACCCCAGCCGGTTCCAAAAGGGAGTTGTTTTAGACAAGACAAATATAGTTCTTCCCGGTTAGAAATTTTTGGTTTGGCTGGGATTTGATTACGCAGAAAAATCTCTTTTCCCGAACGCTCCCCGACTACCCGTATTCCAGACCCGATAAATCCCACGCTCCCTGGTAGCGTTTCAAATCTTTGATATGTCTCTGCCAAAAAATCCGGCAGATATTCATCATCGTCATCCAAAAAGGAGATGTATCTGCCTCTGGCCTGTTTTATGCCTGTATTTCTGGTTGCCGATGACCCACCATTCTGCTCTCGCCGAATGTATATTATGCGTTCATCATTAAATGATTGCACAACGTTTTTTGTGTCGTCAGACGACGCATCGTCAATCACTAGCAGTTCATAATCCTTGAAAGTTTGGGTCAGTACGCTGCGAATGGCCCGGCCAAGCAGGGAAGCTCGATTGTAGGTGGGAATGATTACGCTAAAGGTTGGCTGAACATTTTTCCAAGTCATGATTTTCCCCGCTTAAGAATTACTGTTGAAGAACCTTGTGAACTTCAGTCCACATATTGGCTGCTAATTTTTTTTGCTCTTTTCCCGCTAACGTTAATCGCTCGACAATTTCTGCACGGTTAGAAGAATCAATGAGTAAATTGATCTTCTCAAAAATTATTTCATCGGGATCTAATGGAGATACTAGGCATTCTGGACAAGAATAATCCTCAAACAACAATCTGTATTTATGGCTCCACCCTGTTCCCAAACTCGGAACACTTTGCGAAAGCGCGCTAACTAGACCGTGGAATCGTGAGCTGATGACCGCAGAGCAATTCCCCAAAATTCCTTTAATATAAAGAGCATTAGGTTCAAAGATGATTTTTAAGGGACACTTAATTTCGGCTTGGAGTTTTTTGGCTAGTTCTTCATCTGTTGTTGCTTGATGTATCAGTAAAAAAGGTTCGCAATTCTCGTTGAAGAGATACCTGACAGTCTTTAAAAGAAACTCTATATAGCTATCTCGAACACCTTCTTGTGTTTTGGCGATCATCTGATAATTTGGAATTATGCATGGCTGAGGGGATACCGCATTAAAATAATTCGGTGTGTTACCTTTGACGAGATTCGTAAAATCGGGGGCAATTCTTATTTTTGGGTCAGGTCCATTTAAGTCTACTAAATAGTCATAGGATTCAGTATCTCTAGGAAATATGAGGTCACAACTGGAAATAATTCTTGTAGCAGCAGATCTCACTCGTGGATTATCAAATGGACCAAAAGCTTGAGGTAAAAGGATTACCTTTTTGCCATCTCTTTTCCACTTAGTTATTCTTTCAGCCTTAGCCTCTGTCGCAGTTGGCCAGTGATCGCTGTATGCATAACCAGATGCATCCAAAACAGCGTGTATTTCTGCGCTGTTTACAATGTGGTTCGAGCGTCTAAAGGTCTCTGGAATTAAACGGGCGAAGGTGTTCAGCATAGGGCGAAGCGGAGGGAACTTCTTGAAGTCCTTTTCTAATAAATGATGAAATCCAACTTGTATTCTCTGATGATAGTTGCCAATATTAACTCCTAAAGCCACTATTCCGTTTTCATAGGTATTGGTAATCTCTTGAAACACTGCGTGGGCCATTAACTCAGCACCTTTATTGTTAAAACCTACTCCCTCAAGTTGCACTATCATCTTGCGTTATAGCTCCGAATTTCATTAAGTGATCTCTTTTGCGAATAAGCGACCATACCTTCCGGGTCGGGATATCCTATTGAAATAAGCATGAGCACTCTTTCATCATCATCTAGTTTCAGAAATTTTGCCATTTTCTGCTCTCTGGACTCAATGTCAGGCCAGTTAATCGGACAAGAACTGAGATTTAAGGTTTCCAGGGCGAGCATAAACGACATTGCTGCTAATGAACCGTCTATATAAATTAGGTGTCGGTCTCTCTCGTCTAGATAAGCCCGTAACTGACCTGCTATTACCACGATTGCTGGAAAGTTATGGCTAAAGCCAGCAGTACCCATCGGTAATGTAGCCATTTTTTGCACCAATTCAGGTTCATCAAAAACGTAAAAATGGAAAGGTTGACGGTTACAAGCACTTGGAGATAATCTGGCAATGTGTATGGCTTGATCGATTAATTCGCGCGGAACTGGTTTTGGAAGATACCATCGTACTGATCTCCGACGCAAAGCTAGTTTACAGAATGCATCGTAGGTCACGGGAACAGGTTCCTTTAAATTACGTTTATAGGGGGAATAGTCGGAACTTTGTATGTAAAGTGATCCATTTGCGGAAAATTTAAATTTCGCTTCTTCTATAATTGGATGAAGGTCCGTGACACTAAAGTATTTTTCCAGTACATCGTGCGCCCACTGTAGTTCATCTCTGGTAGATGCATTGAGTGGTGTGGTGGCTGCAACTTGCTTATAACACGTTACTGTGTCAGATATATACTCTAAGCCAAAAACACTTCTTCTCGGTTTCATCAAGAGACCTTTTTCAAGGCGGTGGATATTGCGCCGCAAGAAGTATCTGCTGTGACTACTACCCTTTCTGCTTTCTAGGTATTTCAATCGGCCGTTAAGCACAGCCTGTTGTTCTCTGCCAAAAGACCTCGAGAAAAACAAGTAATAGAGTACACTTAAATACCTCGATTTTGCAGATACTCTCAGTAACAACGGAAAAGAGGCTACTGATTTAATAAACTTTCTTATCATCGAGAATTTGGCTCAAATTTTTTGCTATTATTTAATAGCCGCCATTGTTTCCAATAAGTCAAGACTTTAAGAGCAGTTCTGATTGGAACAAAAAGAGCGAAAGTCATCATTACACCTGCAGGCCTCGTCTTGGGATAAAAAAAACAGGCTAAGTAAGAAGCAAACGCATACGAGATTAGTGTGGCGACAGCTGCTCCAACTCCACCATAAAACGGAATTAACCAAAAGTTAAGGAGGATATTAACAATTGCGCCAGTACCGTGTCTAATCGGTGAAAATATGAGTAAACCTTCGTTAATGAGCCATTTGCTCAATACTTCTCCAAAGAATATAAAAATGCATGCCCAGATGTGAATAGCTAAAATCGGTCCTGCATTTACATAATCATCACCAAATAAAATAGAGATTATGTAGCTTGCTGAAAAAGAAATAGGAATGGCAACAAATAGCGCTAACCAACTCATACAGTCTAATAGTTGTTGAAGTCGGGTTTCATACAAATCCTTACTCAAATCTTTACTTTTAATCATTGCTGGGAAGACGGAGGCTGCAACAAAAGTGGGAATAAAATACCAAGACTCAGACAGTTTAACTGCCGCCGAGTAAATTCCAACTTCCGTGGAATTTACCATTTCTCCCAGCATTAATTGATCGATTTTTAAGTATAGTATTGCACCAATTCCTGAAAGCAGGAGAAGCCACGATTGTTTTATAAGCTCTTTTGATACTGTTAGCCGAGGACGCCACTTGAAGATTGAATGTCCATCTATTCTGTATACGAAAATTAACCCAAGTGCTGTCAAGAAAGCTTCTGCGGAAAGGACTGCAGCAAACATGTGTAGCGGTGCTTGCATGAAAATCAAAATAAGCTTGGCACTCGCTCCAAGTATTACTGTTGAGCTATTTACATAAACGATATTCTTTGCTTTTACTTTAGATTGAAACCATAAATCAATAGTGTTGAAGGCTCGAAACGGAAGTTGCACTGCCAGAATGATTACCAAGGAAATAGTTAACCAATCACCTGGGCGCGTAAAAATGATGCTTACTGCAATTATGGTAAAGGCAAGGCCTGCCCCTATCAGCTTAAGAATGAATGTGCTTCCTAAAATAACATCTTTGTGATCTGGATTACGCACAACGTCCCTAACGACAATCCCTTGCAGACCAAATGAAGCAAATGAGCCAAAGAGAGCCACGAAAGCTAATGCATAACTATAAATGCCGAATTTTTCAGGACCTAGGAAACGAGCAAGCCAGATGCCAACAAAGATATTAATTCCCATTTGAAGAATTTTTTCGATAGTTAACCACCCAATATTGGTTAGAATCCTGGTTAGACCGGGAGTGAATTTTTCAAAAGTATTTTTAGCGATGTCTTTCATATTTTTCATTGATGCTAGTTGGCAGTAATTGAAAGCACAGTTTAGCATAACAGAACTACATACAATTTGAGTTATGCGACTCTTGAGACCTTACATGCATAAAGTTCATTAATGTTCTAATCCTTTTACTGCTAGTTTGCTCACTAACCGCCCGTCTGAGTTGCGTGGCAAGCCAACTCCATGATTTCAAATTTTTGAACAGACTAGCCTGCTAAAGCGAAGTTGATAATAAACCAACTTCAGCCCCTCGCTAACTACGCTGCGGCGGGCGCGGGCGTCTCGCCACCAGGCCGGGGGATCGGCCGGGCCGGGTACGGCGGCAAACTGCACGGTGGCCCGCTCGCCCAGGACCCGCTCAAAGCTCCAGCGGGCCCGGCGCATATGATAAGGGCTGCTGACCACGATCACTGTC
>CALMIS010000315.1 GCA_937864185.1 uncultured Chloroflexota bacterium
GCGAACGGTGGTTAAGAGTTAACAAAGTGAAGTAGCCTCTTTTTTGCACCGGGCACCCCCTCCTCGTCCCTAATCATCGTTTTGAGACGGCGGGTAGTTGCCCTGCTAATCTCATTAGAAAATAATCCGAGGGGCAAGAGGTTAACCAGTTGGCACGCACTCGCCGCGGACGGCGGGCAAATGGACGGGCAATACCGCCTACTCTCGGCGGCTACAACCCGCTGTCGGTTCCGGCTTCGACCCCCACTGCCAAAGCAGCAAAAGCCGCTTGAGTAAGTTCGGGGTCGATCAATTACTCACCTCCCCCAGAGCCGCTTTCACAGGTTGAGCCACTGTGACGCCCCGCAAAGCGATCCTCGATCCAGCCCACGGTTAGAACACCGGATTCATTGCGCGCATCGTGGCCAACTCCAGGCAGTCGGACAAGCTGAACGTTTTCTCCGGCCGCACATCGGCGCGCCACCTCTGCCTCACTGAGTTCGATCGGAATGAGCGTATCGGCCGTGCCATGCGTAATAAGCAGTGGGACCGGGAGCCGGCCGCGAGGAGTATTTTGGTCGATGATCGTCCGCCACGGCTCGGTTGTCAACAGATCAACGCTCAGATACTCGGACGGTTTCAACAGCGGGCCGAGCCTCAGAAACGCGGCGGGCGTGGAAACACACGTCGTTGCCATCCGTTCGAATTGAGCCCGTTGTTCTGGTTTGATGATGCGGTCCAAACTGGCGTCTGGATAGACCTGGCTCCAGGCATACAACGCTTCCGAGATAAAGACCCCACCCCCTGGGTCATCGGTTTTTGCCTGGATAATCCCGGCCAGATTGAGAGCCGGCGCTGAAGCCGCCACCGCGACGAGTTTCAGTTCCGGAGCGTACTCGGCCGCCGATTGGGCGGCCCACAGCGCCGCTTGGCCCCCTTGCGAGGCGCCCCACACCACAAAACGATCCCCGGCATTCACCTCTAACTGCCGGGCCGCCCGAACCGAATCAAGGATAGCAGAGGCGGATACCTTTCCCACCAGATACGGATGAACCCCCGGTGTGCCGAGACCCAGGTAATCCGTGGCCACCACCACGAACCCTTCACGGACCATCAGCTCTACGACAGGAGTTTGCTTATACGGGTCTTGGGTATGGCTGACAGCGCATTCAGGCAGAACTCCAATAGTCCCGTGCGCCCAGGCGATCACCGGACGGGGCACCGGGCTGGCGTCTTTCGGCGCGACCACCACCCCAGTCACCGCGATCGGCTCGCCGCTCATACCTGTGGAAAGATACATGATGCGCCAGGCCACGGCCCCGGCGGGCAAATTATCCGGGAGCGGTTCCTTACGGATGATAGTACCCGGCACGCGTACCGGAAGCGGGTTTGGCGGCACATAAAAGACAGGCGGCGGAAGCGCCGTGGCCGCACGTTGAAAGCGGAAGTACACCACCCCCACTACGATGATGACAACGACACAGCTGACCACCAGCCAACGCGCCCATGGCCTCAGACCTCTCCACCGAGCGGCCATGTATCTCACCATCACATCCTCGCTTGGGCCTATGACTGATAAAATACTCCGTTAGACAAGTATATCACATTTCCGAGCGTGACAACTCGATGAAGCACTTTCATCGCGTCCGCTCCTGCCAGACAGCACAACCATCTTAGCATAATTTCGGCTGAAGCTATATCCTTTAACCAGATTGACACGGAACATCGGTTCGAGTAGGATATCATCGCGCTTTGAAAAGGAGTAGGCAAAAATGACAGCTAAGTCAATTCCGGCGGGGTATCACACCATCACCCCCTATCTCGTCTCCCCGGGAGCGGCCCGCGTGATCGATTTCCTGAAGGCGGCCTTTGGGGCGCAAGAATTGCAGCGAGATGCCAGGCCCAATGGCACTATCCGGCACGCCGAGGTAAAAATTGGCGACTCGGTGGTGATGTTGGGGGAAGCGACAGAGGAATGGCCCCCAATGCCGGCTATGCTGTATGTCTATGTCGAGGATGTAGACCGAGTTTACCGGCAAGCGATCGAGGCGGGGGCCACCTCGCTGCGAGCGCCGGCCGACCAGCCGTCCGGAGACCGCGTCGGCGGCGTGGCCGACCCGGCCGGCAACCAGTGGTGGCTGGCCACACCGATGGGATAGGTAATGGCCAAACAGACGCCAGAACGGCTGATCTGGGCCGTGGCACTGCTGTCGGTTGAACCGGCCGACCGGCTGCTGGAAATAGGCTGTGGGCCGGGGGAGGCGGTAGCCCTGATCTGTGAGAAGCTCAACGGCGGAAGCATCACCGCCATAGACCGGTCGGAAAAGATGGTTGCGCGGGCCCGCCAGCGGAACGGCGGCCCCCTTGCCGCGGGCAAGGCCGTCTTTCAGGTCGCTGCCTTGAGTGATATTACGCCCGGCGAAGAGTGCTTCGATAAGATCTTTGCCGTGAACGTTAACCTGTTCTGGACCCAACCAGGCAGCGGGTTGAGCCCGATTAAAGCCCTCCTGGCGCCGGAGGGTAAGCTCTACCTGTTCTACCAGCCGCCCTCCGTCGACAAAATCGCGCCGATTGTCGATAAAGTGACCCAGGCCCTGCAGGCCAACGGCTTTACCACACGGGACGTCCTGACCCAGGAAATGGACCCGGCACCTGGCGTGGCTATTGTCGCTGAGTTAAAATCGAGGACCGTGCCGGCGGGCAGTTATAAAAGTCTGAGGAGGTAAACCAGTGACCGATCAACCGTTGGCACAATCAAAAGCGCCCGGCGGGGCGCATCACCTGCTGAGCCGTCTCGTCGGCGAGTGGGAAGGCCAGACCCGGACCTGGTTTGAGCCAGGCCAACTGGCCGAGGAAAGCAGCTCGCGGGGCGTGATCCGCCCTCTGCTGGGCGGGCGATTTATTCGCTACGAATATCAGAGTACCTTGAATGGCGAACGTTTTGAAGGGCTGTTTATTTTCGGCTACAACCTTGGTTCGGGCAAGTACGAAGCAACCTGGATCGATACTTTCCATATGGCGACCGGGATGATGTTCTCGGAAGGCGTCGGCACCGAGACAGGCTTTGCCGTGTTGGGGAGTTGGGACCCAGGCGAAGGACCACGGTGGGGCTGGCGAACCGGGGTCGAGATTATTAACGCCAATCAGATCGTTTTTACGGCCTACGTTATCACCCCTGAAGGCGAAGAATCCAAAGGAGTAGAAACAATCTACCGGCGCGTAGAAAATGGGGAGGAGCAGGCCCCGTGATAACAGCCGGTAAAGGATCTGGGGATGCGGTAGCCGGGCTGTGGCGCTAACAGAATTTGCGATTGTGGCCCGGCAGGTGCGCCAGAACATTGGGCTGGTGGGCCAGTATGCGGCAGTTGATGAAGTTTTGACTGGGCGCCAGAACCTAATCATGGTCGGCCAGCTTAGCCACCTCTCGGGCTGGCAGGCGCGGCAGCGGTTTAGTTTTCTCTCGAATGTTTTTTTGTTCGGTCTGGGTGGGGGCCGATTTCAGCCAGGTCTGGTGCCGTCCCATTGTTCGCCACTCGCCCCCTCGTGGACCCCGGCTAGCTCACCCCATTGACAATATCTTTGTTCAAAGCGTATAATGGTTCCATTATTCGTCCCTATTAACGGAGACTCTTATGGCCGCCGCCCCGGTTTCAAACAGCGGCACCGATGCTGTCACGCTCCGGCCTCCTCTCCTGACGACAAAGTTATACCCTCCTTCTTCCCGTCCCGGATTAGTCCCACGCTCACGGCTACTGGCCCGCTTGAATGAGGATTTATCCCGCAAACTGACCCTTATTTCCGCCCCGGCCGGCTTTGGCAAAACCACCCTGTTAGCCCAGTGGATCCCCCACAGCGATCGCTGCGTCTGCTGGTTCTCTCTAGACGAAGCCGATAATGACCTGGCCCGTTTTTTGACTTATTTTGTCACCGCCCTCCAGATGCTCAAGGCCGACTTTGGTCAAGCCCTTCTGCTGACATTGCAAGCGCCCCCCCCCCCGCCTGTCGAAAGCTTGATGACTGTCCTGGTGAACGAAATAGCTCAGACCCTGGACGAATTTACCCTGGTCTTGGACGACTACCACTTGATCCACCTGCCCGCCATTCACGCGGCGGTCGCCTTTTTAGTCAATAACTTACCGCCCCCCATGCATCTGATCCTCGCCAGCCGAGCCGATCCAATCCTACCCTTAGCCCGGCTGCGGGCACGCGGCCAACTGACCGAAATTCGGGCTGCCGATCTGCGCTTTACGCTGGCTGAAGCTGCTGCCTTGTTAAACGAGGTTATGGATTTGAGTTTATCGGCAGAAGATGTGGCTGCTCTGGAAACGCGCACCGAGGGCTGGATTGCCGGCCTACAACTGGCCGCGCTCTCGATGCAAGGCCGGAGCGATATCGCCGGCTTTATCAAAGCTTTTACCGGCAGCCACGCCTACATTGTAGATTATCTCGTCGAAGAAGTGCTGCAACGCCAGCCGGAGAGCGTGCAGACTTTTTTGTTACAGACCTCGATTCTGAAACGAATGAGTGGCCCCTTATGTGATGCAGTGACCGGGGGAGATGAAGGCCAGACCCTCTTAGAAAAGTTACAGCACAATAACCTGTTCATTGTACCCCTGGACGACAAACGGCACTGGTATCGCTATCATCACTTATTCGCCGAGGTGTTGCGGCAGGGGCTTCAACGGAGCCTCTCCGCTGAGGCCGTGGCCGATCTGCACCGTCGAGCCAGTACTTGGTACAGGCAAGCGGAGTTAATTGACGAGGCGATCCATCATGCCCTGGCCGCTCAGGCATTTGATCAGGCCGCCATGCTGGTGGAGCAGGTCGCGCCGGTGATGATCCAGCACAGCGAATTCGTCCGGCTGCTCATCTGGTTAGAGACTTTACCGGAGGAGGAGATCCAGGCCCGGCCATTGTTAACGCTATACTATGTCTGGACCTTGTATATTAGCGGGCAGTTTAATCAGGCCGCAGCGCGCCTGCAAGCCGTCGAAGCCCTACTTGAGGCGGATGAAGCCAAACGAACTCCTGAAGTCCACGGGCTTATCGCCGCTGTGCGAGCCCGGCTGCTGCGGGATGCCGGCAATTTGACCGGGGCGATCGCCTTGTCCCGGCAAGCATTAGCCAATTTACCCGAGCAAAATACGTGGCTGCGGGCCAGGATCACCCTTAATCTGGCCATTGCCCACTATTTACAGGGTGAGCTCGGACCAGCCTCCCAACTACTCCCTAAAACGATTACCACCGGTCATACGGCCCACCTCATCGGGCCCTTGCCAGCCATTTACCTCAAGGTGCAAATCCTCCGAGCCCAGGGTAGCCTGCAACAGGCCCTGCAGCTTTGCCAGGAGGGGCTGGCACTGGTCGCCCGGCAAAAATGGCAAGATTTCCCGGCGGCCGGCTTTTTGTATGTGACGCTGGGCGATTTGCTGCGTGAGCGAAACGAACTGAATGCGGCAGCGGAATATCTGGAAAAGGGGATCAGGTTGGGGCAGACAGGAGGCCACCACCATATCTTGATTATCGGCCATGTCTGGCTGGCCTGGCTGCGCCAGACTGAGGGAAATGCGACTGGCAGCCAGGAAGCCATTCAAACCGCCCTTCAGTTGGTCCAGCAGCACGAGGTGAGCCGTTTTTGGCCTCTGCCCTCCGCTACCTGCACCCAGGCCCGGTTGTGGATTGCGCAGGGTCACCTGACCACAGCCAGCCGCTGGGCAGAGACCAGTGGTTTGAATCGGGCCGATCCCTTAATCCCCTTTCTTAATGAAGCAGCGTACTTAACCCTGGCCCGGTTGCGGATTGCTGAAGGCAGTCTTGAGGTGGCCGAGTCTCTACTCCTGCGACTGCACCAGGCCGCTGCCTCGGCCGGACGCGGCGGCAGCCTGATCGAGATTCTCATGCTGCAAGCCCTCACTTATGCCGCCCAGGAACAAAGGGAGAAGGCCTTAGCGGTTTTGGCCCAGGCCCTTAGCCTGGCCGAGCCGGAAGGTTATGTTCGCCTCTTTGGGGACGAGGGCGCCCCTTTGGCCCAATTGTTGTCTCAAGTGACCAAGACCGGCCTGAGGCCCGACTATATCGGCCAACTTATGGCCGCCTTTCCTGATTTACCCGTTACGGTTGGCCACTTTCAAACAGAGGATAAATCAATTCTAAATCGCCAATCTAAAAACCAGGGTCTCATCGAGCCCCTAAGCGAACGCGAATTGGAAATCCTCTCCCTGATCGCCGAGGGCTTAACCAATCAGGAAATCGCCGACCAAACTTTTATCTCAGCTCTCACCGTCAAGGTGCATGCCCGCAACATCTATGGCAAGCTAGGGATTAAGAATCGAACGCAGGCTGTTGCCAAAGCCAGGGCCTTGGGTTTGTTAAACTGATGCTAATAACGCGGACGAAATCAAAAAGCTCGCTAACAGTGATGAGCTTTTTGACTCCCACCCAAATACCTCCTTTTTTACCCCATCTGGGGTATGACACTACTCCTTCCCTTCGAGTATAGTGGCAGTAGTAAGTTGAGTCATCATTAGCCACCCCAAAAGAGATAGTCCGAAAAATCGTGGACCGATCATGTTAGACAAATTACGTGACCGAGCGGCTCAAGTCCTGGCCGAGACAAACTGGTGCACCCTGGCCACCACCGGCCCGGCCGGTCTTCAGGCCTCAATGGTCCGCTGTGCTGGGCGGGGAACCAGCTTATATTTACTGATCCCTAACACGTCGGATCATCTTTTTAACTTAGAGAGTGAGCCGGGCGTCGCTGTCACTACCGAGACTTGGCGACTGCGTGGCAGGGCTGACATCCTGACAGATAGCCTGGCTCAGTTTTCGGCCGATCAGAGCCAATGGCACACCGTGGTCAGAGTCACTCCCAGCCAACTGCAAATTCTATCCGTGGAGTACGGCGCGGCGACTTATGCGGAGACTATCGACTTTGAGGGCTAGAGCCAAAGGCAGTGGCAAAAGGGGTTACCTTAGGGCTTGGGTTCAACCAACCAGGCGGAGCAGCCACTCCGCTTGTTCACCCTCGTCGGAAGGGGAATTATCACAGCAGGGATTATCTTGAGGCTTATTTATCAAGTCGAACATTCTTTAAGGAGAAAATGATGAAGAAGATCGCAATTCACGGTTTTGGGCGAATTGGCCGCTCGGCGCTGCGGGTAGCCCTGCAAAGAGGTCTTTTTACTCCGGCAGCCATTTCAGACATCAAAGATTTATCAACCCTGGCGGCCCTCTTTGCGGTTGACTCCAATTATGGCCGCTGGCCGGAAGCGGTCAGAGCGGATGAGACGGGCTTCATCATCGGCGACCGGTCTATTGCCTACTTCGACGCCGCCAAAGCGCTGCCCGATTGGCGGGCACTGGAGGTTGACCTGGTGGTGGACTGCACAGGCCGGGCCACCACCCGCGCCGGAGCACAGGCTCATCTGGATCGGGGCGCCCAGCGGGTGCTGGTCAGTGCGGCCAGCAAATCTTTAGAGGACGCCGATGCTGTTTTGATGGCGGGCATCAATCTGGACCGCTTTGACCCTGCCCACCATAAAATCATCAGTATGGCCTCTTGCACCACCAATGCTCTGGCCGCGGTGGTCAAGGTTGTGCTGGAAAACTGGGGCATCCAACACGGTTTCTTTTCAACCGTCCACGCTTACACCAACACCCAATCGCTGACCGACCAGCCGATGAAGGACCGGCGCGACTCTTGGGCCGCGGCGGAAAACATCATCCCCTCGTCCTCGGGCGCGGCCAAGGCCCTCAAGTTCATCTGGCCGGATTTGAAGGTGACCGGTAAGGCTTACCGGGTGCCGGTCCGTACGGGCAGCATCGTGGAACTGAACGCCGTAACCGAGCGACCCACCAGCCGGGATGAAGTTATGGCCGCTTTTCGCACCGCAGCTAGCACTGCCCCGCTCAAAGGGGTTCTGGATGTGCTGGAGGAGGAATGGGCCTCCAGCCGCATTGTCGGCGACCCCCACTCCTCGATTGTGGATCTGCCGCTGGTGCAGGTTTATGACGGCACGTTTATCTCGGTGGCCGCCTGGTATGACAACGAGTTCGGCTTTGCCAGCCGCTTGGTCGAGGTGGCCCAACGACTGGTGGACTAGGATGATACCGTGATAAAAAAGTTAATCTAAAGGAATTAATCATGAAAGCGCCGAACACCCTGGTTAAGGTTTATACAGCGGCGATCCTGATTATGCTTCCCCTGATTGTCGCTGCCTTTTTTACCCCACCTGACTTTCCCATGCTGCCGCGGCAAATCCTCCTCGGTGTCTGGGGGGTCGGCGCGACACTGGTCGCCGAACGATGGCTCTTTAGCCGGACCTGGCGGCAGGCTGGGCAGGCAGTGGGCTTTGTCCGGACACGGCTGCCGGCTGTGGCCGTAGCCTTGCTGGTCAGCCTGCCGATGTGGCTTTTCCTGCCGCTGCTGGCCTGGCTTCAGGCCACGCCCATTCAACTTCAACCGGACTGGTTTGCCCTTTTGCTGGGCGTGATGCTGGTCAACGGCCTCACCGAAGAGGTGCTCCACCGGGGGTTTGTCTTTGGTCATTTGCAGCAAGAACATTCGTTTAGTCGGGCGGCGACGCTTTCGGCCCTACTTTTTGCGGCGCAGCATCTCTACCTGATTTTTACTATCGGCTGGCTAGCCGGTCTGGCTTCAGTGGTCTTGGCGGCGCTGCTCACCTTTCCGCTGGCCTACAGTTATGCCCGCGGTGGCAATTCGCTGAGCGGTCCGGCCATCCTGCACACCAGTTCCAACGCACCGATGATCATCCTGGCCCTGCCGCCAAGCTTCGGAGCCTCAGTGCTGGTCCCCTATATGGGCGTGGTGTTGGTTTCGATCTATCTAGTCTTCATCTTGGACCGATCTCCGGCCAGACCGACTGTGAAAGCGATGATAAGGTGACAGTACTGAAGGCCGGATTGTCGGGTTTCAGAAGGCTACGAAAGGAAGCAACGATGGGCGTCATTCGTCACAAGATATGGAGCGATTTGTGGAATAACAAAGGCCGCACCCTGCAAGTGGTGCTGATTATTGCCATGGGCGCCTTTGCCATCGGGATGATTATCACCGCCAGCGAAGTGGTCAGCCGCCGCTTGGGCCAGGACTGGCGAGCCTCGTCGCCGGCTATGATCAATCTGTGGGCCGACCCGGCCTTAGACGACGAGCAGCTAACCGCGCTCAAGAGCATTCAGGGTGTCGAAGATGTTGAGGGCTACCTCTCGACCAGTCTCGAATACCGGTTCAGTCCGGCCGACCCCTGGACTCCGGGCGGCCTAATTGCCCGAGCCGACTACCAGGATCAAACTTTCGCCAGGTTGGAACTGCTCAGTGGTCACTGGCCAACGCGCAAAAGTGTGGCCGTGGAGAAAGGCGCGGACAGTTATTTCAATATCCAGCCGGGCCAAACCGTCTACTTCCGTATCGATGACAAAGTCTACACCGTCCAGGTGGGTGGCCTGATCTACAATTCCTTTCTGCAGCCGCCCGGCTTTGGCGGGAAAGCTCAGTTTTACGCCAGCCGAGATACCTTTGCCAACCTGACCGGTGAAGAAAATTTCAGTCGAATTCTGGCTGCCGCACCCCGTTATGAGGAAACCTCCGTCAAAGCCCTGGCCGACCGAATGCAGCGTCAGCTAGAGAAACTCAAGATCGATACCGGCGGCGCGGCCCCCGTGGACGGTGATAATCGCATCCTGGATCCCGATCAGCATTTTTTGCAAAGCACCTTGGACGCCATTTTTCTCATCCTGGGGGTCATGGGCGGGCTGGCGTTGCTCCTGGGCCTCCTGCTGGTTTACAACACCATTACCGCCGTCGTGGGCCAGCAGGTCACCCAGATTGGCGTCATGAAAGCGATTGGCGCCGGCACCGGCCAGATTTTACTGATCTACTTTAGCGGGGTGCTGGTTTACGGCGGCCTGGCTTTACTCCTGGCTGTCCCTCTGGGGGCTTTGGGCGCTCAGCAGCTCAGTAATTTCCTGCTCTACTTTTTCAATGTAGATCCCGGGCCCTTTGCCCTTTCCTCGCCAGCGGTCCTCAGCCAGGTCGCTATCGCCTTGCTGGCGCCGCTGCTGGCGGCGCTGGTCCCTATTATCGCCGGGGCGCGGATCACCGTCCGCGAGGCGATCAGTACCTATGGCTTGGGCGGCGGTAGCGGCCGGTTGGAACGGGCCTTAGCCAGGGTCCAAAGACTCTCTCGCCTGGCGTTGCTAACCCTGAACAACACCTTTCGCAACCGAGGTCGGGTGGTTATTACCCAACTGGCTCTGGTGGGCAGCGGCCTAATCTTTATGATGATCATGACCGTGCAAGATTCGGTAGCCTACACCTTCGGCGAGGTGCTGTTCTCAATTCTCCGCTTTAACGTCGCCTTGAGATTTGAAGACCCTGAACGGCTGCATGAAATCGAGCGGCTGCTCTCGACCTATCCGGGGATTAAAGACATGGAGATGTGGAGCTTTGCCGGGCCTAAAATCCGGCCGGCAGGCCAGGCGGAGTCGAACTCCGACCCTCTGGCCGACGTGATGGGCGTGCCGCTGCCGACCAACTTTTACGGCTACCAATTGCGAGCCGGCCGCTGGCTCAAGCCGGACGACACCACCGCCATCGTCCTCAACCAAAAATTGGCCGAGCAGATTGGCGTCCAGGTGGGCGATTGGGTAACCCTTGATTTTGGCAGTCACGGCGAGGTAAAGTGGCAAGTCGTCGGCCTCACTTTCGATCCGGTGATCACGGCCTCGGTTAACGTGCCGCGCCAGGTTTTACTGCGGGTCACCGACAACGTTAACAAAGCCAACACGATTTTGATTCAAACCGAGCGCGCCGATCCTACCGGGGAAGCGGAGATGGCTAAAGCGTTACGGGCCTACTTCGACTCAAATGGACTTAAGTTGAACCCCGTCGGCCCCTTTGCCGATGAAGATACGGCCAGCGCCGTGACCGCGCAAATCCTCAGTAATTTTGGGATCATCATCAAGATGCTGGCCGCCATGGCCGTCATCATCGCTCTGGTAGGCAGCATCGCCCTCAGCGGCGTCCTGTCCCTCAGCGTGCGCGAGCGCACCCGCGAAATCGGCGTGATGCGGGCCATTGGGGCTTCATCCCGCTCTATTGCCGGGCTCTTCATCGGCGAAGGGTTGCTGCTGGGCCTGTTGAGTTGGCTGATTGCCCTGCCCCTGAGCCTGCCGGCCGGTTACTTGATGACTAGGGCTCTGGGCGCGGCCATCAACGGAGAAATTGTCTTCCATTACACGCCCACCGGAGCCGGGTATTGGCTGGTGATTATCACCGTTTTAGCTATCGCCGCCAGTTGGCTGCCGGCTCAAGGGGCCACTCGGGTCAGCGTGCGGGAGAGCCTGGCTTATCAATAGGTCTGGTCTCCGCCCTCTCATTTAAGTTTATAACAGTGAGGTCAGCTCTGCGCGGGAAGATGAGGAGCCTGTAATGCCCCCATTTACGCTGGCGGGCCTTTCGAACGGCTCAGAACCCGCAAATCCCAAGGCTAAGCCTAGATCTGTAGCAACCCATCGACCAACAAGACGAAAAAGTAAAGACCTATCCCAAACGCTGTACGATTCATCAAACTCCGCCCTCTTACCTGGGTCAGATTCGACATCTTTGAGGCGGCAAATCCAAGTCCGATTTGAGAAACAACGTCCAAAGATCAAATGTGAGCGTCGCGCCAAACCCAATTTGTTCAGCCGCTCAATTAGGCGGGGGACAAGACCGGCAAGGCGGGCGTGGGGATATAGAGTTTTGTTTGCAGCACCAACTTTTCCATAAGGGAAGCATCTTAGCCCAATGAGCTGCCTCCGTGGCAAAGCCGCGGTTCTAATATTCAGTAGCGATAAATCCCGGCGGCGATAACGCAACCCCTCTCTTCTGTCGCCCCGATGAGCAGGATTGTCTGCTGAGCTATCGGTTGCCTCGTTACCCCGGTGATAAGAGGAAAATCCTCGCTTTCAGTCCGGCAGGCAGATGAGCGCCTCAAGGCCGGAAGCCAGTTGCTTACGGCCTTAGCTCGATCCAACCAAGCCTATTGCCGGGGCGTGTGGTAGGGCAGCCCCCTAGCCCAGGAGCAAGAAAAACGGTCACGAATCAACCGGATACTGAGCAAGAAGTGAGCAGCTTTTGGTCTGTCATCTGAGCAGCAACTAGCGGTATAGTCAGAGCATCAGCCAATCCTGGTAGAGAGAGCAGTGGAGGATGCAATGACAACCGTGATTAAAACTCAGTCCCAACGCGCCGTCGTCATCGGCGGCAGCCTGGCCGGTCTGCTAACCGCCCGGGTGCTCAGTGACCACTTTGCCCAGGTCACCCTGATCGAGCGTGATCCCGTCACCGACCGGCCCGAGCCCCGCAAAGGCCAACCCCACACCCATCATCTGCACGGCCTGCTGGCCAAAGGCTACACCCTCATGAGCCGCTACTTCCCCGATTTGCCCGAAGCCTTGCTCGCTGGCGGGGCCATCCCCGGCGATATGGGCACTGCGATGCGCTGGTACACCTTCGGTGGCTACCGCCGGCAGTATGACAGCGGCTTGACCGGCGTCTTTATGAGCCGCCCCTTTCTGGAAGGATTGATCCGCCAGCGCGTCCTGGCCCGGCCCAATATCCACCTCCTTGATCAAGCCCCGGTCGAGCGCCTGCTGACCACCCCCGACGGCCAGCAAGTGATTGGCGTCGAGGTCAGCCGGTCCGGCCAGAATGTCGCCCGCCACCGCCTGACCGCCGACCTGGTGGTCGATGCCAGCGGCCGGGGGTCGGCTTCCCCCAAGTGGCTGGCCGCTCTGGGCTACCACCAGCCCCAGGAAAGCGTCGTCAAGGTCGGGGTCGGTTACGCCACCCGGCTCTACCGCCGCCAGCCCGGTGACCTGACCGGGGCCGAGGCCCTGATGATTACCCCCGAAGGGCCGCGCGAAAAGCGGATGGGCCTGATCTTCCCCATCGAACCGGACCGCTGGATTTGCACTCTCGGCGGCTGGGCCGGCGACCACGCCCCCAACGATGAGGCCGGCTTTATGGCCTTCGCCCACAGCCTGCCCGTACCCGATTTGCACCACCTGCTCAGCCGGCTGGAGCCCCTGTCGGATATCCGGCTGCACAAGTTCCCGGCCAACCTGCGCCGCCACTATGAAAAGCTAACCCGCTTCCCCGACGGGTACCTGGTCCTGGGCGATGCGGTTTGCAGCTTCAATCCGGTTTACGGCCAGGGCATGACCTCGGCGGCCATGCAGGCCGAGGTACTGGATGAATTGCTGACCGGCCGGGCCTCGCTGGCCGGGCTGTGGCGGCCCTTCTTTAAGCAGATCGCGACTGTGATCGACATTCCCTGGCAGTTGGCTGTGGGCGAGGACTTTCGCTTCCGGGAAACCGAAGGTCGCAAAGCCCCCGGCACCGACCTGATCAACGCTTACGTGGCCAGAGTTCACCGGGCCACCCACCACGATCCGGTCGTCTACGGCGCTTTTCTGAAGGTGATGAACCTGATGGCGCCACCCACCAGTCTGTTTCGGCCTCACCTTTTGTGGCGGGTGCTGCGGCCGGGCTCCCAGGCTCGGTCGGCCTCGCAGTGGCAGCCGGTAATCCAGAACTAAGAAAGCGGAGGTAAAGCGCCTACCAGTTTAGAAAGCCGGTAAGCGCTTCATTGACTAAATCAGTCGCGCAAAATAGGAGACGAATTGATGACAACAGGAAAAACCATCAACCTCATTTCCCCCGGCGAAGGCCCAACCTTTGCGGTGGTGACGGATCTGG
>CALMIS010000316.1 GCA_937864185.1 uncultured Chloroflexota bacterium
CCCAGAGGCCATGCGAAAACGGATTCACCAAGGGGCACCAAGGATTTAAGGTAAACAGACGTAGGGGCGAAAAATTTTTCGCCCCTACGTCTTATATAAAAGTTAATCCGTCGTAATGATGATTCGTTCGGTGGGATTGGGTTGATACTGCGGGAAGGTGCCGGCCTTGTTGGGCACCAGGCCATTCAAACCGATGGGGTCGAGGAATAAGTTAGGACTGATCGAGGGTAGACGCGGCTGGGAGAGATGTGGTATTATCGAAGCAGGGGCGAAATATCTTTCACCTCTCATAAGTGTGCCCCGAGGCATACTTCAGGCCAGCCAGGCAAATACCTGGAGTCAAGCGTGGGATGGTCAGGCCGTGAACTCTTCCTCAACCCCTCAATACCAATATAATACCGCGGTCATCCGCCGGTTATTAACGATGGTCTTCAACGACGAGGACTTTACGATCTTCTGTTACGATCACTTTCCTCAGGTCCATAAAGAGTTTACCCGGGGCATGAGTTTCTCGGCTAAAGTACACCTGTTGGTCGATCAGTGCCACCGGACAAGTTCATTCGGCGAGTTGCTAAGCCTGGTCAGACAGATCAATCCCCAGCAGTATCAAGCCTTTTTGCCCGCTTTTCAGGAAAGGACTCTGATCGACGATGCCCCGGTTCAACCAGGCGCTGATACTTTAAATCAGGAAGTCCCGCGTTCCTTGGCCGGCGCGCCTCAAAAAGGGCTCTCATTCGCTCTCCTCCGTGATCCCCGGTATCGGATGATGGGCCTGATTATCGCGGTTATGCTCTTAGTGTGGGTGACCTATGGGCTCTTGGCCGTGGACGGCAGTTCTGAACCAAGCTTGCCGCCGGCCACGATCACGTTTGATTTATCCCCCGAAGCAAAGCTTGAACTGCTCAAGGGTCAGATTGCCGCCCTGACGGCTGAAACAAAGAAACTGGAAGCCGATCTGAAAAACCTCACTGTCAGCGAAGCGGGCTTGAAGAATTTAGAGACAGATCTGGTCGAGCAAAGTCAAGCCGTGCCGCCGGCTTCATTGACTGCCGATAATACCGCCGCGATTTTAAGCGACCCTTCCCTGACCCCGGAAGATAAAGTTTCTCTGCTGACCATGTCGATCCTTGACCGGCTGGACGCCGATATCCAGGCTCAGACCGAGCAGATTGAGTCGCTGCCTTCGTCATCGCCGGCCATCGACGTGGAGACTCAAAAACTGGAGCGCATGATCGCTAAACGACGCGAGATGTTTGAAAGCTTGCGCCAGATCATCGATAAGTATAACCAGACCTCCCAAGGCATCATCGACTCGATTGGCCGGTAACTATAGTTGTAACAGCAGAGTTCCCGTAGAGAAAGGAAAAAGTGAATTATGATTGGTCGAATCTGGCACGGCTGGACCACGCCCGGCAACGCCGACAAATACGAGACCTTGCTCAAGGAAGAGATCTTTGTGGGGATTGAGGCGCGGCACATTCCCGGCTTCCACGGGATTCAACTGCTTCGCCGTGAGGTGGGCGACGAAGTTGAATTCATGACGATGATGGTGTTCGACTCGCTGGAGGCGGTGCGCGCCTTTGCCGGCGAAGATTACGAAGCCGCCTATGTCCCGGATAAGGCCAGAGCCGTCCTCTCCCACTTCGATGCCCGGGCGCAGCATTATGAGATCAGGGCAGAAAGGCGAGGGGACGGCTAACCCAATTTACCGGTCGTTTGTCTACCTAGGCAGGCATGCGTCTGCGTTGAGCGAAAAGTTATGGGTGGGAGGGGATCACGCCCAACTGCTGCAACAACCCAAAGGCATCAAACACGACCCGGTTTTGCACAAGCTTGCCAGCCTTGATGGTGAAGATACCGGTGGCCGAGATATGGACCGACTTGCCCGTGGCCGGTATACCGAGGAATTCTCCTTGATGAGTCCCGGTGTGTGAAGCCCGGACGGCCACGCGATCGTCTTCCGCGGCTATCAAATCTATCTTACTGGTGAAGTTGGGAAAACTGGTAGTTAACATACGGATCAGCGTGCGGGCGCCATCCAGGCCCTGCAGCGGCGGCAAGGCTGGATCTATATTCTCCCACTCCGGCGAAAATAGTTCCTCGACTACGTTTGTATCGCCCTGATCTACGGCTTGATAAAAGCGTTTTACCAACTTTTTGTTCATTTCAGTCGTCATGGCTGTTCTCCTTTATTTATTAATTTGTTGTCTTCAACCGGCGGCCGGCGCGGGCATCAAGCCCAACTGCACGAACAATCCGGCTTGATCGTTGTTTCCCCAGCGCTCAATGATGCGACCCTCATGCATTCGGTTGAAGGTAATGCCCGACATGAAACCCGTTTTTCCCGTTGGCGGAATACCCATCAAGTCGCCCAGGTGCGTCCCTCCACCCGACCAGGCAATGACGACCAGGTCGCCTTCAGCTATGATGTCATGTACGGTTACTTTGAGGTCGGGAAAGGCCTGGCGCCAAATTAGGGCTAGCTGTTTCAGGCTTTCACTGCCGTGCTGCAGATGAGGCGGGGCCGTATGATCCACTAAATCCACGGCCACGAATTCATCGATAATGGATAAATCGCCATCGGCATTAAAAGCCTCCTCATTCACGCGGCGTACAATTGTTTTGTACTGTTGATTCGACATGCGGTTATCTCCTTCTTGGTAAAGTTTAGTTGAGTATGTTCAACTGTCATGTTACTATTATGAACCCATTCACTGGGAAAGTGTGAGGCCCAAAGGGCCACTAAAAGGGCCACAAATCGGTACCGTTAGGAATTTGTTGATAGATTTTACGATAGAGTCGGGCTAAATGAACACTAAAGATACAGAGTTTACATTTGGTCAATGGTTACGGCGACGGCGGAAGGTGCTCGATCTGACCCAGGCCGAGCTTGCGGCGCGGGTGCCCTGTGCCAGAGGCACGATCCGGCGGCTCGAAGCAGATGACCTGCGCCCGTCAAAGCCGTTGGCGGAGCGCCTGGCCGAAGCGTTGGACATTTCAGAGCAGATGCGGGCCAATTTCATTCTTTTTGCCCGCCACATGATCCAGCCAAGTTCAGTTTTCGATCTCTTTCCCCTCCACGGCAGTGAGGGGGAGAGTAGATCCCTGGAGGCTGCGCTACCCCTGCAATCAAGGCGGCGCTACTCAATGCCAGCAGCGGTCAATCCCCTAATTGGCCGGCTGCACGCAACTGAGGTGGTCTGCGAGTTACTGTTACGGCCAGATGTGCGCCTCATTACTTTGATTGGGCCGCCCGGGGTGGGCAAAACTCAGTTAGCGATGCAGGTTGCCCGGCAAATTCAGTCGAAATTTCGAGAAGGGGCATGTTTTGTGCCGCTGGCCACGCTCCGTGAGGCTGATCAAGTTTTGCCGGCTATCGCTCAGGCCATTGATTTGGTGGATAGTGGGCGAAGCGCAGCGGTAGCGCTGGTCGACCGTCTACAGCACGAGCAAATAGTGCTGGTGCTTGATAACTTTGAACATATCATCTCAGCCGGGCCAGATATTGCTGCGTTATTATCTACGACATCCACCTTAAAAGTGTTGTGTACTAGCCGCGTGCCGCTGCGCATTTTGGGTGAGCATGAATTCGTGGTAGCGCCCTTGGCTTTACCCCATCTGGAGCATTTGCCGGCGCTGGGGACGCTCGAAGCCAATCCGGCGGTGGCCTTGTTTGTGGAGCGGGTCCGCGCCACCCTTCCTGGCTTTGCGATCACGGTTGACAATGCTCGTCAAATTGCCGAAATCTGTCACCGGTTGGATGGCTTGCCCTTGGCTATCGAACTGGCTGCTACCCGTCTCAAACTGTTTTCACCAGCCGCGCTCCTGTCCCGTTTGGATCAACGGCTGCCCTTGCTCACCGGTGGCATGCGTGATGCTCCAGCGCGCCAACGGACTCTGGAAGCAGCAATTAGATGGAGCTACGATTTGCTCAACGATGCAGAAAAGATATGTCTTTCCCGGTTAGGCGTTTTTTGGGGTGGCTGGACCTTAGACGCGGCGGAGGTGATCTGTGGTGATAACGGGGAGGTGATCAATACCCTGGCTTCATTGGTAGATCATAGCCTGGTGCAGTCTAACCATCTGGAGAGTGGCGAGGTGCGTTTTACCATGTTAGAGACCATCCGCGAATTTGCGCTCCTGCGCTTGCAGGATCACGCTGAAACCAGTTCTATCCAGGCGCGTCACGCCCGGTACTTTTTGTCACTCGCCGTGGCGGGTGAACAAGGTTTGCAGGGACCCGATCAGGTGACCTGGATGCAACGCTTAAACGCCGACAACAATAATTTGCGTGCTGCCTTTACATGGAGCCTATCGGCCGAGGGCGATGCTAAACTGGGGCTACAAGCCGGAGCGTCGCTGTGGTGGTTCTGGTGGACGAATGGGCAGGTAGGGGAGGGTCGCCAGTGGCTTCAGAACCTAACTCAGCGGGCGGAGAATATGGGTCTCTCCGGCACCAGTGACTACGGCCGGGCGTTGCTCGGTGCCGGGATCCTGGCCTTCTTCGCCGGTGAATTCGAGGCGGCGATGCCCCAGTTTAAAAAGGCCCGAGATTTAGGTGAACAATTAAACGATTTAATTACCCACGGCTATGCCATTGCGATGATTGGGACAATCGGGGTGCTATCCGATCAAGGCGAGGAGGCCTATGCCGTCTTAGACCGGGGCGCATTGATCCTAAGTCACGCCGGGGCGCTGGCCGTTTGGCATGTGGGGGTCGTCAGTCTGGCCCAGGCGCTATTGTCATGTAAGTGGGAACGTCTTGACAAAGCGCAGCGGCATGCTGATGCCGGCATGACGATTTTTCGCCAGCTTGGACAGCCCTATGGGATCGGCCTAGCCTTCAATTATCAAGGCGATGTGGCGCGTTTGCGCGGGGATTATGCTTTGGCAACCGAGCGCTATCAAGCTGCCCTTCCTCTGCTGCGTCAGGCGAAAGCCAAGAGCGAAATCCCGGCCGTCTTGCATAATCTGGCTCACGTCTTGTTAGGGCAAGATCAGGTGGATCGCGGCCAAGCCCTGTTTGCTGAAGCCTTGGAGTTGCACCGCGAGGTTGGCAATCGTATGGGTATGGTAGAGTGCTTAATTGGCTTGGCCGCCGTGGCAGTAAAGTATGATCAACTTCAGCCTGCTGCCATCCTTTTAGGCGCAGTAGAGACCCTGCTTTCGTCGCTAAAAGTACCCCTATTTGCCGCGGAACAGGCTGTTTATCAGCAAATTGCGGAGACAGCGGCCCAGGCCTTGGGCCAATCATTGTTGGCAGAAGCTCGAAGGGTTGGACAAGCTATGACTTTGGCCGAAATCCTTGAGTTTGCCAGCACCATTTCCGCGGCCGGAATTTCCACCCTCTCTCCTCCGTCATCAATGAACACGTAGGGGCGAATAATTATTCGCCTCTACTAGATGAGCCTCTGTGTACCCTCAGCCTCTCTTTGCGTTCCAACTAAAATGCCCTGAGTAATTACCAAACGCTATAGAAAAACCATTTTTTAGAAAACACCTCGCAAAATTCCCCTTTTGGAACGCCTTTGGAACGCCTTTGGAACGCTACATCTGATAAGCTGTCATCATTAGTAACAATCAAGTATTCAAGATTGAAGGAGATTGATGATGACAACGATACAACCTACAACTTTAGCTGGGCACAAGACTACGCTGCGAGCTGAGACAATTGCTGATCTGCGTAACCGTTTACATGGCGTGCTGTTGCAGCCCGGCGACCCTGGTTATGATGAAGCGCGGCAACTGTTCAATGCGATGATTGACAAACGACCAGCTCTAATGGCCCGCTGCACCAGCGCTGCGGATGTCATCACCTGTGTTAACTTCGCTCGAGAGCAGGGGATCACGGTTTCCATTCTTGGCGGTGGTCATAACGGGGCCGGTCTGGCCCTGGTCGATGATGGACTGGTGATCGACCTTTCAGAGATGCGAACTATCATCGTTGATCCGGAGGTTGGGACCGTGCGGGTAGGCCCCGGCGCACGCTGGAGCGAGGTGGACCAGGCGACCCATCCCTATGGTCTGGCCGTGCCCAGCGGCATCATCGCTAATACTGGCGTCGCCGGGTTGACGTTGGGGGGTGGGCTAGGCCATCTTAGCCGCCAATATGGGCTGACGATAGACAGCCTGCTGGAAGCGGAAGTCGTTCTGGCCGACGGCCGGCTGGTCAAAGCCAGCGAATCGGAGAATGCGGATCTATTCTGGGCGCTGCGCGGCGGCGGCGGCAACTTTGGAGTCGTGACCAGCTTCCTCTTCCAGGGGCGGCCCGTGCACACGATCGTAGGTGGGCCAATGCTGTGGCCGTTGGAGGATGCCGCCGAAGTGATGCGTTGGTACCGTGATTTCATCGTCACGGCTCCGGAAAACGTGAATGGCTTTTTTGCCTTCCTTACGGTGCCCCCGGGGCCACCCTTTGACGAGTCGCTGCATCTAAAGCGGATGTCCGGGATTGTCTGGGCCATCAACGACTCCCCCGAGCGCGCCGCTCAAATCCTTGACGCTGTGCGGGAGAAGTTCCCACCCGCCCAAGATCTTGTTGGCCCACTCCCATTTCCGGCCTTGCAGAGTATGTTCGACGCCGTCCACCATCCCGGTCTGCAATGGTACTGGCGCGGCGATTTTGTCAACGAGCTGAGCGACGAAGCCATCGAGCGTCACCTGGAGTTTGCCCACCAACTTCCCACAATGCACTCTACCATGCACCTTTACCCGATCAACGGGGCAGTACACCGGGTCGGACCCAGTGAGACTGCCTTCAACTATCGCGACTCAACCTGGGCCCAGGTGATCGTCGGGGTTGACCCTGACCCGGCCAAGGCCGGCCTGCTGCGAGATTGGACCGTAGCTTACTGGGAAGCCCTCCATCCTTACTCAGCCGGGGGGTCCTACGTTAACTTCTTAATGGAAGAGGGGCAGGAGCGGGTGCAAGCCACCTACCGGGAGAACTATCCCCGGCTGGCAGCCATCAAAGCGATCTATGACCCGCACAACTTCTTCCACGTCAATCAGAATATCAAGCCGGCTCGCTTGCGATCAGCTTGATCCGGAAGGCGAGGTTATCCCCTTTTAGGTAGAGGATAACCTCGCTCTAGTCCGGATGAAAGCGGAATTTTGGGCCGGCGCTGGGGCCTAGAGAGATCTCCGAAGATGATAAAAGCTTATTTACAAACTCTAAAATTATTTAGCTTCGATGCCCGGTTGTATCTGGTGGCGAATACCATAACTTCAATTAGCTACGTGGGCATTTATGTGATGCTGTTCAATCTTTACCTCCTGCGCTTGGGCTATGGACCGGAATTTATCGGGCTGATCAATGCCGCGGCTCAGTTGGGGGTGGTGGTCTTTAGTCTGCCGGCCGGTCTGCTGGGTCGCCGCTGGAATATCCGGCGGGTCCTCGTTGTGGGCTTGAGCGTAGGCACGGTTGGCCTGGGCCTAGTCCCCCTGGCTGAATTTGTCCCCAGCGAGTGGCAGGCCACCTGGTTGGTGGTCATTTACGTTTTTGCCTGGTTGGGCGGGACAACCTATATGGTGAACAGTCTGCCGTTTGTCATGAGCGTGACCGGCGCAGCGGAACGAACTCATGTCTTTTCGGTGCGGGAAGCGCTGGCCCCGGTGTCGTTGTTTGCCGGGAACCTGATCGGTGGTTTGCTGCCGGGCTTTCTCAGCCTATCTTTGGGCAGCACTTTGGCCGATCCGGCGCCTTATCGCTACACCCTTTTCGCCGCGGCTGCTCTATTCGGCTTAGCCCCCCTGACTTTGCTGGCGACGTCCGAGGTCAAGGGGAACGACACAGCGCCGCTGCCGGGCGCAGCGAAGCCCCCGGCGAGGACACCGGCCCCGATCGGTCTGATGGCGTTTCTGGCCGTGGTCATGCTGCTCCAACTGGCCGGCAAGAGCATGACCGATACGTTCTTAAATGTTTACCTGGATGTGAGTTTGCATCTAACGCCCGCCTGGATCGGGACCCTTTCCGCCGTTGCTCAACTGCTGGTTATCCCCCTGGCTCTGGCAGCGCCGTTAATCATGAAGCAGTGGGGTAAAGGCTGGACGATCATCGGTGGGGCGGTGGGAATGGGGTTTAGTTTGCTGCTGCTCGCCCTTATTCCGCATTGGGGAGGAGCCGCTCTGGGTTTAACGAGCGTCAATGCCCTCTTTGCGCTCACCAATCTGGCTTTTACCCTCAGCAGTCAGGAGCTTGTCTCGCCGGAGTGGCGGGCCACGATGTCCGGGGCGATGGCGATGGCGATGGGGGTCAGTCGCTCAACCTTGGCTTTTGGCGGCGGCTATCTGATCAGCCTCTCCGGTTTCTCGAGTTTGTTTTGGGTGGGCGCCGGCTTAACTTTGGCCGGGGCGCTTCTCTTCTGGGGATATACCTGGCTGCCGCGGCACTACCTGCTGTATCGAGCCGGATTGAAGGCCGTTTCATAAATCAACGTCGGGGCGAAAAATTTCTCGCCCCGACGTTGATATTTTTGACCCTATAGCGAGTCTTTACGCAATCGCTTGCTTGGCGACAGGCGCGCGCTCGGTAGTCGTTTCAACCAGAGGCTTCTTTAGGAGATAAAGCATCCCGGCCGTGACCACGGTGCCCACCAAGATAGCGACCACATACATCGCCAGGTTGGTGACGGCGTTGGGAATAGGCAGGACAAAGATCCCGCCGTGAGGGACGCGCAACTGCGCTCCAAAGACCATCGACAGCGCGCCGGTCACCGCCGAGCCGACCATAATCGAGGGGATGACCCGGAACGGATCCTTGGCGGCAAAGGGGATAGCGCCTTCGGTGATGAATGACGCGCCCAGGACCCAGGCCGCTTTGCCCGCTTCGCGCTCGTCTTGGCTAAAGCGGTCTTTGAACAGGCTGCTGGCCAAGGCCAAACCGAGCGGCGGGGTCATCCCGGCGGCCATTACGGCGGCCATCGGTAAATAAATCTCACTATCCAGCAGACCCACCGAGAAAGCATAGGCCGATTTGTTGACCGGTCCGCCCATATCAAAAGCCATCATCGCGCCCAAGATCAGACCCAGAATTAAAGCGCTCGATTGCTGCATGCCGTTGAGCCAGGTGGTCAACGCGGCCAGGGCGGCCGCCACCGGCGTCCCCACCACGTAGATCATCAGCAACCCGGTAATGGCCGAGCCCAGCAAGGGCAGGATCAAAATAGGTTTCAAGCCGGCCAGGGCGTTAGGCAACTTGATGGTCTTGCTCATCCAGTCGGTGGAGTAGCCGGCGATAAAACCGGCGACAATCCCACCCAAGAAGCCGGCCCCGATGCTGCTGGCCAGCATCCCGCCGATCATGCCGGGCGCAATCCCGGGCCGGTCGGCAATCGAGTAAGCGATGAAGCCGGCCAAGATCGGCACCATCAAGGCAAAGGCCGAGGGCGCGCCAATCTGGAACAGGGCCCAACCGAAGCTGTTTTCGGCTTCGTAGACGTAGATGCCGCCAAAGGCAAAGGCCAGGGCGATCATCAAACCGCCGGCCACCACAAAGGGCAGCATATAAGAGACGCCGGTCATCAGGTGCTTGTAGGGTCCAGTCCGGCTGGCCGAGCGCTGCTTCTTGAGCTGCTCGACTTCGGTGGCCAGATCACCTTTTTTGGCTTCGCCGCCATAAACGCTGGCTTCGGCCAGGGCCTTCTCCACGGTGCCCGCGCCGTTATGGATAGCGGCTTTGGTGGAGGTCTCGTACAGCAGCTTGCCGGTAAAGCGGCTCTTGTCGATTTTGGTATCGGCGGCGATGAGCACCAGGTCGGCCCGGCGGACATCTTCTTCGGTCAGGGTATTCTGAGAACCGACCGAGCCTTGGGTCTCGACCTTCACCTCGTGGCCCAGCGACTCGGCGCCCGACTTGACCCCTTCGGCGGCCATAAAGGTGTGGGCGATCCCGGTCGGGCAGGAGGTAATCGCGACAATATATTTCTTTTCGCCGGTGGCTTCCACTTTGGGTGGAGCGTGCTCGGCGACCGGCGAGACGACGATCTCTTCCATCTCTGCCAGGGCGTTCTCGATCACGGCCCGGGTGTAGCGGATGGCCTCGGTGGTCGAGGCCGCATACATCGGTTTGCCTTCAAAGCGGCTCATATCGATGTAAATATCGGAGCTAACGATGACCACGTCCGCCTTCTCGATATCCTCCAAGGAGAGGACATTGCGAGCCCCTTCTGCCCCTTGAGTTTCCACCTTAATTTCGTGCCCCATGGTGGCGGCCGTTTTCTTCAAAGCCTCGGCGGCCATCAGCGTGTGAGCAATGCCCGTCGGGCAACCTGTAACTGCGACTATCTTTGCCATTTTAATCCTCCTGCGGATCTTAATTTAATTGGTGAATGACCACTTGCTGTTTAAACTGCTCGACCATTTCTGGTGAGGGCAGCCCTGAGCCAACCTGCGAGATGGCGCTGACCGAGAAGGCCGTGCCCAACCGGGCGCACTCGGCCAGGGACAAACCTTGGGCTTTGCCGGCCACCGTCCCGCTGACCATCGCATCACCGGCGCCGACGGTGCTCTTGACCACTACCTGCGGCGGCTTAGCCGACACAATCTCGTCCGCTGCCACAAAGATGGCCCCCTGCGCGCCCATCGAAACCACGACCGTCTCGATCCCTTCGGCCAGCAGCGCTTGGGCGGCAAAAATGATGGCGGCTTGGGACTCGAGGGGCCGGCCCACGTACTCTTGCAGCTCAAAGTTGTTGGGCTTGATCAAGCTCGGTCCGGCCGGGAGAGCCTGGTGCAAAGCCGGACCGCTGGTATCCAGGGCCACCGCCCGGCCTTTGCTCTTGATGAGCGTCACCAGTTCGCCATAAATTTCGGGCGAGACGCCAGCCGGCAGGCTGCCGGCCAGGACAAACCACTGGCAGTCCGCGGTTAGCTCCTCCACAATCTGGAAAAGCTGGGCGACGTTATCGCTAGTGGGGGCTTGGCCCGGAAAGTTCAGATCGGTCGTCTCCTGGGTAATCTCGTCGATAATCTTGATGCCGGTGCGGGTCCGGCCGGCGATGCGCACGAAGCGGTCTTCAATCTTTTTCTGCGCAAACAGCCGCTCGAAAATCAGGGTGTTTTCCTCGCCCAGGAAGCCTGTGACAGCCACCGCCAGCCCGTAATCGGCCAGCACCGAGGCCACGTTGACGCCTTTCCCCCCGGCGTCGGATTGTTCTCGTTCGACCCGGTTAACGGCGCCGGCCTTGAAATTGGGGATAGACACCGTCCGATCGATGGCCGGATTGAGCGTCACGGTTGCAATTTTCAACTTAGCCATGGCTTCTGCTCCTTAGGGATAACTCAGGCTGCGCACCTGAGCCGCATTGCGACACTTGAGCGCCTGCCGGGCCAGCTCTTGAGCCTGGGTCAGAGTAATCTGGCGGAACTTGGCTTTAACCGCGGCCAGGCTGGGGATGCTGACGCTCAGCTCGGTTACACCCAGGCCAACCAGCAGCACCGCCCCTTTGGGGTCGCCGGCGATCCCGCCGCAGACACCGACCCATTTGTTAGCGGCGGTAGCGGCTTGAACCGTCTGATCGATCATGCGCAGCACGGCCGGATGCAAGCCGTCGGCTTGTTTGGCCAGCATCGGGTGCAGCCGGTCCATGGCCAGGACATATTGAGTCAGGTCGTTGGTCCCAATCGAGAAGAAATCGACCTCGCGGGCAAACTCCTTGGCCAGTACCACCGCCGAGGGAACCTCGATCATGATGCCGATCTCGACCGGTTCGGCGCCTAAATCTTGCCGCACTTGCTCGGCGATGAGATGGGCTTGAGCCAGGTCTTCCAGGGTGGAAATCATCGGGAACATGATCTTGACCGGCCCGTGGGCGGCCGCCCGGTAGATGGCCCGCAGTTGGGGGATGAACAGATCCTCCCGGTGCAGACAGAGGCGAATGCCCCGGATGCCCAGGAAGGAGTTGTCTTCAGGCGGCAGATTGAGGTAAGGCACTTCTTTATCACCGCCAATGTCCAGAGTGCGAATAATCAACGGCAGCCCACCGAGGGCAGTCACCATTTCTTTATAAGCTTCGTACTGCTCTTCTTCGCTGGGGGGCGTGTCCCGCTCCAGGAACAGGAATTCGGTCCGCATCAGACCCACGCCTTCGCCGCCGGCTTCTACTGCCCGGGCGGCCTCGCTGGCCCGGCCGATGTTGGCCACGACCTCGATCCGGTGACCATCGAGCGTTAGCGCCGGTTCGTAGCGGGTCTGGTACTCCTGGTCGCGCAGCTCGGCCAGGCGGGCTTGCGCTTTCTGCGCCGACTCGACATCGGCCCGGCTTGGCTCCAGGTAGAGGGTGCCGCTGTCGCCATCCAGAATACCGAGCGTGCCGTCGGCTTGCTTGAGCAAGGCCGGGCCGGCGGCCACGACGGCCGGAATATCCAGCGAGCGGGCAATAATGGCGGTGTGAGAGGTCGGCCCCCCGCCGGCGGTGCAGAAGCCGAGAATGGTGGCCGGATTTAGGCTGGCCGTATCGGACGGGGTCAGATCTTCGGCGATGAGAATGACCGGCTCTTGAGGGATGAACGGCTCATCATCGACGACACCGGCGACTAGCTTCAAGACCCGGTTGCCCACGTCGCTGAGATCAACGGCCCGACCGGCAATAACCGGATCATCGACCTTTTCCATAGCCGCCACTCGGCCCTGAATGACCTGCTGCCAGGCCCAGCCGGCGCTGTGTCCCTCGCGGACGATCCCCAACGTCTCTTCGATCAGGTCGGCGTCATTAAGGAACTCGGCGTGGGCTCGGAAAATGGCGGCTTGCCCGGCGCCGGAGCGTTCTTTAACTTCCTGGTACAGATCAGCCAGGTTGGCTTGGGCCGCGGCGATCGATTGGCGCAGCTTCTTCTCTTCCGCTACCGGATCCTTGGCCGTGGCTTCGACAATGATTTTGCGGTGGGTATAGTGGCGGATCGGGCCAATGGCCAGGCCGGGTGAAGCCGCAATGCCGGGGATGGTCTTGGCCACGGCCACCGGTTGCCAACCATGCTCGACCTTACGGCCGGGCTGAGTCTCCTCTTCCTCGCCCAGACCGCTGTCGACCGCTTCTCGCAAGGCTTGCAG
>CALMIS010000317.1 GCA_937864185.1 uncultured Chloroflexota bacterium
ACTTGGATTTAACCCAACCCCTTAGTGCCTTTGCCTTCATATCAATATCCGCTTCTTCTCCGGTTCATGCAGGCAATATCACCCTTTAAAAGTTTGAACAAATTAAACAGTATGATCCCCAGTTCAATCGACCCCCTCGGTATCCTGCCCGAGGAGATTAGACCAACCCATAAAACGTTGCCCAGCGAGCTGCAAGCCCTTCGGCGCTGCCTCCGCGATCTGGTAGTCCTTTCGACTTTGCCCGCGATGTGGACAGAATGGGAACCGGTGATAATTGCTGAAAGCCTGGCTGAGACGCTCCTCAGCGCTCTGCGGGCTGATTTTGTCTATGTTCGCTTAAAGGACCTGCCGGATGAAGTGGGCATCGAAGTTGCTCGGGGCAGGGACGGTTTCGAGAGAGAGGGTCTGACGAGCGAAATTGGCCAGGCCCTGACCCCTCATCTAAAATTTGACAGCTTTACCCCTACGGCCTATATTCCCAATCCGATCGGTAAAGGGATGATCCGAATTGCCGCTGTTCCGATTGGCCATTTGGGCCAAGGCGGAACTGTGGTCGCCGGTTCCTCAAAACCGGATTTTCCAACCGAGACTGACAGTCTGCTGCTGCGCGTTGGCGCTAATCAAGTAACCGTTGGCCTGCAAACCCTGCGGCTCCTGCTGGAGCGCAAGGACGTAGAGCAGGCGTTAACTGAAGGGGCGCGCCAGCAAGAAGCGTTGTATCAGTTGGCGGACCAGTTGCACCGCGCGAAATCGTTTGAGGATATTTACGAGGCCGCTCTGCAAGCCATCATAAGCGCACTGCAGTGCGACCGGGCTTCAATTCTGCTCTTTGACGATACCGGGGTGATGCGGTTTGTCGGTTGGCGCGGGCTGTCGGACGGCTACCGCAGCGCCACTGAAGGTCATTCCCCGTGGCAACCCGATGAAAAGAATCCCAGGCCGATTGGCCTCACTGAGGTTGACCAGGCCGCGCTCGATGATGGCCTGAAAGCCATCATTAAACGAGAAGGTATTCGGGCGCTCGCTTTCATTCCACTTATTTCCGAAGGCAGACTGATCGGCAAATTTATGTCGTATTTCAACCGCCCGCATCGTTTCAACGACAAGGAACTCGAACTCAGTCTGACTATCGCCCGCCAGCTTGCCTTTGCGCTTGACCGCAAGCGCGCCGAAGCCGCTCTGCGCGAGAGCGAAGTCCGCTTTCGCGCCATGGCTGACACGGCCACGGTGATGATCTGGATGTCCGGCCCCGATCAGCAGTTTACCTATCTCAACAAAACCTGGCTGGCGTTTACAGGCCGGACGCTAGAAGAAGAACTGGGCTTTGGCTGGGCGAAGGGGGTACATCCTTACGACGCTCAGGGCTGTCTGGAAATTTACATCGCCGCTTTCGAGGCTCGCCACGCTTTTGAAATGGAGTACCGCTTGCGCCGGTTTGACGGCAGCTATCATTGGGTCGTGAATCAAGGCGTGCCGCGCTTCGAAGCGGGTCAATTTATGGGCTACATCGGCTCCTGTCTTGACATTCACGTCCGGAAACAAGTTGAATTGGAAGAGCGTTTGTTGGCTGAGGCCGGCAAGGTCCTGACCAGCTCGCTGGACCCCACCGTACGACTGACTAATGTAGCCCGGCTGATTGTGCCTGACCTGGCCGACTGGTGCAGCGTAACGCTTTTTAACGAGGATTGGTCGGTGGACCACGTGGCTGTGGCCCACATCGACGAGGCCAAGGTGGCGCTGGCTCAAGACTTGCAGCGGCGCTACCCCGCCCGGCAGGAGGAGTTGGCCAAATTAGCTCAACCCTGGCAACAAGGCCAGTCAGAACTTTATCCGGAGATTAGTGAGGCGATGTTAGAAGCGGGGGCCCAGGATGCCGAGCATTATCAAATCCTGCGGGATTTGAATTTGCGTTCGGCGATGGCCGTGCCGCTGGTGGCGCGCGGGCGAGTCCTGGGGCTGATGTTATTTGTGTGGGCCGAGTCTGGCTATCGCTATGACGAGCAAGACTTAACTTTGGCCGAAGAGTTGGCCCGGCGGGCCGCCATTGCCCTGGATAACGTCCGCCTCTATGAGGCTGAGCAGTTGGCCCGGCGAGTAGCCGAGAAGACCACGAAGCGTATTGCGGCTCTGCAGACTGTCACCGCGGCTCTATCCGTGGCCCTTACCCCGGCAGAAGTCAGTGAGGTGGTCTTGCAAAAGAGTGTTTCGGTGCTGGGGGCCAGTGGCGCGGCAGTCATGCTTTTGACCGAAGACGGGGAGTCGCTGGAAATCTTTCGGGCGACCGGGTACTCAGAGGTCGGGCTAAAACCTTTTCAACGTTTTCCGCTGGCGGCCCCCATCCCCGCCAGTGAGGCCGTGCGTCGTGGCCAGCCGGTGTGGATTGCTTCTTATCAGGCGTTTATGGACCGCTATCCGCAGCTGGCCTCTGTCCGGCCCGCGGATAGCCGGACAGAGGCGGTAGCAGTGGTGCCGTTGCTGCTCGAAGGGCGGACCTTGGGAGCCCTGGCCATCAGCTTTGCGCATGAACGTGAATTTAGCGCCGAAGATAAAGATTTTTTGGAAACTCTGGCCAGTCTCTGCAGCCAGGCTCTGGACCGGGCTCATCTCTACGAGGCTGAACAAAAGGCCCGGACGGAGGCTGAAGCTGCCCAGCACTCATTAGCCCTGCTGGCCGAAGTCAGAGAACGGCACCGGTTAGCTCAAGAACTCCACGATAACGTGGCCCAGACCGTGGCTTATTTGAATCTAAAAATAGCTTCGCTTCCTCAGCTTATTATCGCTAGCCAACCGGAGCGGATCATGGCCGAACTGAATGACTTAAAGCAAGTGGTGGGTGAGGCTTACACCGACATACGGGGTGAAATTTTCAATCTCCGGGCAGGCCCGGCCGACGAGTTTGACTTTCTGAAAACGCTAAAGCGCTACATTTACAAGTACAAACGCTTCTACCATTTAGACATTCAGCTCGTTTTTGAAACTGCCGAGACCCACTTTGGATTTCCAGCCCGGATTTCTATTCCGTTGGTCCGCACCCTGCAAGAGGCTCTGATGAATGTCCGTAAGCACGCCCAGGTTGATAACGCGTTGCTGCGCCTTAGTTGCACGGACTATCAAATCCGGATCAGTGTCGAGGATAGAGGGCGGGGCTTTGACCCTACCCAGAAAAAAGAAACCAGCTTTGGTCTAAATATTATGCGGGAGCGCATTGAAAGTATTGGGGGCCGTCTGGAAATCGAGAGCGCGCCGGGGCAAGGCACGAAGGTTACCCTGTTTTATACCCTCTCCTCTGAGGCCTCAACGTAGTTCTGTTGAACTTGGGTGCATTCGGCAGACTCAGCCGGAACCCGCGCCTTCAGCCAGGGATGAGGGTCAGGCAGCCGGTGCCACGGTCGATATTGCCTCCGCGGTTCAATGATGGTAGACTACAAACTTGGCGTTAAGAGTTCCTTAGATAGGACATCGTAGTCGTAGTTCAATTGTCAAGGATATTAACCGGAGCAGGGACTATGAACCAGCCAGCTTCTTCACCGTCAATTCCCCCCGAGCTGACCGAGATCCTCCGTTCAGCCGCTCATGTGGCCGTCTTGTCGGGTTCCGGCGTCTCGGCCGAGAGTCAGATCCCCACCTTTCGGGATGCCCAAACAGGGTTGTGGGCCAAATACAGTCCCGAGGAGCTAGCGACTCCCCAGGCCTTCCGGCGCAATCCCAAGCTGGTCTGGGAGTGGTACGCCTGGCGCCGGGAACTCGTTGCCCAGGCTGAACCGAATCCGGGTCACCTGGCATTGGCTCAACTCGAGCGACAGGTACCCCAGTTTACGCTGATCACTCAAAACGTCGATGGCTTGCACCAGCGGGCCGGTAGTCGCCATGTGATCGAGCTGCACGGCAACATCACCCGCACCAAATGTTTTGAGGAAGGTGAACTCATCGATACCTGGCCGCCGACCAGCGCAGTCCCGCCGCATTGTCCCCGGTGTGGTAGCTATTTGCGACCCGATGTAGTTTGGTTTGGGGAGATGCTGCCGGCCCACGCCGTTAAGGCGGCGGAACAGGCGGCTCAAAGCTGCGATCTATTTTTGACGGTCGGCACCTCGGCCTTGGTTTATCCGGCCGCGGCGCTGCCCTACACGGCCCTGGATCGAGGCGTGCCCGTGGTTGAGATCAATCCCAATGAAACGCCGTTTACCCCGTTTGCCACCTTTGTGCTGCCGGGACCAGCCGGCCAGATCCTCCCGCAGTTGGTCAGCAGCCTGGCCGGTGGCTAATCAGCGACAGGCAATCCACTGGGCACTTGATGGGGAATATCGTGGATGGCGTATCCGGTGGAGGGCGAGGTCAGCGCCTGGAGAAAGGCCAGCATCTGCTCCATCTCCAGGTCCGCTAAGGCGGGCAGTCCTTGTAGGAGCGGATCTCGCGTGCCCACCAACACCGCCACGGGCACTTCACCCGTTTGGACGGTGTCTTGCAAATCGGGGTGAAGCTGGTTAATGTCATACCGGGCCATAAGCTCGGCCGGATCGGTGAAGTGATGGCTAACCGCAGCCGTTAGACTGCTATACGCGCCATTGTGCATCCAGGGTCCGGTGAGAGCGACATTACGGAGCGGGGGCGTTCGGAAAGCAAAGAGGTCGGCGGGATCGAGCGTTTCACGGCCTCGGCCATAATCGAACGGTGCTTCCGCGCCTTTACCCGGTCCCAGTTGGGGGACGGCCAGGTTGTGATGGGCCTGGTCGGTAAATAGATTACCGCTGTGACACTGGGCACACTGGGCTTTACCGTAAAAGAGAAGGGCGCCGCGTTTAGCCTCGTTGGAAATAGCCTCGTCGGCCCCGGCGACGTACCGGTCCCACGGGCTGTCCGTGAAGGTATACGCCTCTATCTCAAAGGCAGCGATGGCGTTGGCGGCGTGTTGAAATCCGAACTCGGCCACCGGCACCTCGGGATAAGCGGCTTGAAACAGGCTGACATACTCGGGAATGTTGGTTAGACGCGCCATCAGGGCACTCCAAATGGCTGGAAAGTCATTCTCGGCCAGGGTGGCCAGTTCGTTGGGATGGCCTAATATGTCTTTATCGCCGGTTTGACCGCGCATCTCCTCCCGGGAGGTGACCGGAAACATAGCCTGAACGGCCAGCACGCTGTCCAGGCCCTCGGGCAGCGCGTCCTGAGCTGGCGATGCAAAGCCGGTCTCCGCCGACCCGCTGACGCGGCTATCCCAGAACATACTGGTCCAGCCGGGTGCTCCGCGGTTAAAAACCTCAGGGGCGTTGCGCGGAATGAATTCGCGACCCTCGCCCCGCACCCGCATGTACCCCAGGCCCTTTCCGCCCGTGCCCACCGGTAAGGAGAGGGTGTCTCCGGAGGCCATGTATGGATGGTGACAGGTGGCACAGGAGATATCCCGATTACCGCTCAATTCTTTGTCAAAATACAGCAGGCGTCCTAAATCTACCAGAGCCGGATCGGGGTCTGGACCAGGATCGAGCGGCGTGATGCCGGCGGCCACCAGCGTCAAGCGCAGTTGCTGGTCGAGCGTGACGGATGGGTTTGGCGGGCAAAATACGGGTTGGTAAGGAGCCGGTCCATAGTGCGGACAGTACCCAGGCGGGAACGGCGGCTGAAACGCGCGCCCGGGTAGCGGCGGCGGGGGCTGTAGTCCGGCCGCGGCCAGAAAGAAGATGAGGCTGGCGAAGAACAGTTTGAGTTTCATAGGGACTCTTTCTTTTTCTCTCTCCAGGGTTGGTGAATCAATTTTACCACCGGTGAAGGGAGAACTACAAGCCGGGCGACTTGAAGATACCCGCAGTTCCCCTAAGAGCCAGAGTCCGATGCCTGCGGCACCGCGCTTAGCTTTTCCCAAGGGACGCCGCTGCGAATATGAATGTCCTGTTGGGGAAAGGGGATTTCGATCCCGTGTTTTTCAAACTTCTTCCAAATCATCAAGCGCAAGTCGCTGGGGACGCGCTTGCGATGATCCGGGCTGCCGAGCCAGATAGCCAGGTGGAAATCGATGCTGGAGTTGTTGTAGGCTTCAAAGAAGACGTCAGGGGCGGGATCAGCCAAGACCAAGCCGTGTTCTTTGGCGGTACTGAGCAGGATATCCATCACTTCTTTTGGGTTGCTGTTGTAACTGACCCCAATGGTCAGCATCACCCGGGTAATGCGGCTCGAGTGCGTATAGGTGGTCACGGCATTGGTGAAAAAAGTTTCGTTAGGAATAATCATTTCGACGTTATCATAGGTCCGCACTGTGGTCGAGCGAACCCCCAATCGCTCCACCGTGCCCATGATGCCGCTCACTTCTACCACGTCCCCCTGCCGCAACGATTGTTCAAAGAGCAGAATGATCCCGCTGACAAAATTAGAGAAGATCGATTGCAGACCAATGCCAATCCCGACCGATAAGCCACCGCCAATCACAGCCAGCGAGGTGGGATCAAGACCAACTTCCCGAAAAACAATGAGCACCGCCAGGACGAGCACGATGTACCGGCCAATCGTCAATGCGGCGTTGATGGCTCCCGGTTCAGCGGTGGTCCTCGGCGCGACGACCCTCACTACGATATCCTGAATGGCCCAAGCCCCGGCAAATAACATATACAGGGCCACCCCGATCCAGAATAGATTGCCGATGGTTAACGGCGCTTCTCTAAACAAGGTCACAAGTTCAACGCGGGCCAAAATCGGCAGGTTGATGAGAATGGATAACAGCCAAAAGGCCATGACCAACCAGAAGGCCGGGGCTAGCAGCCGGCGCTGATAGGGGAGGAGCCGCTCTTTGCCTTGCCAAATCTGTAAAAAAGAGATGATCAGCCGGTAAGCCAGGAGAACCCAAAAGAAGAGGGCAGTCTGGCTGATTAAAGTAGCCAGCAGGCCCTGTGTTTCAAATAGATTGATCGTTAAGGGTAAGGCGATCAGAATCAGCAGCGGGAAGCCGACATTCTCAATAATGGCCGCCACCGCCTGACCATACTTTTTGGTCTTTTCATCCGGTTGGCGATTGAGCCAGGGAAAGTAGTTTCTTTTCACCAGCAACCAGCCAAACTTCGATACCCCGGCGGCAACGAAGGTAGTCAGCATAATGCCCAGCAGTTGCAAAAAAACGGCCGGACGTTGGAGATACAACAGCTGAGTTTGGATCTCTTCCCAGATGATTTGAAGGTTAGGCATGTCTGACATAGTGGCTACTCAGTTTCATTTTCAAGTTGACTTACCAAAGTCTCAACGGCTTCAACTGCATCTGCCTCCCCAAAGATGACCTGATTGTAAAGATCATCAATCAATAACTGCCAACGGTTAAGTTCGGGCGTATTGGGCCAAACCGAGGCAGTTTTGGTCTGCTCCAGAAAGCCACTAATAGCCGGATAAGCGATGGCCTCAACATTAACGTGGCTCGGAATCCGATTCGCCCGTTCCATTAGATAAGTTTGGCTTTCCAGGTTCGTCACATACCTGGCAAATTCCAAAGCCAACGCGGCTTGATCCTGCACCATCAAGGCGGCGGGATTGATCATAACTCCTTCGGCTGTCAGCGGCGGGCGCGCTTCATCGGCCGGACCGGCCGGCAAGGGCACCACCCGCAAATTGGCCCGGCCGACGGCCTGTTGCAGTTGAGTCAGATGCGCGGCTTCACCGACGTAATAGGCTGCCGGACCATCGCTGAATAAAGGCTCAACTTCAGCCGGATCAGGGCTCAAGATGATACCCGGGTTTGTTTGGGCTTGTTGCAACCATTGCAGCCAGGCTGTAAAGCCATCCGGATTAAGATCAGGTTGATTCCCCTCGTCGTAGGTAATACTGCCAAAGGCTAATGCGCCCCAACTGCCGTAGTAAAAGTCGATCGGTATGACCACCGGCCGGTCGATTGTGGCGCCGGTCACTAAATCGTCCAAGACCCGCGGCGGGTCGGTGACGAGATTGGCTTTATAATACAAGGCTAAAAGATTGAGGGCGAGCGGCAGGCCGTAGACCCGCTCGTTGACCTGCAGCGCGACTTGGGCCGTGGAGATATACTGTTGCAGTTCGTCGACCTCGAGCAAGCCATCTAAGCTGTTAATGAGACCCTGGTCGGCCCAAGGCACAATCCAATCACTGGGACCGATAATGAGATCGGGCCCTTCGGCTTGCCCGCCGACCGTGGTGTAGGTTTCGAATAAATCGGCGGTCTCATAGGTGGTCAACTCAATCGTAGTATTGGGGCAGCGTCGCTCAAAGCGACTGGCCAGTTCTGATAAAGCCGAGGACTCCGGCTCGGTGGTCCAGCGATGCCAAACCTGCAACGTCCCGGATATCCGGCAGTTGTCCACAAGGTCTACTTCAATCGGTTCAAAGCCAAATTGACTGTTGATCCGATCGGTAAATTGGCGGGCTGCTTCATTAGGTTCGACCACGCCGGTTAAAGTTTGTAAAAAAGCTTCATTGCCGTCGCTAAAGACGGCCTCCATCTGGGGCAGATTCACCACCGGCACAGCAGTCTTAGTTTGGGCCGAAAAGCCGGCCGCAAGCGGGAAGACGATCGGATCCACCCGCACCCGCGTATTGGCCGGTACTCGCCCGGTCCGGCGCAGCAGGTGGGTTTGCTGTTCGGCATTGGTCAAGAATTGGGCCAACTGGAGGGCTAACTTTTCTTGGGCATCGGCCGCGTACCGATTGAGCATAAGCGCCTGGGTGCGGAGAAAAGGGCCGGAAGCGTTATTAGGACCACCGGGTAAAGGCACCACGCCGATGGCATCTTCGCCCAAGCTCTGTTGCAGTTGAGGTAGCATATCGAGCCGGCCGGCAATGTAAGCTACTTCTTCTTCTTGAAATAGGGCAAGGAGCGTGGTCTCATCACTATCTAGGATGATGTTCGATTCGCTCTGCGCGTTCTTTAACCAGGTGAGCCAGTTGGCAAAGCCACCGCGATCGAGAGTCACTCGACCTTCTTGATCAAAGAGTTGGCCGCCAAAGGCTTTAACTCCCCAAAACGCTGCGTCAAAGCTGATATTTAAGCCTACTTTCTTCCCTTCTCGAGCCTGGCGCAGCAAGTCATCGAGCGTGGTCGCCGGTTCCTCAATGAGCGTCTTGTTATATAAAAGAGCGGTCGTGTCCAGGGTGAGCGGCACCCCGTATAAACCTCTTTCGGCCCGGTTGGAAGGCTGATAATAAAGGGTTTCAACCGCCGTCGAGAGCGTTTGAGAGGTATCCACCCCTTGACCGTTGAGGTCTTGAATCAGACCGGCATCAGCCAGTTCGCGCACCCAGTCGCTGGGTCCCAGCAGCAAGTCCGGTCCCAAGCCCAAGCCGGCTTGCTCTTTGTATCGAGCCAGCAGCAGCGCTTCTGTGTCGTTAAACAAGGGATTGAATTCAGCCTGGCGGAGACTTTCGGCGTCCAGATCGACCACAATCACCTCCACGTTGGGGTTGACGCGGCTAAAATTGTCGATCAGGGCTCGCAACTCGACGGCGTCCGGGGTAGACCAGCCATGCCAGACCAGCAAACGGTTCCCGCCGAAGCCTACATCCGCTGGACCTTGACAGGCCGCTAAGCCGAATATCGCGATGAAGATAGCAGTTAAACAGCAAAGAACGAGGTAAGTTATTTTTTTAGTCATCAGTACTGAGCCGATCCTTAGCTTATCGCCGTGACGCAATCATGGCAAATGGGGTGGCTGCTTTCGGCCTCGAAATCGTCCGTCATAACCTCATCAACTCTTACCCACGTACCGGTCTCAGCCTTCACTCTTGTTGCAAATTCAGCATGTAACAACAAGTCGGGTTTAGGGGTGTATTGCCCTCCCGGGGCATCGGTGGTAGACTACGCCTGTTGGGTTGGAATTTGGATTATTTTGGATTTTGACTGATTGAGGCGATGATTTGGCCGAGATGAGGCTTGACCCTTTAAAGCCGCCGCTGCCGCTCTCAACCGGTGAGCCGGGATCGTTCGCTCACAAAACCCTGGTGACTCGAAAGCCGGCGGTGCTGCGCCAGGTGCTGGCCGACTATGACTATCCGGCGAGCATTACCCAAAAGATAGAGAGTTTAATTGAGGAGATCCTTGAGGATCGGCCGGTTATGCCGCTGCAAACCACGGCCCCCGACGGTCCGGACTGGCAAGCCGCCTGGCGGACGCTGGCGGACCGGACCTGGCTTAACGCGCCATGGTACCTGGTTGAAGCGTTTTTGTACCGGCGCCTGCTGGAAGCCACCCACTACTTTGGCGGACCCGAGCCCGCGCTGCAAGACTGGATCGGGGTCGATCCGTTTTGGCCGCGCAAGCAAGCGGAGCTGACCAGCGACCCGCCCTGGCAGGTGTTAGCCGCGGCGCTGCGCCATTCAGTGGCCAACTCAGCCGAGGCTCTCCGAGCCTTGTTACACCATGCCGTCTGGGGCAACCGCATCGATCTCAGCTACAACCAGGTCGCCGCCACCGCCGGTCGCGACATCGCGCTCGAGCGTGAGCGGGAGAATCTACTGATTGATGACACAGAACCGATACTGGCCCACCTTTTAACAATCAGCAATGAACAATCAGCAATGAACAGTGAACAATCAGCCAACCCAATCCTCCAATCCTCCAACCCTCCAGTTTCCCGACCTTCCTCCCTTCCGCTCTTCCAACCTTCCAATCCTCTCCCCTCCATCCACTTCATTTGCGACAACGCCGGCACCGAACTCCTGCTCGATCTGGCCCTGGCCGATTTCTTCCTGCGCTTTAACTGGGCATCGCAGCTTGTGCTGCAGGTCAAAGCCCACCCAACTTATGTCTCCGATGCAATCCCGGCTGATATTGAATGGATGATTATGTCTATGCGAAAACAAAACGAGGCCGGCTTCAGCGTCCTGGCAGAGCGGCTGGCCAGTTTTGTTATGGCGGATCGGCTGCGGTTAAATGCCCACCTGTTTTGGAACAGCAGCCACTTCTTCTGGGAGATGCCGGCCCGGCTGCAAGAACAGTTAGCCCAGGCTCGGCTGGTGATCATCAAAGGGGATGCCAACTACCGCCGGCTCGTCGGCGATCACCGCTGGCCGGCGACGGTACCGCTGGCTAACGTGGCCCACTACTTCCCGGCCCCCTTCGTCTGCCTGCGCACCATGAAGTCCGACCCCATCGTGGGGTTGCCGCCGGGTCAGGTCGAGAGGCTCGACCAAGAGGATCCGGAGTGGCGCGTTAATGGTAAGCGAGGGGTGATCCAGGCGTTGGTTTGAATTCCAGTTTAGAAATAAGCCCGTAAACCCCACCAGCTTCAGCGGTGGGATATAAGGGCTTTCCTGTATGCATCGATGACTTCGGGGCTCTTCCGCATCTTTTGTGTTAATGATGATGGAGCACCCTTGAACGAAGTAAGTCAAAGTTAGCCCGACCATACATCTGGCGTTTGATAAATTTGAGCCGATTGACGTGGCCCTCGACCGGACCGTTGCTGAAGGGCGTGCTCAAGGCAGCTTTAACTGCCTCATAGTCTTGGCGTAACCCGGTCGCAAAAGACTTGAGATTTGGGCTCTGACTAGAGCCGGTCATTTCCAGCCAGGGGTCTAGCAGCTGAGCTTGACGGGTTCTGAGCATGTACGCAAATCGTTGCGCTAAAGCGATGATTTGTTCGAGGTGGGGATGGAGTTGGCAAGCCTGGTGGATGAGTTGGCGGGCGGCCTCAGAGCGAGCATCCGGCCGAGACAGGCCGGTGAAAGCCAATTTGCGGGCGGTCAAGGGTCTGGTCTTTGGAGGCGGTGACGGAGGTGGATCCGATTTAGATGGGGAGCGGTCTAAGAGTTGACGCAATTGAGCCACACAATCATAGACCGTCGTATGGCCACCTTTAAAGCCTTGGGCCCGAATTTCGGCCAACAGTCGATAACTGGACACGTTTTCTTGAGCCAGGCGTTGATACAGATAATCTCGATAAGGGTCGATCAGTCGCGGATCAGGTTTGGGGGAAGTTTTTGGGGGCAAGGAGGTCAGCCGCAAATACTTGCGGACGGTGGTTCGGGCTAGGCCTGACTGCCGGACGATGGCGGAAATACTCAAGCCCTGACGGTAGAGGGTGTGGACCTCTTGAAATTTCTGCAGCCAATATTCTCGTCGTTGGTGTCGAAGTTTTTCGAGGGGGGACAGTTGTCGTTTTGGAGCCGGCGGCGGGGGCAAGGACGGTGAGGTAGGGCTCGCCGGTGAGGGCAATCGCTTTGGGGTTGAAACAACCGGGATCGTTTGTAATAAGGAACGATAGTTTTCAAAAGCCCGGATCAAAGCATCGCCCAGATTTTTCAGTAAATGCCAGCGGTCGGCCACTTGTTTGGCTTGGGGCGCACCCTGTCGAGCCCCGTCAGCCTAGGCGCCGGCTCGGTCCCGGGTGATCAGCTCCACCTCAGGATGAGCCTGGAGCCAGGTGGCTAGGGTTTGAGCCTCCCGGTCGGGCAACAAATCAATCACGCGTTGCTGCTGTAAGTCGACCAGGATAGGGCCGTAATGACGGCCTTTACGCCACGCCCAGTCATCAACGCCCAGGTGCCGGACTTTGTCGGACGGTGGCGGGCTACTTTTTCGGATGAGCCGCAGCAAGGTGTCGCCACTGGCGGTCAGGTGCAGCTGGGGCAGTAGTCGACTACCGGCCTCCCCCCCCAAGGCAAATGCCACCTGGCGTAGCGTTTCAAGCAACCGCTCGGTTCGCTGGGCTCGAAAAGGGACAAAGTTGCTGAGGCGCTCAACAAAGGTGACCCGTGGACAGTGATTGTTTTGACATCGAAAACGGTAGACCCGCAACTGTAAGCGCACCACTTGGTTAAACCAAGCTAGATCGTGCGGTGAGCGCACGTAGGAGCCGTGTTTGGCTTGACTGGGCTGGTCGCAGTCTGGACAAGGCGCTGAATGTGTTGTTGATTGAGCTCGAATAATCATCTGTTCATCCTGTTGGCTAATGTCTTCAATGCTGAAGCCTGGCACAACTATGTTCTGTAGGACCATCCTGGTGTGATTTCTCCTGAAAGTATTTTTGCATACTTTCTAGCTCACACCTCTCTATTCACAAAACTTGCGGAAGAACC
>CALMIS010000318.1 GCA_937864185.1 uncultured Chloroflexota bacterium
AGGAGTCCAGAATCCAGGACTCCAACTACCGATTGGGGGAGACCACTACCACCCGAAAACCTAGATAGATGAGCCCGTTCTCGATACTGCTCCCGCCGCGAGACGCGCAGCGGACATCCCACCGATCTTCATGGAAGGCACCCCCCCGCACCACCCGGCCAGCATCACCCTCAAGGTCATCGTCATCGACTTGATCCCTTTCGTAGTTAGCCTGCCATTTCGTCCGGCTCCACTCCCACACGTTGCCGCTCATCTCTTCTACCCCGTAAGGACTGCTCCCGCCCGGAAAACAGCCTACCGCGCTCGTCACGCCCAGACCGGTCTCATCGTAGCTGGCCCGATTGGGGTCCGGCTCATTACCCCAAGGGTAGACCCGCCCGTCCGTCCCCCGCGCCGCCTTCTCCCACTCCGCTTCGCTGGGTAAGCTCAGAATCTGATCGGGGCCTAACTCCCCGGCCTGACGCAACCGCGTCGTCAGCCACCGGCAAAAGGCGATGGCCTCGTACCACCTGAGGCCCACCACCGGATGGTTAGGCAGGCCAGCCCCGCCCCCATAGCTCTCCGGCCCAGCCCGCTCCCCCTTCCACTGCCAACCGGCCGCCGTCCAGCACTGCCGCCATTTCTCCCTGTAGCCCCCGTCCCCGACAAAGGCGGCGTACTGAGCGTTGGTCACCGGATACCGGGCAATCTTGAAGGCCGGCAAGCTGACCGTGTGTTGGGGTAGTTCATCATCATCAGCTTGCTTGTCTTTACTCTTATCGCTGCCCATCATAAACGGCCCGGCCGCCACCTCGCACCAGGCCATGTCCGGCAGCCCGTCCGCCCGCAGCCCCACCCCGGGGCGCGGGTCCCCCAGCCGGGCCAGCGTGTCCCCGGCCGCGACTCGTGTCCCTGGTTCGACCCGCCGGTCGGCTCGCATCCGCCGGAACAAGACATCCACAACCTTGGTCCGGGTTTGGGGCGTCACCCCCCCGGCCCCGGCGTCCAGCACCGCGTCACCGGCCAATACCACGGCCTGACCCGGCCGGCCCGGTGACCGCCGGATCAGTTCCCAGACCAATTCGCCGGCCGCTTCATCACGTTGTTGGATAATGCCCATATAGCCGACGGTCAGCAGGACCACTTCGCGCCATTCGCTGTCGGCGATGTATTGACTCAAAGCCTCGACCACCGGTTTCACCTCCCGCTGCCCCCGTTGGGCCAGGGCCAGGGCCGCCAGGTATTCCTGGAAGGTCAGGTGAATGAAGCCATACTCACCGGCCCCCCGCTCCAGCAGCAGGCTGGCGTGCTCGCGAACATCGGCCAACAGTTGGCGGGCGGCCTGGTCCGGCCGGGCCACCTGCCGCTCGGCATAGATCCGCTCCAACTCCCGCCGCATCGCTTCCCGTTTGACCAATCCCACCCCCGGACTGGTTTGGTGCATCCACAGGGCCAGCGGCGCCAGCACTTTCAACGTTTCGACCACATCCAAATCGCGCTGAGCCGGTCGCCCCAACCCTCGGGCCAGGTTCCACCCTTTCAGCAAGGTGTCGACGTATTTTTGGTACAGTTCAACCCGCCGCTCCGGCAGGGTGATGCCTTGCCGTTTCATCAAGGCCAGGATGGTCAGCAACAAGGGGTTGGCCGCCAGACGGCGCACACCCGGATTGCGCTCCAGCGCCGCTAGCAATTCGGCTTCCTCCAGCGCCGCTTCCTGGGCAGCGATGGGCGTATCGCCCCGGGCGGCCCGTTCCAAAGCGCCGGTCCATTTTGAGATGAAGGTTTTGATCTCTTCGGCCTCAAAATCGACCAGGGTCCCTTCCGCCAGGTCGGTCGTGGTCGGTCGTACCTCCCGGTAGCCCACAATCCGGCTGGTCAGAATAAACTTATTGCCCCGCTGCTTTTGCAGGCTGAAAAAGTCCACCACCCGGTCCACTACCAGCCGCCGCTCCCCCGAGTCTTTGACCTCGTCCAGACCGTCCAGGAGCAGCAAAGCGCCGCCTTGGGCCAAAGCTTCGCCCAGCATCGGGCCAAGGGGCAGGTCGATCCCCAGATCGCGATAGTAGGTTGGGATAAACTGATCGAGGGCGATGTCCTTCCCGGCCAGGGCATTGGCGTAGGCCGACAGCGGCAGCAAGATCGGCAGGCGCTGCCCCAGCCCCAAGGCCGGGCCTTCGCCGCCGGCCAGCCGGAGGGCCAGATATTTAAGGAAGGTGGTTTTGCCTGCCCCCGGATCGCCCAGCAGCACTAAACCCGGCTGCTGTTGCAGCAGTTTCAGCACCGCCACCGGCTCGCTCACCCGGTGGCCCATCGCTTCCGCTTCCTCCGGGCTGAGCTTGCGGCCCGCCAGCCGTAACTCTTGACGCCGCCAGGTCTCGCCCTCCGGCAACTCAATCCGGGCCTTTAGCGGCACGTACATCTCGACCAGCGGCAATCGCAGCGGCACCCGGTCTGACACGCCCATCCCCTTGAAATCAAGGTAACGGTAGCGATCGAGTAAATAGGTTAGATAGCGCTGCGTCGCTTGCTGAAGTTCAGCCACCGACAATCGCTGGGGTTTGAACTGTTGCCAGAAGCTTTCGGCAACCTGGCCGGCCACGATCACCGGCCCGTAGACGTTGCCACCCACCGCCACGCCGCCCTCACCGGCAGCGGTCGCGCCCGAGCCTTGGGCTGCCGCCCCGGAGCCGCCAACTTCGATACGGTTGCCTGAATCGTCCTTGCTGCTCATTCAGCCCTGTCCTTTGCGCGGCCGCCGGCCTGGGCCTCGGTCATGGCTGCCGGGGTTAGGTGAAGTTTCATGGGGGGTCTCTCCTCTTGAGTTGGGCTTATTTGACCGGCCTTGGTTTCAAGGCTAGGATGATGGCATCAACAAAAAACGCGGCCGGGTCTAACTCGGTCACAACTATAGCCAAAGACCCCCGTTTCCAAAGTCAGCGCGGGGTCTTTTTTTAATTATAAAGTCCCTCTCCAAGCCGGGCAACCTGACTTTTGTCTATCCGGCGGCTTCAGGCTTTCCCGTGCAACGGATGCGACAAATGCTAACTGCTGCAACATCGGCCCCGAGGCCGGGGGTGGGCGTGGCTTATCCCTAACTCAGACCGCTCGCCTAACTCAACGAAGTTGAAAAACTGTGTTAGAATGTTACTGCCTAGCCCCATGCCATTTCAGGTGCAAGGTCAAGAAATTCCTGCCGGGTAACAATGATCTAAAATGGTGGTTAGTAACAGCCCAAGCCAAAAGTTGGCATCCCTAAGCCAAATTCGGAGTCCATCAAAAAATCGCACTCGACAGGCTGAAAAGGTCAAGAGAAAACATGTACGCGATAAAAGTAAGAGATATTGATGCTTCTTCCAAGAATGTTCCTCTACATCAGCTGTGTCAATTAATTTCAACCAATGATGTAGAGGCCCAAACTTTATTTGTTGAACATCTAAGTTCATATCTGCCCGGCGACCCCAATCCAAATGAAGCCCTGGCAACCTTACAGAAGACACAATCGAGTCTGATTGCCGGTTATGACCGCGGTTCGCTCACTCAGTCTGGCTGGGAAGAAGAGTGTACCAGCTTAGGCTTGGATTTAGTTTTGGTTAAGGCGATTGATCGGGTGATCTTGGACTTTGTGATCGGGTATGAGTGGAGTCGGCAAGAAGAGGACAGGTTTGGCGCTGAGCTTGAGCAAATCAAAGGCTTTGTCGATGCGATCTATCAGTTTTGTCCGCTTCCTATTCCAAAGGCTGGCGCTGTTTATGTGGCGTTGCGAAACATTGAAGTAGTCTGTATCAACGCTATAGGAAAAAAGAATAGTAGTTTGAGTTTTGATAGAAGATCTGTTGACGGTGTTTTTTGCAGAAGTGATGGAATAAGCGGGATTTTGTTGTCTAAATTTAGTATATTTGAAGAACAGCGTCCCATTGCTTGGTCGAATAAAAAAGCAAGTCCATATCTTCAACCATATCAGAAAAGTAAAATCCGCAAACGCCTAAAGTCCTACGAGATATCCCCTGAAATTGTCGTCTCGGTTTTGATCCAGCCTGAGCTTGTACCGCTTGCCATGGAACTTTACGCCGGCATCGAAGAGGCGGCTGACCTGGTCGAGGCTGTGCGTGAATTGCGCGGGGATGATGTGACTCATCCTCAGATTCTTGATGCGGTCGATCAGATAAGCGAATATAGTAATGATCTAGTTTATGTAGTCCACAAAAATGATCATCGCAGAAGAGAATGGAAAAATCTACTCGAAGCGGATGAAGTTATTTACGTGCTTGCTAATCCGGAACTTATGAGGATCGCAAAGCAATTGAGGCAATGCCACCGGGTTTACAGCTCTTTGGCGAAACCCAATAGCTTTCAATGCCCCAAATGGGCAGCTAGAGATTTTGTTGTACAGGTTCAACGTGAGTATGGTCGGCCTGCTCTCTCCCCACCTGAGTTAAAGGAAGCTATAGCCGAAGTTATAGAGTCATTTTGTAGCGCTGAGAATTTTGCCTCCGATCGGAGTGATTTTAGCGCGTACGATATCGCTGAACGTATCTCCCAACAAAAAATGCCGGAGCGAGAGCGAGAGGCTTTGCAGGAAATTGGCAGACTGCTCATCACCACATTCCATTTAATGTCTACTCCGACGCCGGACGACTTTGTTCAACGGATTAAGCAAGCTTATGACCGCCCTGCGCTGAACCAACGCGTTCTCAATGCGTTAGAAGATAGCCTGGAAGCAGCCGAACTCGCCTCGGATATACTCCTTACTGATCTCGTGAAAAAAGTTGTCGAGCAATTGCGTCGTGATGATAATGGCTCAGCCGAAGATGAAAACATCATTTATTTTGACCAACTAGAGCTTAAGGTATCCCCGTCACAACTGGAGAGACTCGAAGCTTATATAGAGAAATGTTGGGCCGAAATTGAAAGCGAAGAGCGTCGTTATCAAGTGCCTTCCGGGGGACGTGCGCTCATTCTTGCTGCGGATTTTCTAAGAGTGAAGCTTAATTTGAGCTCCTTGCAGTTCATTCAAGAAAGAATTGATGCCCCCGGTGTGTTTGTGAAGTTCAAGTTTTCGTTTGACTCCCGTGAGCTTGATTATCTTCTTAAGATTGGGACGAACGGATATATTTCTGGTTTCCACGCGGGCATTAAGAACAAGGGGATTCAAGCGATCATAGTAGCTGTCGCTGTCTCTTACTACCGGGATTTAGTGCTGCCGGGTAGCATTTATGAGCCGCAATCATCCCGGCAAGCGGCCTCGAGCCAGTCCGAGAAAGCGCCCTCCGTGTTGAAAAGACCTCGGAAGTTGCCCCGTCCTCAAGTTAAACAAACTAACAACGAAAAAGACTTTCGGGCCTGGCACATCGCTCAAGAAAGAGCTAGACACGATGTTTATGGCTTTCGGCGCTGGGTGAGAGACGGGTATCGTGCTCCCCATCAGAAGCAGATGGAAGCCAAAGAAGCCGCCGGGGTAGTTTTACCGCTGGGCTATACGTGGGTGAATAAACATTCGAGGGGCGTTAGAACCACTGGTGATGATTCACTTCAAATTGACTCTAAGGGTGGTTTGAGCGAAGAAACGATTTTTTCGCCACCAGAACGCGCCTCGGACGAGCTTTATATGTTGTTGAGCGAACGTGAGTGAATTTAGACTTGCTATGAACTCGGGTGATCGCT
>CALMIS010000319.1 GCA_937864185.1 uncultured Chloroflexota bacterium
TCGAACTCCCCGCCACGATGATGTCTCCCGTTACACTCAACGGATCCACTTCCGGCAGTTCGACCATACTCGCGGTCATAGTACTTTCGGACGTTACGGCTTCCTCAACTTGTTCGGTTACTTCTTCGACTGCTGCTTCAGTCTGCTCTACGGCCTCTTCAGCAGCTTCCTGAGCCTGATCCGCCGCTTCCTCCACGGCTTCTTGAGCCTGCCCGGCCGCTTCCTCCACGGCTTCCTGAGCTTGCTCGGCCGCCCCTTCAGCGGCTTCTTTGGCCTCCTGGACCGCTTCCGGGGCGCCGCCACCACAAGCGACCACCAAAGCCGCGGTCAGCAAAAGACTTAAGATCACTAAGATCAATTTGGGTTTGGATTGCATGGTCTTTCGTTTCCTCCTGGGATAAACTTACGTTAAGTAATAACCTCTTCTAAATTTTGTAGCTTGATGGAGTGAGGACCTACACCGAGCTATCGCTGGTTAGCATAGTTCCGGGATTTAAAGGCTCGGTTAACCCTACTTTAAGAGTTGTTTAAACTGCTGTTAAATAATCTTTACATCCTTTACTCCAGGATCTGACCGGAAAAAAGGAATGGGGTAGAGGGTCGGCGGCCTCTACCCCAATTGCAAAAGGAGGAGTAATGAGAAGAAGATGGACAACATCAAATTAACATACCTGCTTAAAGGGTGAGTTAACGGGTCTTTAAAGGTTTGTTAAACTCTTGTTAACTCCTTTTCACCTAGAACGACAAAAAAAGAGGAGCAGGATCAAGGGACCCTACTCCTCTTCTCGGCCGGCTACCTGAGAGGCAGCTCATTAGGGTGATTCATCACCCAGGGGCACCGGCCTGGACATTAAAGGTCTAATTAGATGGCTTGGATAGCCAGATTGTTTTCGGAGAGAAACACTAACAGCTCGGGTGACGGGCGCAGGCTGACCAGCCGGGTTCTATCCTCGGCCCGTTTGCGCAGGACAAAGTGGTAAGCGTTTGTCGTGGCCATGGCGCCCAGCAGCACCGGCTCCTCAATTTCCCAGCCATCAGACAAGGTATCGATAAAGTGACCGAAGCGGGTCCGCTCTTCTTGTTCTCTGACCATTCGCATGAGGGTTCCTCCTAAACCAGACTCTGACGCATGCGTTGCAGTTGGCTAAGTTGAAGCTGGGTCGTCAATTCCTGGCACATCAACTTGGCCTGCAAATCGGGATAAGGGACACTCAGGGCCTGCTGCCGCTTAAGCACATTGAGCCGGCTTTCGAGCCTGGCAATTTTAAGACTAATGGTTCCGATTGTCTCTGTCATTGTTGTTTTTCCTTCTTTAGCTTGCTTTTGTTTATTTTCTCAACAACATTGTAGACAATCGAGATGATCACTCCATTAACGGGTTGTTAAAGGGGCGTAAATCTTGGATTAAAGTCTCTTAATAGGTCCGGCTCAGCCTTCAAAGCGATAGCCTATCCGCTGAATCGTGGTGATCCGTTTGGGTTTGGACGGATTTTGTTCGATCTTCTCCCGCAGCCAGCGAATATGAACGTCAACCGTGCGGGACTCCCCGACGGCCTCATAGCCCCAGACTTTGCTCAGCAGCAGGTCGCGGGACAAGACCATCCCTTTGTTACGCATCAACTCGGCCAACAGATCGAACTCTTTGTAGCTCAAATTGAGCTGTTTATCACCCAGGTACGCTTTACGGCCAATCAGATCGAGCGACAAATCGGCCGCTTCCAGCCGGTCAGTCACGGGCCGAGGCTGGCGGCGCAAGGCGGCGCGCACCCGGGCCAGAAATTCTCCCAGGCTAAAGGGCTTGGTGATGTAATCGTCCGCTCCGGAGTCGAGCCCGACGATCTTATCTACTTCGCCGGAGCGGGCGGTGAGGATGATAATCGGCACTTCCAGCTCGCGGCGCAGGATCCGGCAGACAGACAGGCCGTCCAAACCCGGCAGCATTAAATCGAGAATGACCAGGTTAAGCGGTTGGGTGCGGGCCAACTCCAAGCCGGTGGTGCCATCGGCGGCAGTCAACACCTGGTAGCCTTCCGCCTCCAGATTGTAGGCCAAAGTCTGACGCAAAATCTCGTCATCTTCCACAATTAAGATAGAGGGCAGTTGCGGCCCCATCATCTTGTCGACCGGTTCTGGCACAGCCACTTGGCTCCCTTCGCCGTTCTTCATGCCTGCTCACCTGCACAAAATCCACTGCTAACTATAGAAGTGGACTTTATAGAACAGAATTAAAGACTTAGTTAAGTAGTGATTAACACTCTGTAAAAGATCGATTAAGTTTTCTTAACATCCCCAGCGATCCGTCGCCGGCGCTATTTAACCGGCAGGCCTTGAGCCAGCGTCATCGCTTCCAAATCAACCTGTTTATAGATCAGGTCGGCATCGGCCACAACTTTGGCGATACGCTTGGCAAAGTAGTAGACCCGCCGCAGATACTCGACCACTTCCGACTCCATGCGGAAGGTGTCGAGCCGGTTGGGTTCTTCAGCGATCAAGCGCCGGGCTAAGTGCTCTTCAGCCTGAACTGCCAGTTGATTGATGTGCCCCTTGGCCGCCATCACTTGCTCGGCCAGCCCAGCATCATTGGTATCCAGAGCGATCAGGGCTTGCTCAACTGACCAAACGACTCGATCATGCAGGTGTTGGAACAAGGCGGTGGTAGCCGGACTGATCGTCACCTGGTGCGCTAGCTTAAAATGCCCCACATCCACCAAATTGGTTTGGACCAGATCACCAATGCTTTCCAGATAGTTGGCCACCGTCATATAATCGGACAGCACCTCCGCATCCCGTTTAAGCAGATTCCCCTGAGAAAGCCGGCCCAAATAAGTCACAATCCCGCCGTAGAGCGAGTCGACATCATCGTCCATTTTAGCCAAATCGGCCAGATCATCCGGGCCGCCTTGCAGCACTGCGCGCAAGGAAGGGTGCAGCATGCGCAGGGTATACCTTCCCAACCGGCCCAACTCTAGCCGGACTCGATCCAGAGCCAGCTTCGGCGTCTGGAGCAGGTGGTTATCCAAATATTTAGGCTGAGCCGTCAAAAGCACAGCCGCCGGGCGTTCAGGAATAATCAGATTGAGAAATTTTATAAAGGGATCGATAAACCATATAAAGGTAAAGGTATTGACCACGTTAAAAACGGTGTGAGCATTGGCAATCTGGCGGGGTACTTCAGCCGCCAACCGGGCTGTACCAACCAGCTCCGGCGAGGCCGCCGGCGAGAGCCAGCGGGCAAAGCTGGCCAACTGAGCAATAAACCAAAACCACATCAAAACACCGATGATCTTAAACAACAAGTGAGCCACTGCCGCTTGAACCGCTTCGCGCGGCTTGCCGATGGCGGCCAGCATGGCGGTGACCGCTGTACCGATGTTGGCACCCAAAGCCAGGGCAATGCCTGCCTCGAGCGAGACAAAGCCCTGAGAGGCCAGCACGATGATGATGCCAATCGCGGCCGACGAGCTTTGAATGATTGCCGTAAAGATCAGCCCGATCAATACCCCGATCAGAGGTTCATCCATGCGCCGCATCAGATCGATAAAGGGCTGGTAGCTACGCAGCGGCTGAGTGGCGATGCTCATCAAATCCATCCCGAAAAAAATTAGCCCTAGACCCAAAATCATCAAGCCATACTGCTGAATTTTTTTTCGCTTGGCCGTAAACTTCAGGCCAAAACCAACCGCGACCAGAACAAGGGCGTAACGCGTAATCTTAAAAGCCACAATTTGAGCGGTAATGGTCGTGCCAATATCCGCCCCCAGAATAATGCCAATGCCTTGAGCCAAAGAGAGCAAGCCCGCTGAGATAAATCCAACCACCAGAACGGTGGTCACCGATGAAGATTGGATGACGGCTGTGACAAAGGCACCGGTGAAAACCGCTTTAAAACGGTTAGTCGTCAGACGGGCCAGTGAGGCTTTCATACGCCCCCCGGCGATATTTTTCATGGCATCGGTCATCTGCTCCATTCCATACAAAAACAGGGCCAATCCACCCAGTAGACCGATCAAGATGCTGCTGACTTCCAAACTGTTGTTCAAGACCATGCTTAGTCTCCTCGGCGGTCCGGCTCAAATTAATCCTCGACGGTCACATGCTCGTCTTCATCATCGGGCTCGGCTCCCCACCAATGCCGGAGTTCCTGTTTGCGCTGCTTTTTCTGCTGCCTTTCCAATTGATGATCTTCCTTGGCCGCCCGGGAGAGGCGGTCACTAACCGGCGCCAAAGCGCGCAGCCCTACAAAAGCAAAGACGGTCACAAAGACCGCCCCCAGGTACAGGCCGCCGCCGACGGCCATCCCAATCGCAGCGACCAGCCATATTGTTGCGGCCGTCGTCAACCCGCGAATCTTATTTTTGGTTTGCAGCAAGGTGCCCGCCCCTAGAAAACCCACCCCACTGACAATTTGGGCAGCCACCCGGGCCTTATCCTGCGGGGCGGTGCCTCCGGCGGAAAAAACCTCGGCCCCCATAAAAGTAAAGAGACAGGAAGCTACGGCAATCATCATGTTGGTGCGGACTCCTGCCGATTGACCGGCTCGAGAGCGTTCGATCCCTAAACCGGCTCCAAGGACTGCCGCCAGAAAAATTCTTACCACCAAATCTAATGTTAAATCCATCGATCTTACCTCCTTGGTAACAACTTATGTCTTCCGCACTGAAAAACAGGCTCTTTAGCCATTATACCCACCGCGATGTTTGTTAAAAAAAATTAACAATAATTTTACAATGCTTTAATATTCTATTAACAACTCGTTAAAGTTCCTTAAATAGATTTATTAAGTTTATTCCGTTATGAGCAAATTTTGGAAGGATAGGATACGATGAGTGAATACGAGGGGGTTAGGCGCGCTGGGCTGTGGGCTCTGCTCATTCTGCTAGCCCTGATGATGCTGCCCGGCTGCGGCGGTGCTTCAGAGGCCGCCGCCTCCGAAGTAGCGGGAACCGAGCGGGCCATTCAAAATAAAGGCTCGGATACCTTGGTTAACCTGGCTCTGGCCTGGGCCGAGCGCTACCGGCAGATCAAACCCGAGATCTCTATCGCCGTCACCGGCGGCGGCTCCGGCACCGGCATTGCCGCGCTGATTAATGGCACGGTCGATATTGCCAACGCCTCGCGCGCTATGAAAGAGAACGAAATTGAAGATGCGCTCCAAAATGGAATCGAGCCGGTTGAGTTTGTCGTGGCTATCGACGCGCTGGCGATTATTGTTCACCCTGATAACCCGGTTAGTCAGTTGACCATCGATCAACTAGCCGACATTTACACCGGCCGCATTACCAACTGGCAAGAAGTCGGGGGGAATGATGCGCCGATTATCCTCCTCTCCCGGGAAACCAACTCCGGCACCCACGTTTACTTTCTGGAAGAGGTCATCCGTCAGGGCAACGCAGACAATGAAGATATTTTCGCGCCCCAGACGCTGCTCATGCCTTCTTCGGTGGGCATTACCAGCGAGCTTAGCCGTAACGTCAACGCCATTGGCTATGATGGCTTGGGCTACGTCACCGAGCACGAAAAGGTCATCGCTGTGGCGGAAGAGGCCAATGCCCCCTACGTGCTCCCCACTGTGGAGACCGGCACCGATGGCACCTATCCGATTGCCCGCAACCTTTATATGTACACGGCCGGCGCCCCCAGCGACGCGATTGCCGACTACCTGAACTGGATTAAAGGACCGGAAGGCCAGACCATTGTAGCAGAATTGGGCTTTGTCCCCTTACCCGAGGAGTAAATGATGAGCGTGACACCATCCAGGCTTAGTTCCACCGATCCGTCCAGGGCGGCTCAAACCCAAGGACGGCGCCAACTCCGCTGGCTTGAAACCCTGATCGAGTCTCTCATCTGGATCGCCGGCGTCTCCACCATCGTCATCGTCGGCCTGATCTTCATCTTTCTGCTCCGGGAAGGGATGCCTACTTTTATCGATCTCCCCCTGCGCGCCCTCTTTAGCAGCCGTTGGTATCCCATTGAAGACATTTTTGGCCTGCTACCGCTGTTGACCGGTTCTTTCTTGGTCACTATCGGCGCGGTCATAATTGCCGTGCCGTTGGGCCTGACCACCGCCGTCTATTTAGGCGAAATTGCTCCGACCTGGCAGCGTGAAATTCTCAAACCGATCATCGAAGTACTGGCCGGTATTCCCTCCATTGTGCTGGGTTTCTTGGGGTGGGTGGCGCTGGCCCCGCTTGTCCAGCAGTTGGGGGCTTCGACCGGCTTAACTGCCTTCACCGGTTCCCTGATTCTGGCGTACATGGCCTTGCCGACCATCATTAGCATCTCGGAGGACGCGCTGTATGCCGTTCCCAAAGAGTACCGCGATGGCGCCCTGGCGATTGGAGCCACCCAGTGGCAAACGATCTGGCGGGTGGTGTTGCCCGCGGCCAGATCGGGTATTGTCATTGCTATTATGTTGGGCATCGGCCGGGCCATTGGCGAAACGATGGCCGTGATGATGGTCACCGGCAACGCGGCCAACATCCCGCCTCTCAGCCCGGATATTTTCTTCCAACCCGTGCGGACTATGACGGCCACCATCGCCGCCGAGATGGGTGAGGTAGCGCAGGGCAGTATGCACTATAGCGTGTTGTTCGGGATCGGCATCGTTCTCTTCTTAATCACCTTTGGCATCAACGCTCTGGCCAGTCGGATTGTCGGCGGTCGGATTCCACGCCGGCGAGGAGGACAATTATGAGCCGGCAGCAGACTCATAACCTGGCGGTCAACATTATTAAAGTAGTAGCGGCGCTGGTCGTCATCCCCATCCTGTCCGTCATTGGCTTCATCGTTTACCAGGGTATCGGAGCCATCAGTTGGGAGTTTTTGACTGCGCCACCCCGAAACGGGATGCGCGACGGCGGGATTATGCCGGCGCTGCTCGGCACCGTTTTTCTTACCTTTGGCACGGCCATCGTCGCCATTCCCCTGGCGATTGGGGCCGCCATTTACCTGGCTGAATATGCCCGCGAAAATCGACTGACCCGCTATGTGCGGTTGGCCATCGTCAACCTGGCCGGCATCCCCTCGATTGTGTATGGCTTGTTTGGTTTGGGCGCTTTTGTGCTGTTCCTCAACTTTGGCACCTCGATCTTGGCCGGCTCGCTGACCTTGGGCATTATGACCCTGCCGGTGGTCATCAGTGCCTCGGAGGAGGCGATCCGGTCGGTGCCGCAGGAATTTCGCTTGGTGAGCCTTAGTTTAGGAGCCACCCGGTGGCAAACCATCCGGCACCAGGTCCTGCCTCACGCCCTGCCCGGCATTCTAACCGGGATTATCCTCGGTCTGAGCCGGGCTGCCGGTGAAACGGCCCCGATTTTGTTTACGGTGGCTGCCTTCTACCTGCCGGAACTGCCCCAATCGATCTTCGACCAAACGATGGCGCTGCCGTACCATCTGTTCGTGATCACCACCCAGGTGCCGGGGATGCCGCTGCAAATTCAATACGGCACGGCCCTGGTCCTGCTGATGGTGGTGCTCTCGCTGACCTTGACCGCCACGATCTTCCGGAGCAGTATGCGCCGCCGGCGGGAGTGGTAAATCATGCCGCCAAAAATTTCGATTCAGGAGGTCTCTTTTACCTATGCCGATGGCACCGAGGCGCTTAGAAACATCAGCTTCGATATATTTCCGAATGAAGTCTTTGTGTTGTTTGGTCCGGCTCGCAGCGGCAAGAGTACCCTGCTCCGGCTCCTTAACCGCTTATCCGACCTGGTTGACTCGGCCCGGTTCCAGGGCAAAATTTGCGTTAACGATCAAGATATCTTCACCCGTTCCACCGACGTGACCGAACTGCGTCGGAAGATCAGCATGGTTTTTGCCTTGCCCACGCCGTTGCCCGGCAGCATCCGCAACAATCTTACCTACGGCCTACGAATGGCCGGCATCAACGAGCAGCGCGTTTTAGATCGCCGGGTCGAACGGGCGTTGAAGCAGGCTGCCCTGTGGGATGAAGTCAAAGATCGGCTTGACAAGTCTGCCTTTGCCCTGTCGGGTGGCCAAAAACAGCGGCTGTGCCTGGCCCGCAGCCTGGCCCTGGAGCCGGAAGTCATCCTGCTAGACAACCCGACCTCCGGCCTCGACCCACTCTCGACCAGCACCGTAGAAGACTCCCTATACGAACTCAAGCAGCGCTATACAATTGTGATGGTGCCTCATAGCGTCCAGCAAGCCGCTCGAGTGGCAGATCGGGCCGGCTTCCTCCTTGATGGGGAGTTGGTTGAAGTGGGACCGGCCGATCATATCTTTATCAATCCCAGTGATCAGCGCACTCAGGATTATATTACAGGACGTTTCGGGTAACGATGGATAACAAAATTGAGGTCAACAACTTCAGCTTTTTCTACGGCGATTTCCAGGCGCTGATCGACTTGACCATTCCCATTCGTAAAAACCAGATCACGGCCTTGATCGGCCCCTCGGGTTGTGGTAAGTCAACCTTTTTGCGCTCTCTTAACCGTATGAATGACACCATCGCCAATACGCGGGCTACGGGAGAAGTGTGCTTGGATGGCAAGAATATTTATGACCCGGATGTCGATGTGGTAGAATTAAGACAACGGATCGGCATGGTCTTCCAACGCCCCAACCCCTTCCCTCAAAGCGTCTTTGACAACGTGGCCTTTGGTCCGCGAGTGCTCGGTATGCCCGGCAAGTTGGATGAAATCGTGCGGCATAGCCTGGAAGACGCGGCCCTGTGGGACGAAATCAAACATCGCCTTAGCGACTCGGCCCTCGATCTTAACCCCGGCCAGCAGCAGCGACTGTGTATTGCCCGGACCATCGCCGTTAAGCCAGAGGTAATTTTGATGGACGAGCCTTGCTCAGCACTCGATCCGGTGGCCACGTTGAGTGTGGAGGAGCTGATGCGGCGGCTGGCTGACGAATATACCATCGTCATTGTCACTCACAACATGCAGCAGGCGGCCCGCGCCTCCGACTGGACCGGCTTTTTCTGGTTGGGTAAATTGGTTGAGTTTGGTCAAACCGGGCAAATCTTTACCTCTCCCCAAGAGGAACTGACCCAAGCTTACATCACCGGTCGCCGGGGATGACATGAACTAGTACGATGAACTACCACGGCATGGTAGATACAAATTTTTTTGCAGGAGGAACCCCCAAGATGCGCGAATATTTTGATAAAAAACTGAATGAACTACGGGATGAGACGATCAAGATGGGCAGTCTGGTCGAAGCGGAGTTGAAGATGGCGCTCGAAGCGCTGGAAAAGTTGGATGTTGGGTTGGCCCGGGCGGTCCACGAGGCCGACAAGCAGGTCAACGCCACCCGCTTTATGATCGAGGAACACTGTACCACTTTGATCAGCACCCAGCAGCCCCTGTTGCAAGACTTGCGGGCTGTTTTAGCCGTGATGAATATGATTGTCGATCTGGAACGGATGGGGGATCAGGCCAAAGGCATCGCCAAGGTCATCCCCAGCATTGTCAAGCATCCGGAACAAAGCTTGATGCCTGATCTCAACGAAATGGGCACAATTGTCACCGAGATGCTGCGCACTGCCCTGCAGGCCTACGCCCACCGGAATATCGAACTCGCCAAATTGGTGATTCCTCGAGACGATGAAGTAGACAGGCGTTTTGCGCAGTTCTTCAATCGGATTATGGAAGCTATGGCCGCCGCGCAAAGCCCCGAAAAAGTGGCCGCCTATTACGAGTTGCTGCGGGCCGCGCGCGAGCTGGAGCGGTTTGGGGACTTGGCCACCAACGTGGCCGAGCGCATCATCTACATTTCTACCGGCTTTATTCACGAGGGCAATACCGATCCCGATGATATTGTCGACTATCATTTAAGGAAAAAGTAGAAGGGTGGCTCCTCGCCAGTTAAGAAATCTTTACAATCATTTAACATTGTAACCAACTGGAGGTATGGATTATTCTGGGCCGCCTGTGGTACAATCAGAACAAGAAGCTTTGTGGCAGTTGCCTGCCCTAAGCAGTCTTGCCTGAGAGGAGAAATTCACGTGCGAGAATATTTTCACCAACAGTTGGCTGAAATTAAAAGTGAAACCTTAAGAATGGGCAGTATGGTTGAGGAAGAGCTCAAGACTGCTCTCGCGGCCCTGGAATCGTTGGATACCGGGCTGGCCCGACAGGTCTACCAGGCTGACAAGGCGGTTAATCAACTCCGCTTTGCTCTGGAAGAGCGCTGCACGGTCCTGATCAGCACGCAGCAACCCACGGCCCAAGATCTCCGCGCCATTTTGGCCGTGATGAACATGATCGTCGATTTAGAGCGCATGGGAGACCAGGCCAAAGGCATCGCTAAAGTCATTCCCGGCATTCTAAAATATCCGGATGACCTTTTTGTCCCGCCCCTGACTGAAATGGGGGCTATGGTTCTCGAGATGCTGCGCCAGGCGATGACCGCCTATGCCCAGGACAACATCGCCGTAGCCAAAGCTGTTCTCCCGTTGGATGACCCGGTGGACAAGCGGTTTGCCCGCTTTTTTTCCGAGATCATGTTTGCGATGTCAGGCGCGGATGGACACGAAAAAGTGGAGGCTTATTACGACCTGTTACGGGTGGCACGTGAAATAGAGCGGTTTGGAGACCTAGCCATCAATATCGCTGAACGGGTGATCTATATCGCTACCGGCTACGTCGTCGAGGGCCACACGGATCCGGATGAAATTTTGGACTATCACTTGGATAACTGAGGGTCTGTTTGGCAGACCTCATAGGTATTGAAAACCTATGAGGTCTAGCTTGACCCGATCACCCCTCAAACCGATAGCCAATACTGCGGATCGTGGTAATCCGCTTTGGCCTTGAAGGGTCGTCTTCTATCTTCTCGCGCAGCCACCGAATGTGGACATCGACCGTGCGCGACTCACCGTAGTAGTCATACCCCCAGACCTTGGTCAGCAGCAGGTCACGGGAGAGAACCATCCCTTTATTGTTCATCAACTCTTTCAAAAGATCGAACTCTTTGAAGCTAAGATCCAGCTTCTGATTTCCCTTGAAAACGTTACGGCCAATTAAATCCAGCACCAAATCGCCGGCCTCAACCCGCTGTGGGGTCTCGTCCTTGGGTTTACGCCGCAAGGCGGCCCGCACTCGAGCCGAAAACTCGCCAAAGCTGAAAGGTTTGGTGACGTAGTCATCCGCGCCAGAGTCAAGGCCAATAATCTTATCGACCTCGCTGGAGCGAGCGGTCAGCATGATGATAGCCGGGTCCATTTCGCGCCGGAGAATGCGGCAAACCGACAACCCATCCAGTTCCGGCAGCATAACATCCAGTACCACTAAATCCGGCTCCTGGTCACGGGCCAGTTCCAGCCCGGCCCGACCGTCGCTGGCTACGGTGACATGGTAGCCTTCTTGGCTTAAGTTGTAAGCCAGCGTCTGTTGGAGGGTGGAGTCATCTTCAACAATTAATATTGACTTGGGTTCTTCCAGGGGTTGGGTATTCATGCCATTTCTCGGTCTCAAACTTACGCTCATAGGGGTGATTATATTGCCCCCGAAGCCAGAGTCAAAAGTTAGGCTCCCGGCGACAGCGGCAGGGCCACGAAAAAGGTTGAACCTTCACCCACCCGGCTCTCGGCCCAGACCCGGCCCCGGTGGGCTTCGACCAGTTCTTTGACCACGGCCAAGCCCATACCGATGCCTTTCGGTTCGCCGGCAGCTTCGTTTTCCAAGCGGTAGAACGGTTCAAAGATGCGTTTGAGTTCCGTGTTGGGGATGCCCTGGCCATAGTCGGTGACCGTCAAAACCATGTAAGGCCGCAGACTACGGGTCGCCATCTCTTCTTGCACCCAGGCTCGAACGGTGACCCGCCCGCCCGACAGGCTAAAACGGCAGGCATTCACCAGCAAATTTTCTAAAATACGGTAGACATGGACCCGATCGGCGGTTAATGACGGCAGGCTGGGCTTAATCTCGCGGGTTAGTTTGATCTGCTTGAGCTCGGCGAGGGGCACAATCTCCTCTAAAACCGTATCAACCAGCGGGGCAATTTTGATCTCCTCCAGCTTCAGGGCCACCCGGCGCGGGGTCTGGCGGCTAATTTGGATAAAGTTATCCAGGACCTCAACCACCCGATCCACACTGTTGTTGATGATCTGTTGCACCCGGACCTGTTCCGGCGAATAGCTCTCCAAAGCGCCGGCAATCGACAACTCTGAATAGCCTTTGATAATGGCCAGTGGATTACGCAACACCCGCGACAAAGCCGACACAAAATTGTTGGTCGCCTGATTGGCCCGAACATCGTGGGTGATATCGTGAAAGAGGGCCACCATCCCCAACCACTCGCGGTTAGCGTTACGCCAGGGGATGAGTTGCCCCCGAATCGAGCGCTCGCCGTCATCGTAGAGGGTTGGCAGCGGGTCGTCGCGGCGGGAAAAATCCGCGACCAGCTCTTCAATGGCCCCGCTGGAGTCTATTTTGCCGTAGATAGCCCCAATCGGGCGGTTTAGAAGCTCGGCCCGTGATTGGCCCAAAATGCGCTCGGCCGCCGCGTTAGCCAACCAAACCCGGCCATGAACGTTGCTAACGACCACGCCTTCGGTCAGGGCATCGATGATGGTCAGGTAATTCTCAGGCGAGATCTCCGACTGCTCCGCCACCGTTTTTGCCTCTGCCGCCAGGGGTAAGGCTCGAAAAGCCGGGCGGGGGGCCGCCGCGGTCGCCAGCAGGCCGGCGTAATCAGTGGCGCCGGTGACGGTGAGGTGTTCCAGTTCGGGCCGGGTCTCGGCGGGCCGCTCGATCTTGGGAATGGTCGCCACTTCAACCGGCCGAGTCGCCTCGCGCCGGCGTCGGTAAGCTTCGACCAGAATCGCGAGCTGCGCGGCCAGGTTACGGCACAAGGCCTGGTCATCGGCGTGAAGCGGCATATCGGTCACCGGATTGCCTAAAACCAAGGCCCCGATCGATCGCCCCTGGAGAGTCAACGGCTGGATCAGGGTTGGCCCTTCATCACGCTCATCCCAAAGATGGTAGAGGCTCTCCAGGTCGACCGTATCCCAGGGCGATAACAACAGGCTCTGGCCGCGCTCGATGGCCTGGTGAAGCGGGGGACATTCGATCAGGTCAAAATCCGGCAAGGGAACGTCCGCGGTCTGACCAGCCCCGAACACGGCTGCGACGTAGGCTCGGCTACTAAAACCTGGCTCCAGGCAGATAATAGCTGCCTGATCGGAATGGGTCACCGAGGCTAGACTGCGCACGAGATGCGAGCCAATATTGTCCAGACTGGTGGCCCGGCTGATGATCTGACTAACCTCGATATAGCGCTGATGTTGGCCGCTGAGATGGATCGCTTCCTGGACCAGCTGTTCAGACCGGCTCTGCTGCTGTTGCAGCTTGTGCAGCCCTTCCCAGTGGAGGGCCCCGACAAACAGCGCGTAAGCTAACGCCGTCAGCAGCCAAAAGACGCTATCGTAGCCAAGCAGGCCGATAAAGTTAGCGATCACCAGCAGCAACGGCGTAGCTAAATGCAGGCCGTTTAAACGCGGCAGGCTGCGTACGACCAGCAGGCTACCAACCATGCTGATGACCAGGCTATGGAGTTGCGGCGGCACAGGCCAGCCGGGGATTAAAGGCAGAAGACAAAGAAAGAGGCTTAAACCACCCCCTACCCAGGCCAACCGGCGCCACAGTTCAGACAAGTTAGGCAGATCGATCAGGGCCCAGACGGCGCAAAAAGTACTGAACACATTTAAAGCCAGTACGCTTTGAGCCGCCGTCGCCGAGGGCTGGCCGGAGGACAGAGCGGCCAAGTTGACGATCAGGCTGGTCGATTGGCTAACCACCAACAAAAAGAGTGGGACTAAGCGCCAGGCTTGTACCCCTCTTGAAAAGTTGCTTAAACCCAGAAAAAACGCGGTCAGGGTGAGCAAATTAGTTGCAAATAAATATATCTGCATCAGCCACTATCCAACTTGGTGGTTAGACCGGGGGTCAGGGTATCGGTGATGGTAAAGTACTTCTAACCAAATTTATACGTTCCCGCAGTATAGCAAATCCGGTCCCCCGAGACAATGGGCTTTTTGGGGGGTGACTCCGGGAACGGCTCTCTATTCTCCGGCGGCGTCGAGTTCCATCAACCAGTCTCGCACCAGGTCGGCCCGGGGTGAACCAAGCCGGCCAAAAAGGGCTTGCGACTCTTGAAGATGGATTTTAGCCTGATCGATTTTGCCTAAGTCTCGATAAGCCAATCCCAGGTTCCCCAGACTGTTCGCTTCGCCAAAAGCATCATCATTTTTCCGGGCGGTTTCCAGGGCCTCGGTAAAATATTGGATGGCTCTCTCGGGCTGTTCCGCGGTCCGGTAGGTATCACCTAAGTTATTGAACCAGGCTCCTTCGCTCAGGCGGCCCAAGTGCCAGGCGGCCGTTAGACCGGCTTCGTTCACGATAATCCGCTCGATAAAACTGCCCTGCTGGTCCAGATAAGATTCCACCACGGCTGCCAGACTGTGGGCCGCCTCCCAGTTCTTTTGGGCCAGGCACTCATTCAGGACGGTCATAAAATGAGGGCGGGCAGCTTCAAGTTCGGAGATACGTTGAGGGCCAAGAGAGGTTAAGCTGCTAACCAAAGTCATATAATGGGAAGCCAACCGCTGTAACAGGATCGGCTCCACCGGCAGATGCTGCCGGATAAAGGCGTGAATCAAGGGATGACTAATTTCGTACTGGCGGTCAATCCACCACAGCCAGCCGTAACGGTTTAGCTCACGCCAAGCCGAATTATCCGGCTCGTCGGGCTCCAGGCTACCGGGCTTGAGAATACCTTTAAGGGCAGAAAAAACGCCGGGCGATTCTTTAGCCAGGAGAACCTGGTTGATTGTTTTCTGGTCAAAGGGAGCAAGGGCCAGCAACCTCACCAGCGATAGGGCCTGACGGGCCGAATAACTCAACCGGGAGAACACCTGGGTCAGCAGGACATTAACCCCCATCTGGGCTCGCTCTTCCAACTCTGCTTGAGCCAGCGGAGTAGTCTCGAGCCAGGTGAGAAAATTCGCGGCGCTCTCTTTCTCGGCCGCCATTATATGACCGGCTAAGCGCAGGGAGAGAGGTACCCCGCCCAGCAATTCACAGATCTTGAGAGCAGCGGCTGGCTCTTCATTCCGGCCTTCACTCCAAGCCTGCAACAGCAGCAGGCTATCTTGAGCGGTTAAGGCAGACAAGGTGTACTCGCTGGTCACCCCCTCGGCCGCCTGCTGCCCGACCAGCAGCCAGCCACACCGTCCCGGCAAGCCGAGCCCTCCTGCCCCATCGACCGCCGCCTCAACCCCATCGAAAACCAACAACGCCTGTCGCTCAGCCACCAGGCGGGCCACCGCTTGCTCCAGTGTGGGGAGTGGCTCCTGGCCAAAGGCTTTGACCAGCGCCTCTAAAGCAACATCGAGCCGAGGTTGGCTGAAAAAATTGTGATAGATGATCCCATCAGGAAAACGTTCGGGGGGAATATCATGAGGGGCCATGCTCCACAAGGCGCTGGCCACCAACGCGCTCTTGCCCAGACCGGCAAGTCCGGTGAGACTAACCGTTTGCCCCGGCTGAACCAGGTCGATCAGCTTCTCCAGATCCATAACGCGCCCCACAAAATAGTCGGCCTGGGGTGGACGTTGTAAGGGGGTCAGGTACCGAGTCTCGGCCTGAAGCGGTCTTGGTTTAACGCTCGCCAGCAAGTCAGCCGCAAGCGTTAAAAGATCGCTCTCTTGTTCGGCGTGGACGGCAGCTATCTCTTCATGCAGGGCTGCCCTCCGTCCCGAAGACTTTGGTTTTTTTTCTAAGAACTGGAGCGCCTCAACCAGATCGCTCTGTGGTCCGTACTTCTGGGCTAAAGTGGTTTTCAAAGTCTGATAAATGGCGGCGGTGCGGGGATTAGCCAGGGTGTCACTGCCCAGATTTTGGTTGGCCAAGGCGGCCACGATAGCCGTGACTATTCTGTCCATACCGTATTCTTTCCTCTGCCACGTGAAGAGACTATCTACTGTATTCTCAAACGGACCAGTCCTGCGGACCGGTCAAGGCAGTGACTCCTCAAATCTTAAAGAGCAAAACTAATGGTGATCTAGGATGTTTCGAGCGGAATGCTGGCGCGGGTAGGGGTCGGCGTGGGGGTCGGCGTAGGGGTGGAGGTGGGCGTCATGGTTGGCGTCGGCGTGGCGAGATCCGGATTTGGCTCTTGATGCTCCAGTTTGGTCACGAGATGCCAGAGTAAATCCAGTTGATCATTAAGAACTGTCTCTACCGGCTGTCCGATACTTCCCTCAAGGGTCACCAAATCGGGGTTATCGGCAAAAAAAGTTTGACCGGCCTGCCGAGCCGAGTCTTGAAATTCAGAAAATTCGGTCCGCTCAACCGTTAACCGGGCCAAGATGCCGGGCCGGATCTGCATCGGTTCCATTGGATCCGCCGGCTTGACCGGATGAACGCGGAGGGCAAATTCATAATTATCAAACGAAGCGGTCACGTTGGCCAACAAATAATAAAGCTGACCGTTGGCATTAACCACCGTCATCGGCCGCCAAATATCAAAATCAACCCCGTGGCGCCGATTCTCAAAGATAGCCTCGATTTCATTATCATCCACAATCATGGTGTCCGGCGTGTGCCGGGGAGCAAAATTTGTGGACAGCGGGGTTAGATCGACCACGGCGCGGCTGCGGTCAGCAAAGGTGACCCAGGTGGCGACGTGTTCCAGATTTTCGGCAGTGGCGTCGATCGACGCCGGCACGCCAAACACACCCAAGGCCACCCGGTTGACGTGTGGCAGAGTGATCAATACGTAACGAGTTCCATAAGCCGACACAAAGCTGTCAACCGTGGACCACTGGGTGGGATCGCTGGGCTGTTGAGGGTACCCTAATCGGGCTATCTCCCCCACCGGTCGGGACTGGACGCTTATCTTGGCCTCGTCCAGCCGCAACAACGGGGCAAAGCCAAATTCAACTTCTTGGAGCGCGGCCTGAGCCGCGTTGAGCGCTTCTACATTGTCATTACGTGGGGCAGTAATGGGGCGGGTGGGAGTTGGGGCTGGCGTAGGCGTGGGTTCCAAAGAGGGGGTGCAAGCCGCTAGCAGCAGACCGGTTAGCCCCCAAACCAGGAGGAAAAACTTGTTTAAGATTGTCACTACTTGCTCACCTCACTTACCAGCCTAGAACAGCCCATACTCTCGTTTCCATTTTGGTCACCACCACCTGTCGGGTCAATTTAAACTCATTAATTTCCCTACACTGGCTTGCTGCTGGGCTCCAAAAAGGGAGACCGCTGTGTTAATGCCTGACCAAAGTCAGACCTGACCAGGGTCAGGTCTGACTTTGGTCAGGTGGTGGCTAAAATTGTAGCATTTTCCACAGTTTCTGACAACAGGAAGAGAGGAGTGCTTATTCATCCTAACCTCACCTTTGTTGAATATGCTACCTGAGGTAGAATACCCGACTAAATCGGGAACCAGATTTTAGCCGACGAAGTGACGATCACTCAGCCCGGTGCGCCGCCCCGGCTCGTCTATTTTGAACGGCTGAATAAGTCAAATCCACTGAATTATGGTAGACTATAAAAGTTTGAAATCGACCGACACAGCAAAGACTTATGTCTAAAGTCAAACAAAACGTTATGGTCCCGCCTCTGCTAGAGCGAGCAGAGGCTGACCCCACCCATCCAGAACCTACTCCCAGCGCTGATGCTGTCGTCTTTCAGCCTTTGGCCTGGCTGACCATTGAGGCGCTACTGATCGCCCTGGTGGCTGGCTTAGCCCTAGCTTTACGGCTGTGGAACCTGGACCATTATCCCCTGTCCGATGTGGAAGCCGGCCACAGCCTGACCGCCCTACGCCTGTCCGAGGGACAGCTCAACGAAACCGGCAGCTACAGCCCGCTCCTGGTGTCGCTAACCTGGCTGGCGTTTCTCCTCTTTTCCCCGACCGACGCCGCCGCCCGGCTTGTCCCCGCTCTGTTCGGCGTGGCCCTGGTACTCTTGCCTTTAACCCTGCGCTCGCGGCTAGGGCCTGCGACCGGCTTGCTCACGGCCGCCTTGCTAGCTCTCTCGCCCACAGCTCTCTTTCTCTCCCGCAGTGCCAACAGCGAAATCTTAGTAGCAACCGGCGGGTTGATGATGATTGCCGGCTTCTTTAACTGGGCAGACTCGGGTCGCAGAGGCTGGGCGTATCTCTTGGCCGGCGGCGCAGCGATCATGCTGGCGGCCGGACCGCTGGCTTACTCGCTCCTGATTATCTTTGGGCTGATCGTAGGACTCCAGCACCGCCGGTTTAGCCAATTGTGGCGGCAAGGGTTAGCCCTGGCCGACCCGGCTAATGCCCAACCATCGCCCCCAACCGGGGACGGAGCCGGTACGCCGGCAGATGAGCCGGCCCGCCTCTCGCCGAACGTGCGCCGGGCCGGAATCTTTTTCGCCGTGGCTCTGGTCTTACTAACCACGGCCTTCACCTCCAATTTGAGCGGCTTTAGCGTTGCGACCGGCCTATTCGGCGATTGGCTCAGCCGCTTTAGCTTAGAACCGCGCTCCGATGCCGGCTTTAACGCGGTCTTCCTGCTTACCATCTACGAACCGCTGCTGGTCATCGCCGGCTTGATTGGCTTGACCTTTGCCCTTCTTAGTCGCGATCTTTTCAAACTAAGCCTGGTCGGCTGGTTTGTAGGGGCGGTGGTCTTGGATCTGGCGATGCTTGGCCGTCCGGTCAGCAGTCTGATTCTCACGGTCACGCCGCTGGCCTTTTTGGCGGCTCTGGCTTTGACCGAGTTCCTGACCGCGCTCCGGCAACACGGCACCTGGGCCAACGAGGGCGTTATCCTGGCGACAGGGTTAGTGATCACGACATTCGGCTACATTGCTCTAACCGGCTGGTTAGATCGAGTTTGCTCGGAAGGGGACGCTTTCTGCCAGTATGCCTGGCTGCAAAGCGTGGCCGCAGCCTCGCTTTTCCTGGTTGTGGTCGCCTTCTTCTGGTTTGTGCATAATGACCCGGCCATTGCTTTACGCGGTCTGGCTGCAACCGGAGGAGTAATCGGCCTGCTCGTTGCCGTCGGCTTTAGCACCCGTCTCAACTTCGGGCCGCTGGAGCACCTGGCCTACCAACCCTTAGCCGGCCTTCCCCCCTCAACCGAAATACGTGACCTCGTCGAGACTTTAACCAGCGAGTCCAGCTTCCGGGTTGGCGACCAGCACATGCTCAACCTGACTCTGGTCGGCAGCACCCCTTCGCTGCTGTGGCAGTTGCGCGATTTTGAGCGAATAAGCCAGGTGGGCACGCTAACCGAGTCGGCCATCGGCTCGGCGGTGATCACTCTGGCACCCAACGAAGAAGATTTCAGCCTGGGCGAGAGTTATATTGGTCAGGGATTCGCGCTTAACACGATCTGGTCGCCGGTAGGGCTGCCGCCCAAAGAGCTGCTGAAGTGGCTGATTTATCGCTCTACCAGCCAGCCGCCCCAGCGAGCGACTATAGCGGTGCTGTGGCTGCCGTATCAGAGACTGTAACTGAGGTTTCACATGACCGTTAAAGAAAGTTCTTTTCCACGCAAAGTCTCATTTGACACGCCTATCACCACCCTGTTCGCTTTGAACTGGGAAATGGTGCTTTATACGACGTTTTTCGTCATCGCCGTCTTTACCCGCTTCTATGATTTAGGCGCGCGGGTGATGAGCCACGACGAGAGTCTTCATACTCTCTACTCCTGGAATCTCTACGCCGGCAAGGGTTACCAACACGATCCGTTGATGCACGGACCGTTTCAGTTCCATATTGTGGCTTTAACATATCTCTTGTTTGGCGATAACGATTTTACGGCTCGGGTTCCGGCTGCAATTTTCGGCATTGTGTTGGTCATTATGCCTTACTTTTTCCGGCCCTGGCTGGGCCGGACCGGCGCCCTGGCCACCTCGTTTATGATCCTCATCTCGCCAGGCTTGCTCTATTACAGCCGCTACATCCGCAATGAGGCCTACCTGCATATCTGGATGCTGCTCATGACCCTGGCTCTCTTCCAGTTCATGCGCACGCGCTCGGCTCGCTGGCTGATTGTGGGGGCTGTGGCTGTGGCGCTCTCACGGGCCACAAAAGAGGTCTCGATGATCCACGGCTACATTGGCTTTTCTTTTATTGCCGCAATGTGGCTGTGGGAAAGCCTACCTCCAGCCCGGCAGCAACTGGTCCGTTATATCATGCTCGGGGTGACCGCTATTTTAGCTGCGCTATCGGCCTACCTCCTGTCGCAAGCCGGTACTTTAGAGACCGCGGGAGGGAGCGAGTCCTGGCTCGTTGGCCACGCCGATACGTTCGTCATGATCACCGGCCTCCTGGTGAGTTTGCTGGTTATTCAGCGAGGGGCGGATCAGGTCAACCGGCCGATTAGCCGCATGATCGCTAGTCTAGGCGATTACAAAGCCGATCTGGCCAAAGCCGTTCTGGCAGCCATCGTGGTCTTTATCCTGCTGTACACCACTTTCTTCTCCAATTTATACGGTCTCTACACCGGCACTGTGGGTGGGATCGCTTACTGGCTGGAACAGCATGGGGTTCAGCGCGGGGGTCAGCCCTGGTATTATTACCTTATGCTTGTACCCCTGTACGAATTTTTACCCTTTTTTATTGGTTTGATAGGCGGGCTGGTATACCTCTTCCGAGGCAAGTTTCCGTCGCACCTAAAAGAAGAAGCCGGCGTCGAGGGCACGCCTCAGCCGGCAGATGGCGGCACGTTTGCCGCCTATCTGATCTACTGGACGCTACTCAGTTGGCTCATCTTTAGTTGGGCCGGCGAGAAGATGCCCTGGCTCAGCACGCATATAACCTTGCCTTTAACTTTTCTAGCCGGGCACGTTTTGCAACTGGTGTTTGACAGATTTGACTGGAGCGCGGCCCGCCAGCGGGGTGGTCTACTGTTGGCCGGCGCCATCTTGCTGATCCCAGCCGGCCTGGTGGCGATGGCTACGGCCACGCCTTTCCAAAGCCAATCCCTTCAAGCCATGCAGGAAACTTCTCAGTTTATCGCCGGTCTGGTGGTTTTGCTCGCGTTGGCGGTGGTGAGCTATCTCTACGGCCGCCGCCTGGGACGAAGTTTGGCGCTGCGGGTGGCTTTAGCGACCACCCTCTTCGTCATGAGCCTGCTAACCATCCGCTTTGCCTGGCTGTTTAACTATGTCAATTACGATTACGTCAATGAAATTATGGTCTACGCGCATGCCTCACCGGACGTCAAGCTGGCTTTGGGGCAGATTGAGGAAATCTCGCGACGCACGGTCGGCGATAAGATGATCCGGCTGGCCTACGATAACGACTCAACCTGGCCGCTGGAGTGGTACCTACGCGAATATCCCAACCGGGTCTACTATGGCGAAAATCCGACCCGTGAAGCCCTCGACTCCCCCATCGTCATCGTCGGCTCGGCCAACGAAAACAAAGTCAAGCCGTATCTGGGCGATAAATACACCCGCTTCAACTACCGGCTGGTCTGGTGGCCGATGGAGGATTACAAAGGCCAAACCTTGAACCGCCTGTGGGAAACCTACGTCGTCGGCCCACCACCGCTCGAAGGGACGCCGGACACGGCCGAGACCCAAGCCCAGCGCCGAAGCCTTGTCCGGGACAACTGGCGTAAATTGTGGAATATCATCTTCTACCGCTACTACGAAGATTACGATCTCAACGAATGGCCTTTTGTTCACCGCTTTGCCCTGTACATTCGCAATGACATGCTGAATGAGGTGTGGGATTATCAGAGTGGTCCGATCCAATTTACCAGCCCCATCGTTACCAGTGACCCCTTGGAGGGCAAGCGGACCGAGATCGAGGCTTTACAGAGTTGGGGCAGCAACGGCAGCAATGCCGGCCAGTTTATGGCGCCTCGCGGCGTGGCCGTGGCCCCGGATGGGACGATTTACGTGGCTGACTCGGGCAACCACCGGATTCAGGCCTTTGACAGTGGCGGGCAGCACCTGTTCAGCTTCGGCAGCCAGGGTGAAGCCCCGGGCCAATTGAATGAACCGTGGGGCTTGGCGGTCGCTCCCAGTGGGACCGTTTACGTGGCCGATACCTGGAATCACCGGATCCAGGCCTTCTCCCCAACCGGCGAGTACCAGTTTACCTTTGGCAGCTTTGCCAACGTCCAAAATGGTGATCCGCAGTCGGAAACCGGCAAGTTCTGGGGCCCGCGGGATGTGGCCGTGGATGCGGCGGGAAATGTTTACGTGAGCGATACCGGCAATAAGCGGGTACAGAAGTTTGCGCCCGATGGCACCTTCCTTCAAACCTGGGGTGGAGGGGGGATCATCCCCGGCGCTTTTGAAGAGCCGGTCGGCCTGGCCCTCGACAATGAGGGCAACATCTACGTCGCCGATACATGGAACCGCCGCATTCAGAAGTTTGACTCTAATTTTAACCCGGTCCTGCAATGGGATGTCGCCGGCTGGGAGAGCGAGAGCATTGTCAATAAACCTTATCTCGCGGTTGACCCGGCCGGTCGGGTCTTCATCAGCGATCCTGAAGGCTATCGCATTATCGCTTATGACGGCCGTAGCGGCGAAGTACTGCTTACCTGGGGCCAGTATGGCCAAGATCTTTCCTCGTTCCAACTACCGGTTGGCGTGGCTGTGGACAGGAGTGGCGACCTGCTGGTCGTGGACTCAGACAGCCATCGGATCATGAAATTTCAAGTCCCGGCCCAGGCCGGTGGAGGATAATTTAAGGCTTGCCACACTTCAAAAAAGAGCCGATCAAGGGTGATCATTTCCGGAAACCGATGATGTCATTTTGTTAACTTGTTTATTATCCAAGAATAGGGTAATCTTATCCCCACAATTCAATTGGGAAAACGCTCGATGACAAACCAAACGAATTACGCGGACGTTCTTGTGGTCGGCGCCGGACTTTCCGGTCTAATGGCGGCCAATCTGCTAAAAGCTTACGGTTTCAAAGTCACCGTGCTTGACAAGGGCCGCAGTGTCGGGGGGCGCCTGGCAACACGCCGGATTGGGCCGGGGCGGGCTGATCACGGGGCGCAGTTCTTCACCGCCCGGACGTCGGAGTTCCATGGTTGGGTTGATCGCTGGCTGGCCGAGGGTGTCGCTTTTCAATGGGCCACCGGCTGGAGCGACGGCAGCATCGCCTCAACTCTGCCTGATGGCCATCCCCGCTACGCGATTCGCGGCGGGATGAACAACCTGGCCAAGCATTTGGCTCGCGGCCTGGATTTAGGGATTGAGGCCGAGGTCACCAAAGTTTTCCCCCTCAACAACGGTTGGCAGGCTGACGTCAAAAATGGACTCACTTTTACCAGTCGGGCCTTGCTACTTACAGCTCCTGTCCCTGAGGCGCTGGAAATTTTGGCGGCAGGGCAAACAAAATTAACCGCTCCGGATGAAGCCGATTTACAGAGAATAAAATACAATCCTAGCCTGACTGGTATGTTCTGGGTTGAGGGCCAGATCAACCTGCCGGAGCCGGGCGCCATCCAGCGGCCTAAAAACCCCATCTGTTGGATTGCCGATAATCAACACAAAGGTATTTCATTAGAAGCGAGAGTCATCACCGTCCAAGTTAGCCAAAGCTTTAGCCGCGAGTTATGGGATCTGTCGGACGAAGAGGCTTTAAGCCCTTTATTAGCTGGCCTGGAGCCTTACCTCGCCCCCGGCACCAAGATTCGGCAGGCGCAGCTCAAACGCTGGCAGTACTCCGTGCCGGCATACGTCTATCCCAAGCGTCGCTTTGTGGCCGTCAATCTACCGCCGTTGGTCTTCGCCGGGGATGCCTTTGGGGGGCCGCGAGTGGAAGGAGCCGCGCTATCCGGCCTAGCCGCGGGCCGGGCCTTGGGCGAACTTCTGCTGTACTAAAAACGCTAAGCGAGGAAGCAAGACTGATGAAACCAACTCTGCCGGCCGATACTCGTATGGGTCTGGTCTCGCTCAGTGTGGGCGATCTGGCTCGCTCCCTGAATTATTACCAGCGTCATATCGGCTTGCAGCTCCAGCAGCGAGAAAACGGCACAGCCACATTAGGCACCGGCGATCGCCCCCTCCTTCGCTTAACCGAGTTTCCCGGGGCGTACCATCAGCGCCGGGCTACCGGTCTGTTTCACTTTGCCCTGCTTGTGCCCTCGCGGTTGGAGTTGGCTCGCACTTTGCGGCACCTGGTTGAAAGTGAAGTTCTCCTCGACGGCGCCTCGGACCATCTGGTTAGTGAAGCCCTGTACCTGTCCGATCCGGATGGGCACGGCATCGAAATCTATCGGGATCGGCAGCGCAGCGCCTGGTATGATCAGCAAGGGCGGTTTAAGATGGACACCCTTCGGCTGGATTTTGAAGGTCTTTTGGCCGAGTCACGCCGTGATCCCAGTCCCTGGCAGGGGTTGCATCCCGGAACGGTGATGGGGCATGTCCACTTGCAAGTGGCCGATGTCGCCGCCGCCCGTCGCTTCTACACCGAAATACTCGGCTTCGAGCACATGACCGATTATACCTCGGCCAGCTTCGTTAGTGCCGGGGGCTATCATCACCACCTGGGGATGAACAGTTGGTACAGTGCCGGCGCCCTGCCCCCGCCTGAAAACGCCGCCCGGCTGCTCTCGTTCGAAATCGTCTTGCCCGATGACCAGGCGCTGGTCCAGACGGTAGGGCAAGTTAAAGCAGCCGGCTATCCGATCGAGTCCCAGCCCGACGGCTGGCTCCTCCGTGATCCTTCGCAGAACGTTATTTTGCTCCACGCCTAATCACCAGAATCAGACGACAACGAGACTAAAAGCCAGAGTGCTGATTGAAATCAGCACTCCGGACAGCGTAATTTTTGCTTAACGACTTTTTTTCTTTTGGGCAGACAATGGCTGTGCCTGGTGAGGAGCCGGCTTTTTCTCCTCGACCGGTTCTGGGGCCGGACTTTCCGGCTTGGCCGGAATATGGTCCGGAGCTTTTTTCGGACTTACTTCCAGTTCTTTGGTCTCCAGCGGAGCAGGGTTAGCCCTATCCAGTTCGGTCTCAGGCACCGTAGATGTGACCGGGTCAAGCTCAACGGCGTCCGGCTCTGGTTCTGGGGCTAGAATTTCGGCAGAGCTCACCGTGGGTTCCTCGCCCGGTTGGGGCTCGGGTGGGGCCTCCTGGCCAACGGGAGCAGCCTCGGCGGGTTCCGCTGCCGCTGGCGAGGCCTGGGGGCTAGTCTGGCGAGGCTTGACGGCAGGGGCTAGCGTCTCCATTGCCCGCCGCAGAATTTCATTCCTAAAGTTAGCCCAATCGCCATCTTGAAAATGATGAAAGGCACTGCTCTGGGCTGCTAACAAATGGATTAGGGCCTGACGGTAGGCCGGATTGTGGGTGGCCATCCGCCGCTTGAGCATCGTTTGGGAGAACAGGGCACTGGTTTCGGCCAGGGGATCAAGGTCATCCCCTTGCTTCTTGAGCCAGGCGCTCTTGTCGGTCCAACGACCATCTTCCATCCGAAAGCCGTTATCTTTCTTGTGGAGGCGCTGGATCAGCCGGTGCAGTTTATCCGGCCGGTCGCCGGGCTGAAACTCGGCCCATATCCGCTTTTGCCCGGCCGGCTGGACGACCGGAAAATCGTCGGCGCCGAGACCGGCGGCCGTCAAGTGCTCCAGATATTCGGTCACGTTGAGCAGCGGGGTAGGCGAGCCGGATGCTTCGCGCACCGCCTCAAAGTAGCGGCGCGGAAATTCGTTCATCATTTCCATACTGTTTTCGCCATCGGCGATGTGGACGACCAGAGGTGGGATTAAGTGTTGGCCCAAAGCCTCCCGGCCGAGGGTCTTGGCGGTGTAGTAGCCCTGCATTTGAGCAACGAGAGTTGGGTCGCTGCCTTGAGTCTTAATCACAGCGACAATACTGGCCGTTTCGCCCTGGCTGTTGGTGCAGCGGAGGAGGTGGGGCAGATACGGCTGCTCGGTTCTGGCGCCGGTCTGAGGATCTTCCACGGTATCTTCCTGGACCAGAACCCAGTGATAACCGCAATCCCGCAAAGACTTAACCAACGCATAAGCAACGTCGGGGTGGTTAGGCAGAGCCATTTCCGCCAGAGAAAAGCCGCGAACCCGGCTCAAGGCTTCCAGCCCAAAAATTGCGGCAAAGTGATGCTGCCAGGCCCGGACGTGCAGCCGAAAATCTTGAACCGGGGTGATTGGGGCCAGGGCATGACCCCAAGTACTGCCCAGCCACTCGACGGCGGGCTGAAAGCGCGGCTCCAACGTGAGCCGCTTTAAGTTGTCAAAAACATCATCAAAGCCCATCTGGCGCAGGCCATACAGCAAAGCGCCGGAATAGTCCAACATAATACGCGGCTGCTGGCCTTCGTCAAGCAGTTGGCCGATGAACTGATTCATGCGCTTGTAGCACCAGTGAAAAACAGGGGCATGGTGATTATCGCCCACAGTGGGATGATCAAACATATACTGGAGGTTGCTAATCATAGCCGCGCCGGGCAGATCGGCTCCACCCGCCGGAATTAAGGGCTGGTGCATATGGAGCGCCACGGCGGCGGCGCTTTGAAGCTTGGAGAACTCGACGGTGCTAGCCGGCAAGAAAACCGGCTGGGTCTGGCTGTCTTGGATGACTTGCTCGATCAGCGCCTCTGAGCCACAAATATTGGGCCAACCGTCGATCATCTCTACCAGTTCAGTCATTAGTTGCCTCGCTTGTTTCATCTCAGTCTACTTGTCGCGGATGAACTCGTAAATGTTCAGGTAATGTGTCCCTGACTGATGCCAGGAAAAGTCGTATCGCATGCCATTGACCATAAGTTTATAAAACTCACCGGGATAGTACTGCCACAGACCAATGGCCCGATCCAGCGCCACCTCGAACGCGGCCGGAGTAGGATCATTAAAAGTATAGCCGTTGCGTTCGTGAATGGGTTTAGGAGCGTAATCTCGATCGAAGACCGTATCGGCCAGGCCGCCGGTCCAGCGGACAACGGGCACGGTGCCGTAGCGCAGAGAGATCATTTGGGTCAGCCCGCACGGCTCAAACAGGCTGGGAACAATCATCATATCCGCCCCCGCATAAATCAGGTGAGCCAGTTCTTCGTCGTAGCCAATCTCTAGGTGACAATCGGGGTTGTTGTTAAAGCGGTGTTTTAGGCCCCAGAACTCATCGTTAATCTGGGCCACCGGGCTCGAGCCGAGCAGCACGAACTGTGCGCCCCGATCGAGCGCGTAGAAAAGCGCGTGGCGAATAAGATGGACCCCTTTTTGCGGGTCCAGGCGACCGACTGAGGCGATAATCGGTTTATGACCATCGCGGATAAGCAAACGGTTGCGTAGCGCATTTTTGTTAGAGGTCTTGTTTTCCAGAGTCTTCCAGGTGTAATGCGAGGGGATCAACGGATCGATTTCGGGGTTCCACATGCCGTAATCGATGCCGTTGAGGATCCCGCCGTATTTACCCTGGTGGGTGTTGAGGGTCGGTCCAAGGCCGTAGCCTTGATCACCGTTGTGGGCCTCCCAAGCATAATGGGGTGAAACGGTGGTCACAAAATTAGAATAAACGATCCCGCCCTTCATAAAGTTGAGGACCGACCGGTTGTAAGTTTCACCCAGGCGATCAAGATGATAGTAATATTCAGGGTGGTGCAGCCCCAAGGCCGTCAGCACGTGGGCTCCAGCCGTACCTTGATACTTGAAATTATGAATCGTGAAGCAGACCCGTTGCCGCTCCAGGCCGCAATATTTGTAGAGTTCAAACAATAAAACCGGAACCAGGCCGGTCTGCCAATCATGACAGTGAATGATCTCCGGGCGTTTATTGCTTTTCAGCATAAATTCTAGAGCAGCCTTGCTGAAAAAAGCGAAGCGGATGGAATCATCGTTGAAGCCGTAGAAGCTGCGCCGGTTGAAAAAATTATCGGCTGAGTGAGGATCCAAAAAGAAGCAGTTCAGGCCATGCAGTCTACCGTACCAGACAGTGCAGTTGATGGCACTGGCATACCACGGTACGGCTAAATTTTCATAAGCAACATGCAGGTCCTCAATTTGGTCATAACGCATACAGTCGTATTTGGGAAGAAAAATCTCGACCGTATGGCCACGCAGTTGCAGTTCCTTATTAAGCCCGTAGACCACATCGGCCAGACCACCAACTTTAGCAATGGGTGCACATTCAGGCGCAACTGTCACAATATACATGTGTATTTCTTGCTCCGACTATCAAAAAATTATTTCAGGGACTAAGCCTGTGGAACTATGGCCGGTTGCCAATATTAATAGTTTTCAACGTATCCGGCAATAATCACTACCTTTGCACTTCACAGCCTTATGGCCAGAAACCCGGTTTTTGATGACTGAACGATAGCATTTTGGGGCCAAAAAGTAGCTAATTTTGAGGCTAAAAAAACCGGGTTTTTAGAAAGTGCAAACATAGTCCAATAATGACAAATTTCACAGAAACAGCTTATAATCGACTGCTGGGAATAAGTTATCCATGGACTCAAGGGCCACCAGGTACTCTTCGTTGAGTGAATTTCCCTCGATCCCTTCAGCCAGGTAGCGGAAGCGAGCGACGTGATCCTTGACGCGCCGCACCGCATATTCGGTGGAAGTGCCATCGTTAATGATAAAGGGCCAATCCGAGCCTTGCGCCAGCAGCAGTTCGCGCGCACACTGGGTCAGCGCTCGCCGGGTCAAGGCGGAGACCCGACCTTGCCCATAGCGGGTGGTCAACGCTTCCATGCGATACCCACACTCGTAGAGTTGGGGATAGATCCAATCGGTCTTGGCATTGAGCCAACCCTCAAAGTAACCCTTGTGGCCCCAGGTTGAACTGCAAGGCGAGCCGGTTTGATGGACCGGGTGGCGGGTAAGATATTCGGACAAACTGACCAGTTCTACGGTTTGCTGATCAAAGGCGGCCTTGCGAATGACAAAATTGAGCCACTGTGGCCCTTCAAACCACCAATGGCCAAACAACTCGGCATCGAAGGGGGCGACGACCACCGGTGCTGTCTCCATGACCGAAGCCAGATACTCGACGTGAGAGACGCGCTGGAATAGAAAATCACCGGCGTGTTGAGCAGCCCGCTCGGCAGCCAGGTGGGGATGATACAGCTCTTTCCAGGCGGTCGGCCCGGTGATGCGATGATATTTGATCCCGGTATCGCCCCGGACGTTGCCGGCCAGATAGGGCTGCACATAATCAAAATCGAGATCATAACCGATGTCACGATAAAACTCCCGGTAGACTCCGTCTCCGGGAAAGCCATCCCGCGCCGACCAGACTTGCTTGGTACTGCCGCGATCACGGCCAAAGGCGGCCACGCCCGTGGAGGTGAACAGCGGAGTGTAGACGCCGTAGAACGGCGTGGTGCTGGCATGCTCGACGCCGTGCGACTCCATCAGAAAGCAGCGAATGCCTTCCTTTTCCAGCAATTCATCCAGACCGCGATAGTAACCGCACTCGGGTAGCCAAAAGCCTTGGGGCCGGAAGCCGAAAACGCTTTCAAAATAGTCCAACCCGGTGATGACCTGGGCGGCCACTGCCTTAGGCTGTGGGGCCAACAAAGGCAGCAGCCCGTGGGTGGCGGCGGTGGTCATCAACTCCACCACCCCGCTGTCACGCAGTTGCTTAAAGGCGGTTGCGACTCTCCGATTACAGCGGTTAACAAAGAGATCATGGGTTTCCTGGAAAAGTTGGTGGTAAAAGCCGGCCAGGTAGTGGAGGTGAGACTCATGCTGGGTCCGTTCCTGCTCTTTCTCGCTCAGTTCGATTAACTTCGTTACGTGAGCTTCATACCGCTCCAAGAGCAAGGGATCTTCCATCATAGCCAGCAAGCAGGGTGAAATCGAAAACGAAATCTGACCGGGAACTTGCTCGGCCACCAACTGATCCAAAACCTTGATCAGCGGCAAATAGGTTTCACTCATCGCCTCAAAAAACCAGCGCTCCTCCAAAAAGAGATCGTGCTCCGGGTGGCGGACAAACGGTAGGTGCGCGTGCAGAACAAAGGCGAGATAACCTTTAGGCATTACTCCCTCCTCGATAGTTCTCCAGGGCAATCTCATAGTACATAAAGTGCTGAGCCGCAACGGTTTCCAACGAGGGCGAGTCGTCGGATTTTCGTCTGGCGGCCAGGCGCAGCATACTGCCGTGGAGCGGGTTGGCCAGCATCTCCTGCAAGCCCCAAACAATTGAGCCCGGATTGTCGTAGGTCACCAGGCCGTTTTGGCCGTGAACCACCGCATGAATCCCGGCCTGGTGCGTGGTCAACACCGGCTTGCCAAAATCGAGGGCTAACTGAGCTAAGCCCTCGCCCTGCCAGGTCCGGGCCGGGATGACCACAAACTCGGCGGCCATGAGCAGGTTGCGAAAAGTCTCGCTCGAGACATCGCCCAGAAATCGGCAGCGGTGGCCAATACCCAAACGCCAGCTCCGACCCTCCAGTTCGCCCTTGAGCGGCCCTTCGCCGGCAAAAACGAACTGAGCCGTCCCGTGACCCCGGCACACGATCGGCAGAGCATCCATCAGCAAATCGGCCCCGGCCGCATGAGAAATCTCCCCGGCAAAGAGCACCAACGGCGCGTCCTGATTGAGCCCAAACCAGCCTTTGACCTCGGCCGGATTGGGCGGCGCGGTAGGCCCCCCTCCAACCAAGACATCGGGGATAATCACCACCTTTTCCGGCGGCGTATCGTAGAGGCTGATCACTTGCTGGCGGGTTGAGGAATGGGGAACGATGACCAGACTGGCGGCTTGGGCGGCCTCTTTCTCCCAGCGAGAGATAAGCGGCGAAACCTGGCTGGTCTGGTAACCCTGAGCCCGTTCGTGCTCGGTGGAATGCAGTGAAAAAACAAGCGGCAGCTTTAGGGACTTGGTCGCGCTCAGCCCGACCTGGGCCGAATACCAATCGTGGCAGTGGATCAGGTGAAACGGCTGCTCTTGATGCGTGGTCTCGAGCTGTTTGAAGACGGTTTTTGACAGGGCCTCCAGACCGCTCATAACCGACTCCCCGGCGTGGCCACTCTCCCCTGCTTCAAGCAGCGGCATAAAAAGCTGGCCAGCGACGCCAAATTTATTGAGCCGCTGGACGCAGTTGGCAATGAACCGCCCCAAGGCGCTATCGGGGCTGGTCCCCAAATTGAAGCCGATAAAGATCATGGCCACCGCCAGTTCCTGCTGCTCGATACCGGCCAGTTCTCGGTTGATCCGCTCATAAATGCGGGCGTCGAAGATATTTTCAACCGGAAACTTTCGTTTGATGGTCCCACCGACAAACAAGCCTTCGATCTGATAGTTACCGACCGGCCGGTCTCGATCGAAATAAAGAGGGTGAGACCGAGCCACCAACCGGTAGGTCCCGTCGCCGGCGCGCAGCCCAATCTCGGCCATGTAGGACCGACCCAGTTGGGGCACAGTAAAATAGTAGTTACCGTTCAGGCCGCCAACTTGAATATCGAAAAAGCTGTGAGCATTGAGGCCGTCAAAAATGATGTCGGTGACATCGTAGACACGAATAATCAGGGGTACATAATTAAAAGCCTCGCCATACTTGACCTTAATCGCCACCAACGATTCTTCATGGATGTGCCAGTGGACGTGGCCGAGGTGGGGATGCACCATCGTTAAGGCAATATAATCTGCCGTCAAGGGAATGGGGTACTGACTGCCAACTTCCCAGGCGATTTCTCTTAGCCGCTCTTGAGTCAATTCTTTCTTCTCCGTCAACGTCCCACCCCTTTGTTCGTTGCGATTAAGCAAGTCTCACCATTTTAACACTGTCACCGCCAGAGACAAAACTGGAACCGGACACAACTTGCCGCTCAGCCAGCCTCTCAAGCAGCAGCAAAGAAAATGGCGCAGAGCGGTGAGTGCCACTCTGCGCCTGCGTAACCCCTTAGTCCGAGGTTATGGAGATAAAGTTGCAGCCGGACCGCCGAGCGAGGCAAGTCTTTACGCCGGCAGTTTAGGGATCTGAAGCACCTGCCCCGGCCGGATCAAATTAGGATTGGCCCCAATGACTGCTTTATTGGCCTCATAAATCTGCGGCCATTTTGCCGCCGAACCATAGTATTTCTGAGCAATGCCGCCCAGCGTTTCACCGGAGGCCACGGTGTGTTGAGCAATCACAGCCGGCGCGGGGGGCGGGGCCGGTTGCGGCGACGGCTGAGCCGGAACTGAATGGGCAGCCGCCATGACCGGCTGCGCGGCTGGACCGGCCTGTTCTTGGGCCGCTTCGGCTTGCGCTTTGGCTTTGGCCTCGGCTTCTTTTCGCTGCCGCTCGGCTTCCGCCTTTTGCCGGGCCTGTTCGGCCGCTTCGGCTTGAGCTTTGGCCTCGGCTTCTTTTCTCTGCCGTTCGGCCTCCGCCTTTTGCCGGGCCTGTTCAGCCGCTTCAGCTTGAGCTTTGGCTTTGGCCTCGGCTTCTTTTCGCTGCCGCTCGGCTTCCGCTTCTTGTTTCGCTTTGGCCTCGGCTTCTTTTCGCTGCCGTTCGGCTTCCGCCTTTTGCCGGGCTTGCTCGGCCGCTTCGGCTTGCGCTTTGGCTTTGGCCTCCGCTTCTTCTTTCTGGCGGCGGGCTGCTTCCGCTTCTTGTTTGGCTTTGGCCTCGGCTTCACGCTTAGCCTGTTCGGCGGCCGCTTGAGCTCTGGCCTCCTGATCGGCGGGCGTGGCTTTCAAGGCGACGGCGATCCGGTCCAGCGCGGATTCTTCTTTTTTACTCACCTTTTGGCCCAACCCAAACAACCCGCCTCCGGTCGCTTCGGCTACGGCCCGGCCGATAGACATCAGGAACTCTCGAAACTCGTCGGCTTCCGGCGGGCTGAGCCGCCGATCCAGAATCGCGCCGATCTCGCTCAAGGTCTCTTGCACCGTCACCCGGTTAGTGGTTTGCACCGCCTCCGACGGTTGGCCGCTACCCGCAATGACCTCGCGAATGAGAGGATTGTTCGTCTGGTAATTTTTCAGCGCCTCGGTGTAACCTTTGGTATCGCCCGTCCGGCCCTTCATCATGGCATGCCTTTCAGCCTGCTCTAGATAAACAAAGACCCAATCCGCCGCGTTGCGAACCAGTTCCCACTCTTCTGTCTTAAAAGAAGTTTTTGACATCGTTTAGATCTCCTTTTCTGACCAATCTGCTTAAATAGAATAACCACTTTAGACCAGCAAGCCCGACTCCTCGCTCCGCCTGGAAAATTGAAACTGCCTAAGTTGCTAAAGTTGAGGACACAATTTGGTAGGCGTGGCAGAAGGCGAAACATCAAACGCTTTGTCGGTGGGCGACGCTATGATTATGCCACGAGGCCAGGAAATAAAGAAACTGGCCCTGAGCAAAGATCGTTCGGTTCATCTTCCTGGAAGCTAACCAGTTAGATTCGGCAAACAGCATTTCACGGCCTATTTTGAGCCGGTTTCAACGAGGTCTAGAGCTTCCGGGAAGGTGAAAACGAGTTAGTCGAACACCAAGCTCTCCAAAACCACAAAGTCCCCGCCCGCAACGAGCGGCAGCCGCTGGCCGGACTCGACCTCATAGAAGCCGGTGATCAAGCGGTATGAGCCGGGAGCGAGCCCCTCTGCCGGCAGCGGTAGCTCGAACGCATCGACAATCAACTCGCCGGGCGACCAGCGGCTGGTCGGATAGAGACCGTTAAAAGGCTGCCGGTCAAAGCCGGCTACGACCTCGTTGTTGGCATTGAGCAGTTGCAGGAAGACGGTGTAAGGCCGGTCGGTCGGCTGGAGCGCGCGCCAGTGGAGGAGGAGGGAAAGGTTGGAAGGTTGGAAGGTTGGAAGGTTGGAAGGTTGGAAGGTTGGAGGATTGGAGGGTTGGAGGAGTGGAGGAGTGGAGGAGTGGTCACTGCTCATTACTAATTGACCATTGCTCATTGCTACAGGCAGGGTTACGCCGGTAAGCTCGATGGCGTCGGCGAAGTTGGCTTGAAGCGGACGAGCGGGTTGGCGGGGATCGGGACTGTCGTTTTCGGGGAGGACGTAGAAAAGGCCAAGTTCCACTTGATCGACCGGTTGGTTATTGGTGGCCGGGCTGGAGACGAGGGGCAAGCGCTGGCCGCTGTGGCGATCAAAGAAGCCCAGCCGCACCAAATACGGGCCGGGGGGGGTCTCGGGACCGACCCAGAGGGTGTGTTGGCTGGGTAGAATACCGGCGGGCCGCCAGCGGTACATATCTTCGCCCACCGCTTCGCCTTCCCACTGCGTAATCGGGTGACCGGCACTATCGATTAGCTGCAAAAAAAGGTGATAGTCAAAGGTCAGGTCGGTCGAGCTGTGCCAGTAAAGATTAAGGGTGAGCGGCTGATTAGGCCGGATCAAGTCGGGCCAGACGTCGTAGCCGGTTAACTCGATCTGGTTGGCCCAGTTTAGATCGATACTGCGCTGGGGCGAGCGGTCGGTAAACATCGGCAGCAGCGGCGCCGGATCGGCCAGCCGGCGGAGCTGAACCAGTTCGCTGCCCCAGGCATCGCGGTAAACGTCCGGCTCGATCCCCTGAATTTGCGAACGCAAATAGGCTTGCTCGTCCTGCCGGGGCGGGCGAGAAACGTAGACTACGCCCTGCCCATCCGGGCGGCGGGCCAGCCAGGCATAGGCCGGCAACTCCGGGATGTTGGCGACATTGAGCAGCCGGAAGTTATCGCGCACCGTCACCAGCCGGACCGGCTCGGCGGCGAGCGCCTGTGGGGGCGGTTGCTCGCTGAACTCTTGATGCAGCAGGTATCGGGTGGTGGGATGGACATAGATCTGAAAAGGCATGACCACCGGGCTCTCCCGCGTCAATTCGGCCACCTGCTTTACAAAATCAACGAGAGGACCGTTGTACTCCTCGTAGACTTCGGGCTGATTGGCCCAGCGGACAAAATAAGCCTGACTATTGAGCGCGCCGTTGATCGTGACAAAGACAAGGGTACTCAGGGCCAGGGCCTGCCGCTCACGGGGCCGGCGCGGCAGGAGCCGGACACTCACTCGCCACAGAGAGCGGGCGGCAATAAAGAAGCCAACCGTGACCACCAGATAGTAGAAAGGCAGCAGGCCGATCGGGCGCAAGGCATGCACCGGCGGCGAAGCCAGTAAGGCCGGCAGCCACATCAGACCCAGGCCGATCAAAAGAAGCTGAGTCCCCGGCCGTCGCCACCGGGTAGGGTGCAGCAGCCACAACAGGCCGAGCCAGAAGAACGGGATCTCCAACCAGCCTAACATCGCCCGGCCCGGCAGATGATGCCGGTAGATCTCGTGGCCCGCCCCAAAAAAGAGGCTGACCGCATCAAGCAGATGGCCGATCAACTCGCCGGCGGTTTTAGGGACAAAGAGGACGTCATCCGTTCGCGAGGAAAAGGCCGACGGCGTATTGAAGAAAAAAAGGCCCAAGGGGGCAAAAACAACGAGCGCCACCCCACCGGTCACCAGCAAGCCGAGCCACAATTTGGCCAGGCCAGGCCGGCGCTGGACCGTCCAAATCAAAACCATTCCGCCAAGGATCGCCGGCGCAAAACGGGCCGGCAAATAAGTATACTGGCTCAATCCCAGAAAGAGGCCGGTCGCCATAAACAGAGCCAGCCAGGTTAGCCCGGTCCGTGATGAAGCAGCGGAGAGTCGCTTTGGAACCATCGCCTGGGTGAACGAAGGATTCAAAGTCGCGCTGCCGCGCCAAAAAAAATAGAGCGCTAAAGCCAAGAGGGGTGGCAGCAAAATCGGTCTGAAACCGGCCCGGCTGTTGTGCAGATGCCACCACGAGACCGCTACCCAACTCGCCGTAGTTAAGGCAAACCAGACCCCATAACGTTGGCCATTTAACAGCGACGGGGCCAAGGTCAGGGCCAGCCGGTACATAATCGGGATGGTGACGACCCCCACCAGGGCCGCCACCAACCGCAAGGTGAAGGGAGTCGCGCCGAACAGCTCAATTGCGCCTAAGACCAGATAGTGCCACATGGCCTCTCGCCCATTGTTGCCAACCACAAACGGCTGGAAGTGCCCGATCTCAGCCAGCCACAGGGCATCGAGCCCGTTGTAAGCTTCGTCATACCACAGGCCGGGCGGCGTCTGCGGCAACTGAAAAAGGCGCAGCCCAAAGCCGATGAGGATAATCACAAGCAAGCTAATTCTTCGCTTCATGGCAGGCTGATCGTCTTGAGGTGGAGTTCGCCATTGCTGAGGGCCGGAGCCGAGAGGCGCTCCCCGGTGGCCAGGTTATACAGGCCAACCACCAGAGCGTACTCACCAGCCGGCAAAGCGGGGTCGAGCGGCAAGGTCACCGGGTCAACAATGATCTCGCCCGCATCCCACAGCGAGGTCGGATACTGCCCCTGGGCCGGAGGCTGATCTTGTTGCGCGACATTTTGATTGAGACGATCCCGTAAATGGACGAACACGGTGTAGTCCGCCGCCGGTATGGTCTGGGCTTGCCAGTAGAGGGTCAGAGGCAACAAGGAGGCGGGGCCGGCTGACGAATTCGAAGGCGAAGCTGGATCGGCCGGGAGCGGCGAACCGTCGCCGCTGAACGCTTGGACCGCTGGGCCGGTTTCATTTCCTAAACCAAGATCGTAGCCCAGCAGGGTAATCTGGCTGCCAAACGATTGGTTGAGCTCAATTTGCGGCTCAACGCGCGAGGCGACCACATTCGGCGGCGGGCCGCCAATCTTGATCGGTCCCAGCCGGAGACTGGTCTGCCCGGTGGGTTGGCCCTCAACCAGCACGGGCAAAGAGACAGGACCTGACTCACGCTTGTGGTAAAGGCCCAAATCGATGGTGTAGATGCCGGCGGGCGCGTCCGGCGCCACCGGCACGCCAAACCGATCGGTAATCACCTCGTTGGGCGCCCAGAGCAAGGTACTGTAGCCATCCCTGGCCCGGCGATCATAGCCACCCCAGCGTTGCTGCTGGCTGTCCAGGATGTTATCAAAGATCAAGTAATCAGCCCCGATGTAAGTTTTGGCCCGCCAATACAAATCGAGCGGCAGGCGTCCGCCCGGCTGGATGCGGCGCGTCGGCAGGTTAAAGCCGATTAGTTCGACCTCGTCATTGAAATTGACCAGCAGCGGGGTCGGGATCTCGGGCGGGGTAAAGTCTCGGGGCCGCAAATCAAAGGCGAGAGTCCGGCATAGTTCACCGCCAACCCGCAGTTGGTAGCGCGGTCCCCAATCCGGTTCAACCACAAAAACGTAAAAGCGGCCCTGGCGCACCAAGGGTTGGCGGGCCGGGCGGCCGGTCTGAAGATCAACCAACTCCGGGGCTTGGTCTCCGGCCACCACAAAACTGGCCCACCGTCGATAGGCCGGGCTCAAGAAGCTATCCGTTTGCTCCCGGCCTTGATGCCATACCGCACAAGGTTCTACAGGCTCATTGAAGCTGAGAGAGAGGGTTCCCAACGTCAACCCAGACTCGGGCGACAGAGGGACCGCGGCGCGAGTGAGCAGCCTCAACTCGAGCTGAAACTCGCCGGTGGCCTGCCCCAGCAGAGGTAAGCCATGCCTATCTTCCACAATATCGCCGGCCTCCCAGGCTCGGGTCGGATAGCGACCTTGGAGAGGATGGGCCAGGCTGTAACTCAGCAAAGTGCCGGCGCCATCGCTGAGCTTAAGCTCAATCAGGTAATCTTCGGCCATCGCGGCTTGGGCTTGCCACCAGAGAGACACCTCCAGGGCAGAGCCATCCGGTGATAGCTGCCCCTGCCAGCCTAACAACCGCAGGGCCTCGATCGGAGCCGCGTTGCTCATCGTCAAGCCGGTCAAATCGGGTGGATGGGTGGCTGCCGTCCAAATAGGCATCGGCCTGGGGTAAACCAGCGCCGCCCCGCCGATCTGCCCCAGCCCACTCCACAGCAACAGCCCAACCACCAGCCCGGGCGCCAGCCAGCCAGACCACTGCCGCCAGCCCCACACCAGCAAGACCGGAATGGCCGTCGCCGCCGGAAAGAGGAGATGCCGGCCTTGCACCGCCTCGAGCGGATCAAAAGACAGCAGACTGCGCACCAGGATCAAGGGCGTAATCAACACGGTGTGCGCCAGCAGAAGAACCAGGGCCTGAGACAGCCTCGAGCGACCCGGCTGCCGGCGCCACCAGCGCCACAACCCCACTAGGGCCACCAGGAGAGTCAGCCCATACAAACCGGGCAGCCAGGGCGATAAGAGAAAGCGGTCGACGATCGGGGCCGACCAGAAGGACTCGCCGAGCGTCCAGAGCATCTGCCCATAGTGTCGCTCTCGCGCCTGGCCGGGCAGCTCCACGCTGAGGCTCTCGGTCCCGAGCAGAAAAGCCGTGACGCTGATCGCGGTGCTGTCGTTGCCACCCCGGACCAGGAGCGGTTCCAGCAGGCCGGCCAGCCAGCCTTTGCTCTCGACCGTGTTGAAATGCCACAACACAAAGCCAAACCACCAACTGGTCGCCAGCAGCAGGGCCAGCCCGGCCAAGATCACGCGCTTGAAGAAAAGACCGGTCTCAAAGCGAGGGCGCGGCGCGGTAGCCGGCCGATCCTCTGGAACCCGGCCGCTGCTGGCCAGCCAGGCGACCAGGATGATCTCCAGCGGCAGCAGCACCGACGTATATTTGACGGTGACGGCTACCCCGGCGAGCGCCCCCAGGGCCAGCCACCCCCACCACCCGTCCGGTCGGCCCAAGAGCTTGAGACCGACCAGCAAGAGCAGCGCCGTGCAAACCGCCCCCAAACCATCATAGGTCATAACTGAAGTGTGGAAAATGAAGGCCGGCCAAAAGGCCAGGCAAGCGGCGGCCAACAAGGCCGGACGCCGGCTGGCGAATAAGGGCAAACCGGTGATGTAGGTCAGGCTGATTAAGGCCAGCCCGGACACAATCGACAAAGCCCGGCCCACATACCAAAGCCGAACTTCGCCGGCAAAGGGAAATTTTTCGTAAACGTTGTGGACGAGGAAGGCATAGGGGACCACTTGGTTATCGGCCAGTTGGCGGCGAGGCTCCCCGTTGATGGGCCTTAAGACTCGGTCCGGCTCGCCGGTCAGTTGCCCTGCAGCCGCCACCAACAAATGATAGAGCGGCGGATCGTCAGATTTGGTGCCGGCCTCGTTCTTGTCTTCCCGTTCGGCCAGACTGGTAGGCAACCGGCCATGTTCGGCGATGAAGCGCGCGTACAGAAAGTGAGCCCACTCATCGTTGCCGGCGGTCAGGGGCACGATCAGACTATGGGCGGTCGCCAGAGCCACGTAAACCAGCAGGATAATGATTAGTCCAAATCGTTCCAAAACAGGCATAGGGTGCGCTTCTTAGAGTCTCAGGGCCAGGTGATCGGCTGCAATTTTACTTCGTTGGCCGGATTGCCCGGAGTCAGTAAGCGAGCTCCGTTGGCCAGCTCATAGAGACCAACCACGGGAGTGTAATCTCCGGGCTCCACTTGGTCAAGCGGCAGCACAAGCTCATCGACGATCACCTCGCCGGCCTCCCACAAACTGGTTGGGTAGCGACCGCCGGCCGGGGGCGAGTCTTTTTGGGCCACGTTCTGGTTGGCGGCATCGCGCAGGTGGAGGAAGGTGGTGTAGTCGGTAGTCGGAGTCGTGTCGGCGCGCCAGTAGAGGGTGAGGTGGAGGGTGGAGGGGGGAAGATTGGAAGATTGGAAGGGTGGAAGGGTGGAGGGGGGGGGGGGGGGGGGGGGGGGGTGGGGGGGGGGGGGGGGGGGGGTGGGGGGGGGTGGGGGGGGGGGGGGGGGGGGGGGGGGGGGGGGGCGGGGTGGGGGGGTGGGGGAGTGGAGGTTGGAGGGTTGGAGGGGTGGAGGGGTGGAGGAGTGGAGGGTGGAGGGGATTGATTTGATAATTGCTCATTGTTCATTGTTAATTGCGGGTTGGGGGTTTGGCCGAGATCGTCGTTAGTGGGAGTTACCTCAAGATCATAGCCCAGGAGGGTGATCTGGCCGCCGAAGTCTTGGTTGAGGGTTACTTGAGGCGTAGGGTTGGTGGTGACCAGCTCCGGCGGGGGACCACCAACTTTGAGCGGCCCAATGACGATGGCGGTGGTTTCGGTGGGTTGGCCGTCTTGGGAGAGAGCCAATGACTGGGGTTGTCCCTCCGCCAACTGATACAGGCCCAGGTGCAGGTGGTAGATACCGGGTGGCACCGAGGGCGCAATGGGCACCCCAAAACTATCGAGCACGACTTCGCCGCTGGCCCACAGGATCGGGCTGTAGTAGCCGGCCGGGTAGCGATCGACGCTGCCGTGGGGCTGTTGGTCGGCGTCGAGCAGGACGGCAAAGGTCAAAGCATCGGGCAAAACAGAGTCCAGGCTCTGCCAGGCGACGGTCAGCGGCAGGCCCCCACCCGGCTCAAGGCGGCGAGTCGGCAAGCGGTAGCCGAGCAGCTTGATTTTATCGGCAAAGTTGGCCTCGACCGGCGTCCAAGCCGGATCAGTCGCCAAGTCGGGCGGCAGGCCGAACTGGCGAGCATCGGTGGCCACGGTTAGCGGCGCGGCTCCGGCGACCGCTTCCCGGGCTAAACTCAGCCGGTAAGCGCCGCTGGGCCAGGCCGGATCGACGATGAAGATGGCTGTGGCCTCTGCCAGCGCGACGGGCGGGTGAACGGTGCCGTGCGGATCGATCAGGCCCCACTCCGGCGAAGCCTCGCCTAGACCCGTCCAGGAGAGGGCGAGGGTTTGGCGCTGGCGCAGCGGCTGAGCTTCGAACCAAAGCCGGTACTGCCCGCCGCCGGGCAGGCTCGAGGCCGCGGCAATCGGCTGCGCTCGCCCGAGATCAAATTGGATGAACGAAAGAGGCTCGGGGAGCGGAGTCTCGCCGGCTTCCGGCAGCAGAGTCAGCTCAAGGTCGTACTGGGCGGCGGGCACGCCGGCCAGCGGCAGCGACAGGGTGTCGCGAATGATATCGCCTGTATCCCAGGCTCGGGTCGGATAGAGGCCGTTGAGCGGATGGCTCAGCCAGGTAAAACGCGCTTCGCCATTCTGATCGATCAACTGGACCCGGGTCCGGTAGTTTTCGTCAACCGGGGCCAGCGCCTGCCAAAACAAGGTCAGTTCGATGATAGCCTGGTCGGGATCGGCCTGGAAATCGTAGCCCAGCAGCCGAACACCGTCGCCAAAATCGTGCTTCAGGGGCTGGGGTATGACCGCCGGGTCAAATGTCGAGGTCTGAACCGGCAAAGGATCGGGATAGGTCTGGATCATCGTCCTGAGCTGGAAGCCGGACCAGGCCAGCAGCAAGAGCGGAATGGTCAGAATTAAGAATTGAGAATGAAGAATGGAGAATGGGGAAGGGCGAGTTTTGGGTTGAAGCGCCGCGGCAGCGGGCGAGGCCGACCGGCTGAGGAGGGCAAAGAGGCCGACCATCAACAGAATGGGGATCGCTTGAGCCGCCGGGTAAAGCAGGTGCCGGCCTTGACCGGTTTCGAGGATGTTGTAGGTCAGAAAAAAACGAAGGATAGGGAAGGGGAAGAGCAGGGCGACCACCAGGGCCAACACCCCCAGCGACACGCGCGTCAAAGCAGCGGCGCGGCGCCAGAATTGCCATAAGCCCACCCCAGCCGCCAGCACCACCCCTAAAACGACGAGGTAGACCCAGGGAAAGAGCGGGTCGACCTCCAGGATGGGCACGCCCCAAAAGGTTTGGAACAGATAGACCCACCAACCGGCCAGACTGCCTTCGCTCACCGCCCCGGGCCGCAGCGAGCCGGTAAAATCCCCGCCGCCCAGAAAATCGAAGACGCGGCGCATGCTGACATCCGGCCCCGAGGCCAACACCGGGCTCAGCAGGCCGTAGAGCCACCCGTCCTGCCGGATGGTGTTGAAATGGTAGAGGACCCAACCAAACCACCAGCCACAGCCCACCGCCGCGCCGCCCCAAGCGATGGCCAGCCGGCCGACCGCCGGCGTCCAGGTCCACCCCACCTGCCGGGCCCGCCACCAGACGAGCGGAATCACCAGCAGCGGCCACAGACCGGTGCTGTACTTGGTCGCTATCGATAAACCGAGCACTAAGCCCAGACCGGCGTAGAGCCCCCAGCGATCGTCGCCCCGCCAGGCCCGCAGGAACAACCAGATAAAAATAGATGACAGCAATACAAAAAGACTGTCATCGCTGAGCATGGCCGAGGTGAAGATGAAGCGCGGCGTAAAAGCCAGCAGGGCGGTGACGGCTAGGGCGAAGAGTTCCGGTTGGAGGGTTGGAAGATGGGAGGGTTGGAGGGTTGGAAGGTTGGAAGGTTGGAAGGTTGGAAGGTTAGAAGGTTGGAGGGTTGGAGGATTGGAGGGTTGGAGGGTTGGAGGGTTGTTAATTGTTAATTGTTCATTGTTAAATGTTAATTGTTCATTGTTGATCGCCTCGGCGAACTCGAGGGCGGTCAGGTAGGTGAATAGGAGGGCGAAAGCGGCCAGGGCGATGGATAGAAACCGGCCCAGGTGCCAGGCCAGGATGGCGCCTTGCCAGGGCCAATTGCTGTCCGCGGTGTAGATGATCAGGCGCGGGTAGAAGATTTGGCCGACCAAGCGCCGGCGGGGCGACTCGCCGACATCTTTAAGGTGAGGTTGGGTCGTGTCGAGGGGGCTGACGACCGCGCCGACCAGCAAATGGTAAAGCGGCGGCCAGTCCGACCGGTACCAGGCTTGGGCCCGCTCGGCCGGGTTGAGCGGTAGCCGGCCGGTTTCGGCGATGAAGCTGAGGTAACGAAAGTGGGCCAGTTCATCTTCGCCCTGAGTGATCGGGACGATGAGACTGTGCCAGACGGCCAAAGTGATAAAGCTGAGCAGCACCAGCGGCAGGCCCAAATAGGCCACAACTTGATCGAGTCTGCCTGCTCGGTGCGGATGACGTCTGCGAGCCATAACGATCTATTTTAGTATGAATAGTGAGACACGCAATTTGCCACAACTTGTTCCCCTCGCTACACTAGCCAGGAAAGCAGCCCACTTACAATCTTTATTGGCCCTCCGGGAGTTCAGGCGGTATCGATCTCTAGAACGTAAAACGTAAAACGTAAATTTACGTTTTACGTTTTACGTTTTAGACGGCTACTTCCTGATATTCCGTTGAGCCACAGGGAGGTAATCATGCTCATCGGCGTATTTTCCGACGTCCACGACAATCTCGCCAATTTACGCAAAGCTTTGGACGCATTCAAATTGGCAGGGGTGGAAAGTCTGATCTTCTGCGGCGATTTTTGCTCGCCCATTCCCTCCCGGGTCATGGGCGCCGAATTCGAGGGTGACATCCACGTTGTTTTTGGCAACGGCGATGGCGACCGCTTTATGATCGCTAATATCGCCAAGACCCAGTATCCCAACCTTAAACTCCACGGCGAGTACGCCGAACTGGAGTTCAACGGGGTCAAGATCGCCGTAACGCATTATCCTTTCTACGCCAAAGCGCTGGCCCGCACCGGCGATTACCGGGCGGTCTTCTCTGGCCACACTCACCAGCAAACCGAGGAGCGGATCGGCGACTGTCTGTGGCTCAACCCCGGCGAGATTCTAGGCTGGCAAGGCCCCCCCACCTGCGCAATTTACAATACAGACAGCCACACCGCTGAAATTATTTCGTTTTGAGGGGGGACCGATGACTAAAGCCACCCCACAACTACGCCAGTTGGTCGATTGGAGCGCCGCCGTTTGGGCCGGGCTTATCGCCGGGCTGGTCTTTTTGGTGTTGAATGTTTTCATGGTGCCGCTGCTGGTGGGCGGTAACGGCTGGATATCGTTGCGTTATACCGCCTCGCTGGTGATGGGGCCGGGAGTCCTGCCCCCACCGGCTTCGTTCGATCTCATCGTCTTGGTGGTAGCCCTGCTCGTTCACTTTATCTTGTCGGTGCTGTGGTCAATTCTACTGGCCTACGTGATTCATCGCTGGGGGCTGTTGGTTGGCCTGATCGGTGGGGCGCTGTTTGGCCTGGCCCTGTACGGGATCAACTTCTACGCGCTGACTCTCTTTTATCCCTGGTTCTTCGCCATCCGTAGTTGGCCCTTGATCGCCAGCCACCTCATCTTTGGCGCGCTGGCTGGCGGCATCTATGAGAGTTTAGAAGTCGAAGAGTTCGTGCCGGCTTAAGCCAACGCGAGAGGAGGATACCATGGTTCAACGACGACACGTCGTTCGGCCCCAAATGTTCCGCCGGGGCGGCGGGGGCAGCGGGCTCAAAATGCGACTGGTCATGGGGCTGATGATCGCCGCCGTGGCCGTCTGTTCCTTTCTGGGCTCACGCTCGTTCAATCCGGTCACCGGCGAGGATCAATACATCAGTCTGACCACCGATCAGGAAATTGCGATGGGCCTTCAGGCCGCCCCGGAGATGATCCAGACCTACGGCGGCTTGTATCCCGACCAGCAAACTCAAGACCTCGTCGACCAGGTGGGCTACCAGATTGTTCAGAACAGTAGTGCCGGCCAGACCGATTGGCAGTTTGACTTTCACGTCCTCAACGATCCGGAGACCATCAACGCCTTCGCTTTGCCGGGCGGGCCGGTCTTTATCACCTCTGCCCTGTTGAGCCGGCTGGAAACCGAAGGCCAGTTGGCCGGCGTGCTCGGCCACGAGATTGGCCACGTCGTGGCCCGGCACAGCGCTCAGCGTATTGCCCAACAAAATCTATCCGAAGGCTTGATCGGGGCGGTGGTGGTGGCCGGGGGAGACTATGGCCAACAGGCCGGCCAGGCCGCGGTCGTGATTAGCCAGATGGTGAATATGAGTTATGGCCGCGACGATGAACTGCAATCGGACCAACTGGGGGTGCGCTTCATGTCGCAAGCCGGCTACGATCCCCGAGCGATGATTAACGTGATGCAGATTCTGGCCGAAGCGGGCGGCGGCAGCCAGCCGGAATTTTTCAGCACCCACCCCAACCCCGAGAACAGAATTCAACGCATCGAGGAGGCCATCCAGGCCGAATTCCCGGATGGCGTGCCGGAAGGCTTGACTCCTTAAACAAACTGACCCTTCCTCGGAAGACAACCTCTTTAATCAAATGGTTTTGAGGCTGTGTTGCGTAGGGCGTAGTGCGTAGCTAAAAAAATACGCCCTACGCCCTACGGATAATCATTGAGCAGCCGCTGCTCGGCTCACAGCGGCTTAACCGGCACGCAGATATCGACGATGTGCTTGTGCTCCGGATGTTCCTCCGGATCGTTGACGTATCGCTCAAAAGCCGGCCGATCGTCGGGTTGGTAGCCACTTTGCGGCAGCCACTGACCGTAAACCAACTGCCAGGCCGCCTCGTACTCTTGGTCCGAGAGCTCAAACCGAGCCACCGCGTACTGGCCCCCCGGAATCGTCATCTTGCCGACTTCGCCCTCAACCGGCGTCTCTGCCGGCACGGTCAGGCAGACATCCACCCTCAGCCGCTCATCGGCTGTGATCTCCGGATCGTCGTGGTAGACCGCCAGCATCTCGGCGGCGGGGTTTTGCAGCAATCCCCGCGGGCCGGCCCAGCGCATCAGCTTCTCAAATAGGCCGGCAAACAACTGGCTATCGCCCTTGTAAGGACCGATATGCCGCACATACGCCACCGGCCTCGCCGGCATCTCTTGAACTTCGACCTGCACTTCGGTTTGGTTAATCATTTTGATCCTCCATGTAAGATTAAGGGTTACAGGATCAATATACCTCGAAGCGCTGTCGAATTCTTGCCAATTCTTGCCGGCCGTTTGACCGGCGTTGCTCTCCGTTTTGCCAATCTTGCGCTGATAGCGCCGGTAGCCGCCCGCCCGCCAGTCACTGGCGCTCATCTGGTACATCTCCTTGAAAGCGCGGGCAAAGGTCGCCGAGCCGGAGAAGCCGCTATCGAGGGCGATCTCGGTGATCGACTTCTTGGGATTGTGGATCAGTTGGTTAGCCGCTTTCTCCAGCCGAAGCCGCTGGATAAATTGATTTAATGTCTCCCCGGTCATCACCCGGAAGAGGCGATGAAAGTGAAATTTGGAGAAATTGGCCACCCCGGCCAGGGTATCGAGCGACAACTCCTGGCTCAAGTGAGTCTGAATGTAATCGATCACCCGATTGATCCGGGCAGTATATTCTTCGTGCTGGTACGCTTGTTTGTTATCAGGAGGCATGGTCCTGCCGCTGGCTTATGCCAAACTGTCCAGGATTATGACCGGCTGGTGAGCCTGGACGCCCGAAAGCAGTCAAACAACTTTGATCAATCAACTCATTTCCTGAGCTTATTCACATAACCCGGGTAAAGTTTTTCCATACAGTCCGGGCAGATCCCATGACTGAACCTCGCTTCCGAATGGTCTCGGATATAAACTTCAACTTGATGCCAATAGCCACCATCATCTCGAATCTTTTTGCATGAAGCACAGATCGGTAACAGGCCGCTCAGCTTTTTCACCTGGTCCAGAGCGGCCTGGAGTTGATCGATCATGACTTCTTTATCGGCTTCCGCTTTTTGACGCTCAATGTTCTCTTGCTGCAACGCCTCACAGGCCATCTGAAGTTCCCGGGTGCGGACCTCAATGATGTCCTCAAGATGTTCGCGATACTGGATCAATTCTGCCTCGTTTTTTTTCAGGGGCGTTATATCTTGCGAGATAAAGATCGCCCCGATCATCTCCCCGTTTCGGTATAAGGGGACCCCTCTTATCGTGACATAGGCATCGGGGCCGCCGCTGGTCACCGGCAAATAGATTTCTTTTTCGTCGAGTTCATGCCCATGGAGAACGGAGGCAAATTTATCCACTAAACCGGCCCGAACGATCGTGGGGCGTGTCAAAACATTCTGATTGACATAGTCCTCTTTGGTCGTTTTCCCTCGTCCAATTCGTTTGACGTGATAACAATTAACTTCGGTGATAATCCCGTCACGATTAACGACGTAGATGGAGGCGGGGACAGCCTCAAAGATCCGCCGGTACTTTGCTTCAGCTTCCTTCAGGCTTTTGATCTCTGTTTTGAGGATTTCAACCTCTGTTTTGAGAAGGGTATTTTCCTGCTCTAGGGCAGTGGTGTTTGATGGAGGACGATCACTACTGCATTGACCCGTCATAAGACAAACCATTACAGCTAACTAAGACACATCCGAAACTCTACCCAAGGTCCAGGGACAGCCCCTTATCCAAAGTGAGTCAGATCGGGTCCATTTATTGGTGAGGAACTACTTGTGACAATTTTAAAGGTGCCTGGATTATAAGACATTTTGACCAGATCAACAATCTTCCGGCCTTTCGTGACCCTACCCATGGTTCAACGTAATCCCCTCCTAGTGGCGACTATATCATAGGTGGAACTAGCCTAAATAATCCAAAAAAAGTACTTTTGGGCACGAAATCTCGGTACTTTCGCCTCTATTCACTGGCCGGGCTCTTTCTTATAATTATCAGGGATCAGGAAATTGGAAAATTATAAGGCCTTATCTCTAATTACCCAATCTCTTTATCTCCCGATGAAATGATCAAGTCAATTAATTCTCATTTCCAAAATCAACCGGCCCACTTGGTACAAGGAGAGCATCCATGCAACTAACCAAAGAGAAAATCAAAGAAGAACTCGCGGAAGAAGTAGTCCAGGTTAAGACCAAGGTAGAAGTAAGGAAAGAAATCGACCTAGAACCCCCGCCAGAACGTGAAGAAGAGCCCGCAAGCAGTGAGAGTAACTGGCTGGAAATCACCGTAGCCTTATTGATTGCCGTCACCACCGTGATTGGGGCCGTGGTGGCCTGGCGGGCCTCGGTGGCAGACGATGCTTCCGGTGACGCGGACTTTGCCGGGCTGCAAGCGGCGATGAATGCCGAAGAGACCCGGGCCCTCAATTTCGTCAACACCTATGAGAATTATGGCGCGTACGCGGCTTATCAGCGCTACGATACCCTGGGCGATCTGATTGAAGAGGATTTAGCCAACATCGAGGATGAACAAACGTACGCCTTCCTGGATGAACAGCGGGCCAATGCGCATGATTTGGCCCTGGCCAACCAAGAGCTGTTTCCCAACACTTATTTAAATCGGGATGGGTCATACAGCATCCAACGCCAACTGGGTGAGATGTGGGCCGACGCGGCCAAAGAGAAAGACCTTAAACCCGAGCCTCAATTTGCCGAAGCCGACCAGTTCCGGGTGAAGACCAACCTTCTCTTGCAAAGCTTAACGGTCATTGCCTTGGCCCTGGTCTTCTTTACGGTGGTCGAGTTGGTTAAAGGACGGGTTCAGTATCTGCTGGTGGCGCTCGGCTCCCTGACGATGGTGGCCGGGACTGTCATGGCCGTCATGATTGAAATGGGCCAGTGAGGGACCGACATGAACGACAATTCTGCCCAATTTACCTTTTTAGATGAAGACCAGTTCAAAAAGCTGGTCGCCGTCCTGATCTCGCTGGTGACCGTGATGGCAACCGTCATTGCCTTTTTGCAAAGCGATGCTAGCCAGCGCGACGACCATGCCAACCGCGACACCAAGCGCTACGCCACCGAAGTCATGGGGCGGACCGTCAGTGGCGATGCGCAGGTAAATTTTGCTTACAACAAAGCTTACCAAGCGTGGCAAGAACTAAACATGCTGGCCGACTCGGCCCTGGAACGGGGCGATGAGGCAGCCGTCAACCGCTATCGCAAACTGCGGGATCAAATGACCGAGTTGAGTCCCTTATTAGCAGCGCCTTATTTTGATCCGGAAACTGGCGAGACGGATACGGCCAAATACGAAACCGATATTTATCTGGTCGATCTAGCTTTGCTGACCCAAAACTTTAAGGCTGCCGGCGTGGTGAAAGATGCCTGGGATGCCAAAGCTAATACCTATATTGTGCATCTGACCTTGCTGGCGGTGGCCTTGTTCTTGTTTGGTCTGGCCACCACCATTTCTGGCCCGGTCACGCGCTGGATCTTCTCCGGAACAGGCATGGCGATTACGCTGTATGCCGCCGTCTGGGCGGTCCAAGTCTGGCTGCAGCCGGTCTTCGATTTGCGAGAGCAAGGCAACGCCATTGAGGCTTATGCCCGCGGCACGGGCTTGGCCTACCGGGAACTTTATCAGGAAGCGATCGCCGAGTTTGACCAGGCGATCACTGACGCGCCCACCTTTGCCGCTGCTTACTCGGCCCGGGCTGAGGCCCACGAGAAATTGGGCGATCTACCGGCTGCCGCCGCCGATTATGAACTGGCCCGGGCTAACGGCGACAGCAGCGCCAACACGGCCGGGGAGCTGGCTTATATTTACTACTTGCAAGGGCGCTTTGATGAGGCGATTGCTATGAACCGGACCGCGCTCGAGAGCGCGCCGGGCGAGTTGTGGATTCGTTTTGATCTGGCGGTCTCGCTGCTGGCCGCCGGCCAGATAGAGGCGGCCAAAGCGGAATATGTGGCCGGGATGGAAGACGCCGCCAGACAAGTGGCCGAGGCCGAAGCCGCCGGAGAAGAACCCCCGTCTGATCTGTGGTGGTCGCTGGATGCCAGTGGAGCTTATGATCTGGATAGTCTCATCGATGTCATGGACGGCCAAGGTGATACGCCGCCTGTCGATAAGATTGCCAATCCCGAAGCGGTGCGCGCCGCCGCCGAAGAATTGGTCAGTCAGCTTAAAAATACGGCGGTAGCGCTGGAATTTACCGGCCAGCCCTCGGCCGGTGCCCTCGCTGCCCAGATTACGCCTTTTGAATTTGCCGAACCGATCTATGATGATGAGGGCGAGGTGAGCGATTACGCCTACGACGATACCTTTGAGTATGGCGTCCAGGCCGTCTCCGTTTTCTTTGATTACGAGAATATGACCGACGGCCAAGAAGTCCTGTTCAAGGTGTACATTGATGATGAAGAAGACCCTTCCTGGCGAGTGATTGCCCCGTGGGATTTGGGGGCGTCCGGCTCGGCCGAAAAATCGCTCAGTTTGGATTACAGCGATAACTTTGTCTTGCCCACCGGGGAGTACATGGTGGAGATGTATGTGGACTCTCACCTGGCGCAAAGAGATTGGTTTGTGGTAGCGGAGTAAGCGTAGGCAGACCTGACAGGTTTTTCAAAACTTGTCAGGTCTGCCTCAACTTCACGGCGTGGACTCCTCGACCGGCGGGACCTTGTCCATATAAAGTAAGCCATAATAGGCCGGGGCGGTGTGGAGTTCCGGATAACCGGGATAGACGATGCTCCAGTAGGTCTGCTCGTCATCGACCGTCCAGGTGGGATCGGCGATGTAGATCAGGCTCATGACCCCGATCCAGGGCTGCCAGTGCTCGGCGGCGTAGGCATACGCGCGCTGAAGATACAGATCTTGCCGGCCGGGTGAAACCGCGTGCCAACGATAAGGCGAGTCCTGGCGGGGATCGACGGTCCAACCAAACTCTAAGACAACTACCTTCTTGGCTTCATCGCCATAGCGGACCATCAAGGCCCGCAAATCCTCGACGCGGCGAAAAGCGTAGACCCGCTTAAGCGCCTCCGGAGCGCTGTCACCATTGGTCAAGCGCGGATCTTTAGCTACCTGACCGGGGTCGGCTTCCGGCGGACTTTTGTAGCCGGCGGCGTGAACCCCTAAAGCGTCGAAGTAAGGGCGGGCCCCGGCCTCGTACATCCCCTCGATAAAAACGCTGTCCGGCATGGCCGCCAGGTCGTGGCGCGTGGTCGGCGCCATGCCGGCACTGATGACCACGGCCTGCGGATCGGCGGCTTTAACCGCTTCATAACCGACTTTCAGCAGGGCGACGTACTCGGCCGGACTGGGCGGTCGCTGGCCCCACTCGCGGGCTAAGTTAGGCTCGTTCCAGATCTGGTAGGCTTCAATCCGGCCCCGGTACCGGCTGGCCACGGCATAGACATAGTCATAAAAGTCTTGCAGATCGTCCGGCGGACCGATTTCCGGAAACGCCACCTCGCTGGCGGCCCATTCCGGCTGCGATCCCAGCCGGGCAATGACTTTTAAGCCGTGGGCATCGATCTGGTCCATCATCCGGTCGGCGATATTCCAGCGCCACTTGCCTTTGTCGCCCCCTTCCAGCTCTCGCCAGGCAAACTCCTGCTTAATCCAGCGAAAGCCGGCATCCTCAACCAACTGCAAATCGCGGTCGGCAATCTCCTCCCGCCAATAAAGGAAGACGTGCATGCCATAGTCGGGTGACGACATCACCGTATCCAGATCGACAGTGGGCTGGTAGTCGCTCGAAATCAGCTCCGGGCCGGACAGAGGCACAACTGGGGTCGGCTGGGGATCGTCGACGCGAGCCACCGGTGGCAGAGGATCAGGCTCGGCCGCGGGCGGCGGGGTATTAGATCCGGTGGGGGTAGGGGCATTGCAAGCAAAAAATGCCAGCAGGCCTAGCAGTAACAAGCCGGCGATGACAACCGGTCGAGCTAATAATGATCTCAAGCTTGTTTATATAACCTCGTTTCGTCACGCCTTGACTTTGAAATTAAATGAGTGCGACCAAAATGAGTCGCAAAGCGCCGCAGGCCGGGGGCTTGGGGGTAGTTCCCCCAAATTCTCCCCTTTTTTCCAACTCGTTTTGGTCACACCCCAATCAATTTGAGACTCAGTCATCAGCGTCATGTCGATTTTAGTCTTTTGTGAAAGTTGGGCAATTCTTTTTGGCAGGGATTGGAGATTAGGCGGATTCTGGATTACAATAGCGCCTACTCAATCCATCGAGGCAAAGAAAGATGACCAAAACCGAAGAAATCATTGCCAAACAACAGCAGTATCTGTGGCCTAACCATATCCTCTACTACACCGAGCCGTTGCCGCTGGATCATGGCGACGGCATGTATGTCTGGGATGTGGAAAACAACAAGTATCTCGACTTTTTCGGCGGCATCCTGACCACCAGCGTGGGCCATAACCACCCTAAAGTGGTCGAACGGGTGCAGGCCCAGGTCGGTAAGCTGATCCACTCCTCCACCCTTTATCCCAACGAGAATCATGTCAACCTGGCCGAGAAGATCGCCCAAATTGCGCCGGGCCAACTGCAAACCTCCTATTTTACCAACTCCGGCACCGAAGCCGACGAAACGGCCGTAATCCTGGCCAAAGTCTACACCGGAGCCCAAGAGATTATCGCCTTGCGGCACGGCTACAGCGGGCGATCGGCCATCGGGATGAGCCTGACCGGTCAGGCCAGTTGGCGCATCGGCGGGACGCAGTTTCCGGGGGTAAAGCACGCCCTCAACCCGTACTGCTACCGCTGCCCCCTGAAGATGACTTATCCCTCCTGTGGCGTCGCCTGTGCCGAGGATATCGAAGAAGTGATCAAAACCACCACCTCGGGCACCATCGCCGCCTTCATCGCCGAGCCGATTCAGGGGGTCGGGGGCTTTGTGACCCCGCCGAAAGAGTATTTTCAAATTGCGGTCGAGATCATCAAGCGCTACGGCGGCCTGTTCATCTGCGATGAAGTCCAGACTGGCTTTGGCCGGACCGGCGGCCAGTGGTTCGGCATCGAGCATTGGGCGGTCGAACCGGATATTATGACCATGGCCAAGGGGATCGCCAACGGCTTGCCGATGGGCAACACCATCACCACCCCGGAGATTGCTCAGAGCCTGCTCGGCCGGGGAGTAACGATCAGCACCTTTGGCGGCAATCCGGTCTCCACGGCGGCGGCCCTGGCGACGATTGAGACGATGGAAGAGGAAGCCAATCCCAGTCACGTGGCCGAGGTAGGGCAGCGGCTGCGCGAAGGGCTAGAAAAGTTAGGCGACAAGTACCCGCTCATCGGGGAGGTGCGAGGTATGGGCTTAATGCAGGGCGTCGAGCTGGTCAAGGATCAACGCAGTAAAGAGCCCGCGCCGCAAGAAGTCGCCTTCCTGTTTGAAGAGACGCGCAAGCGCGGCCTGCTCATCGGCAAAGGTGGTCTCTATGCCAATGTCCTGCGCATCGCCCCGCCGCTGACGGCTCAAGCTGAACACGTCGATGAGGCTTTAGAGATTTTGGATCACGCCCTGGCCGCGGTCCACGAGCTCAGTTTGTAACCCCTAGAGACATGCCAGGTTTTAGAAACCTGGCATGTCTTGCTGAGTGGAACTCAGCATCAGACTGTCGCGACTTGGAATGGGCTGTCCGTGCGGACAGTGGGAGGGAAAGCAGGTCATTTCATCGATCCGATCTTCGACGATCTGGCTCATGCCTCGGCAAAAGCAGCCGGCCAGGGGTTTGACCTCGTTGGGGTGGAACTTAAGAACCTCCACTAGAAAGCACTCGGCCAGCCGCACCCGCCGGATCGCGCGTAAAGCCACCAGTTGGCCGGCCGCGGCTAACTGGATGCCTCGATAGGGAAAATAGTAGATCAAGCCGGCATTGTGCAGCCGGTGGGCCATCTGAATGGAAGCCGTGCCGGAGACCCCCAGGCGCTCGGCTACCGCTACGTTGGTGACCCACTCTTCGGCTTGGCTCAACTCGTAGATATGCCGGAGGTAATCACGCATTGCCTCGGTAATTTCGCTGTCGGAGATGAAAGCCGGTCCAGACATGCCTGAGTCCTTTTTTTGAAACTGATCTACTTAAATGGAAAACTTTAATCGAGGTTAAAAATGAAGTTCTATCCAATTATAGACTGACTCAACCAGACGGAGCAAGTTGAGTCTAGCTTTTGTCCGGTTATGAAGCGACGAAAATAGCCGTCCGGGGCACTGGTTGACAAGGAATCCTATTCGATTACACTTTCTTTTGATTTTTTAGTTGAGGAGCATAACGATGAGCGATAATGGAAACCTACCAGGTCGTTTACAAGAGATCGTTGAAGAGTTTAGCTGGGCTGAGGGCCGGGAGAAGTTGGAACTGCTGTTGGACTATTCCGAAAAGATGCCGGCCCTACCGGAGTGGCTCGATCGTGACTCAGATATGGAGCAGATCCACGAGTGCATGACCCCGGTCTTTGTCCACGCCGAATTGGAGAACGGTGGCATGCACTATTTTTTCGACGTGCCGCCGGAATCGCCTACAGTGCGGGGTTACGCCTCCATTTTGGGGACAGGTCTCGACGGCGTGTCGCCTGAAGAGGTGCTGCAAGTCCCAAGCAATTTTTATGTGGATATGGGCTTGCACAAAGTCTTGACCACGCAACGTCTCAACGGCATTGGCGCGATTTTAGCCCACATTAAGCGGTTAGCAGCCCAGAAGTTGGCATAAATGGAAGGTTGGAAGGGGGAAGATTGGCAGGTTGGCTCCAAGGCGTTCAGTCTTCCAGTCTTCCAATCTTTCTGCCCGCTGCTATAGGAGAAAATATGTCATTGCCAGCCTATCCTTTTACCGCCTTAGTCGGCCAAGAGTCGATGCAGTTGGCCCTCTTGCTGAATGCGGTTAATCCGGCGATTGGGGGCGTCTTGATCCGGGGCCAAAAAGGCACGGCTAAATCAACCGCCGCTCGAGGGATGGCCGCCCTGCTGCCGGCCATCGAGACGATTGAGAGCTGTCCGTTCAACTGCCCCCCGGACCAACCGGCGACCATCTGCCCGGTGTGTCACGATCCGGTCCGCCACCAACACCGCCTGCACCGGCCGACTCCGTTTGTCGAGCTGCCTGTGGGCGCCAGTGACGATCGGGTCGTCGGCACGCTCGATCTTGAGCGCGCCCTGCAAACCGGCCAGCGCCACTTTGAGCCGGGCCTGCTGGCTCAAGCCCATCGAGGCATTTTGTATGTTGATGAGGTCAATTTGCTGGCGGACCACATTGTCGATGTCTTGTTGGATGCCGCGGCCTCGGGGACCAATACGGTGGAGCGGGAAGGCGTCAGTGTTAGCCATCCGGCTCGCTTTATTTTGGTCGGGACGATGAATCCGGAAGAAGGCGACCTGCGCCCGCAACTCCTGGACCGCTTTGGCCTGGCGGTTGAGGTCGCCGGCCAGAGCGAGCCGGCCACCCGGGCCGAGGTCGTTCGCCGCCGCATCGCCTTTGAAGCCAACCCCGCCGATTTTTGCGCTCGCTATGCCGACTCCGCCGGCAAGGTGAGCCACCAGATCGCTGAGGCTAAGCAACTACTGCCGCACGTGACGCTCAGCGACAGCTTGCTGGAGCTGATTACCCAAATCTGCGTCGCGGCCGGAGTCGACGGGCTGCGGGCCGACATCACCATGTACAAAACGGCCCAAACCCTGGCCGCCTGGCACAACCGCTCTCAAGTCACCATCGACGACATCCGCCGGGCCGCCGAGTTGGTTCTTCCCCACCGCCGCCGGCGCCAACCCTTTGAAGAGCCGGGCGTGGACCAGGAGCAACTCGATCAGGTGATTCAAGACTTCTCGGCCCGGCAGCGGAGCCGGGGAGCCGAGGAGCAGCAAAACAGAGCAGCCGACTCGCCGGACGACTCGGAGGGTGAGTGAGGCGGGCGAAAACGAGACCGAGAGTCGCGCTCCGGCGCCTGATCAAGTTTTCGCGCCTGGCCAGCCGTTCGCCCTAAAACAATCGCTCCGTCCGGCGCCAACACGCCGCCCCTCGCCGGGTCGAGGTCGCCGCAGCCAAACCACTGCCGTCCAACAAGGCGGTCACTATCTGCGAGCCATCATCCCCCAGGGTCCGGTGCGCGATCTCGCCCTCGAAGCCACCCTCCGCGCTGCCGCCATCCGCCGAGTCAGTGAGAAATTAAAAATTAAAAATGAACAATTAAAAATTAAAAATGAACAATTCCTCCCCTCCTCCACCCCTCCAACCCTCCACCCCTCCAACTTCGCTCATGACGCTTCTTCCAATCTTCCATCCTTCCATCCTTCCACCCTTCCACCCCTCCCCTCCTCCACCCCTCCAATCCTCCAATCCTCCAACTTCGCTCATGACGCTTCTTCCAATCTTCCATCCTTCCCTCCTTCCCTCCTTCCCTCCGATCTCCGCACCAAACTCCGACGCGCCCGGGTAGGGAATCTGATTTTATTCGTGGTCGATGCTTCCGGCTCGATGGGGGCGCGGCAGCGGATGATTGCCGTCAAAGGGGCCATCCTCAGCCTGCTGCTCGATGCCTATCAGAAGCGAGACCGGGTCGGCTTGATTACCTTTCGAGGGGCGGGGGCGCAGTTATTGGTCCCGCCGACCAACTCGGTGGAGCTGGCCGAGCGTTGCCTGCGCCAGTTGCCGACCGGCGGTCGCACCCCGCTGGTGGCCGCTCTCCATTTAGCCGATCAGGTGTTGGCCAACTACTTGCGCAAAGACGCGGCCCTGACTCCGCTGCTGGTGCTCATCACCGATGGTCGAGCGAACAGTACGGATTACAACACGCTCCGGCAAACCACCATTCAGTTAGGGCAGAAGAAGCTGGCAACGCTGGTCCTGGACAGCGAGCAAGGCCTGGTCCGGCTTGGTCTGGCCCGCGAGGTAGCACGGTGGCTTGGAGCCGAATATTTGCCGCTCGATCGGTTGGCTGGGGAGCCGATCTCCCGCGTGGTAAAGCAGTTGCTCTAATTGAATGATTTGACACTTCCCTGGGGCTCTGATATTCTCTTCTAGTGCCGCTGGCTGGCCTTCCATTCGAAGGCCGCTTTTTGTTCTGATACACAACACTTCGATGAAAATAGCCGTTCTAGCCGATATCCACGGGAACCTACCCGCCTTTCAAACGGTGCTCGCCCATATCGAGGACTGGCAACCCGATCAAGTGGTCGTGGCCGGCGACATTGTCAACCGCGGACCTCGCCCGCGGGAGTGCCTGCACTTAGTTCAGCAATTGCAGACCAACGCCGGCTGGCAAGTGCTGCGCGGGAACCACGAAGATTACGTCATCCGTGCGGCCAAGTCTGACCCATCGATCCAAGATCCGGAGTTTGAAATCTTCCGCAGCGCCTACTGGACCTACCGGCAGTTAGGCGACATTTCCTCGCTGCAAGCGCTGCCGGAGAGTATAGAATTGACCGGCCCCGACGGTTCAAGGGTCCACATCTACCACGCTTCCATCCGCAGCAATCGCGACGGCATCTTTCCCAAGAACAGCGACGACGATATCCGCCACAAAATTCAACCGCCGGATGAGGCTTTGCCCGCGGTTTTTTGTACCGCTCATACTCATTATCCCCTCATTCGCATGATCGATGGCACGCTGGTCGTAAACGTTGGTTCGGTGGGTCTACCTTTCGATGGCGATCAGCGCACCGGTTATGCCCAAATCGCCTGGCAGAAAGGGCAATGGCAGGCCAACCTGGTGCGGCTCGATTATGATCGCGCCCGGACTGAGCGAGATTTTTTCGAAACCGGCTATTATCCGGACGGAGGCCCCCTGGTCGATCTCATTCTCGACGAGTTGCGCATCGCCCGGCCCCATCTTTTTCAGTGGACAGTGCAGTATCATCAGGCCATTGTGGCCGGAGAGATAACAATTGAAGAAGCCGTTCAGGCTTATTTGGCGGAGCGGTATCCGACGTAAAACGTGGGACGTGGGGCGTGTTAAACGGAAACCTAACGGACTACACATTTAAGGAGAAAACAGTTTGTCTACAGAATTAAGTTCCAACAGCGAAATCAGCCTCAGCACCGCGCCCGACACCTTACTCCTCATCGGTCACGGCAGCCAGGATGCGGAGGCCATCACCGAGTATAACCAGTTTGCCGACCTGCTGTCGGCCCGGCTGAAGATGCCGGTGCGATCATGCTTCCTGGAGTTCGCCGACCCGCCGATCGCGGACAGCATCCGCGTTAGCGTCGAAGCCGGCGCGAAAG
>CALMIS010000320.1 GCA_937864185.1 uncultured Chloroflexota bacterium
GGTCACCGCCGAAAAAGCAGGTCAGAAAATGCAGTTTTGGGGGTTCGGGGGGGGATGTTTTGTTGGCCCGGGGCGTGAGGGGCGTCTTGGGGCTTTTTCTCAAGAGCGGGGTCTCCGCCCCGCCGCAATCGTTGGTCCCGCTGAGCACACCGGTCAAGGTCCGTTTGATGATCGAGGAACTCGGTCCCATCTACGTTAAGATGGGCCAGATTGTCTCTAGCCAGGCCCAAACCTTGCCCGTCGAGTGGGGACAAGAGCTAAAGAAGCTCCAAAGTAACGTCCCCCCCTTTCCCACCGAACAGGTGCGCCAAATCATTGCGGCAGAGTTAGGCGCGCCTCCCGAAGCGATCTTCGCCAGCTTCGATCCAAGCCCTCTGGCCGCGGCCTCAACCGCCCAGGTCCATCGGGCAACGTTGCCATTTGGCCAGTCAGTGGTCGTTAAGGTGCAGCGCCCCAATATTCAGCAGCAGGTACGGGCCGATCTGGGCATTATGCGCAACGCCGTCCGGGTCCTGACCCGCCGCTCCAACTGGGCTAGAGACCTGGACTTGAGGGGGATGCTCAGTGAATTTAGGGATAACATTCTCATTGAGTTAGATTACGGCTATGAAGCCTATCACGCCTTCCGGCTTAATCGTAATTTAGAGAGTATCGAAGGCTGCCGGGTGCCCCATATTTACCAGGAGTTTTCAACCAGCAAGGTGCTGACCATGGAATTCATCGACGGGGTTAAGATTACGGATCTGGTCGCCATCGAAGCCGCCGGTCTCGACCGGCAAACCCTGGCCGAGAATACGCTGCGAAGCATGGTCAAACAACTGCTGATTGACGGCTTTTTTCATTCCGATCCCCATCCCGGCAACTTGCTGGTCAATTTGCAGAGCGGAGAGATCAATTATCTCGATCTGGGCATGGTCGGCGAGCTAGATCTCCGGCAGCGGACCAGTTTGATCAACCTGTTTATGGTCCTCAACCAACTGGATACCACCGGGCTAGCCCAGGCCATGTTGAGCGTCAGCCAGCCTTTCAGAGAAGTGGACGAAAGGGCTTACTACCGGGATTTCGAGCGACGGGTCGGCCGTTATCTGGAGTACGATACCCGCAGCACCTTTGGTCAGACCGTCAGCGTCGGGCTTAGTCTGCTCCAAGAACATGGCCTGCGTCTAAACTCCCAGTTCACCCTTGCCCTCAAATCACTCATGCAGGCTGAAGCCATTACCCGTCTCCTGGTACCGCGAGAAGATATCATTGGGTTAATTAATAAGCACGTTCAGGAATTAGTGCTGCAACAAGTCACGACGGAGAACATCAACAAGGTGGTCACCAAAGAGGGTGTCTACTTGCTGCGCGAGTTGGTTCAGCGGATGCCCTCGTTGCGGGACGCCGCCTTCAAGTGGCTGGAGCAGTACCAAAGCGGCCAATTTACGCTCCGCCTGGACACCTCCGATTTGAGCAAAGATATAAACACTATCCGCTCCGTGGGCCGGCAGATTATCATCGGCTTGATGCTAGTGGGCATGATTATCGGCTCCTCAATTGCTATTGGTATTGCCGAGTCCAGTGGCGGCAGCGCCTCCATGCTGCCTCAGATTGCCTTTATCGGCTATATTGGCTCGATGGTGGTGGCTGGCCTGTTTGTGATTGTTTTGCTTTGGCGTTTGTGGCTAGGCGATGAACCTCAGTAAGGGGAAAGACTAACAGGCGGTAAACTATGTCCAAACCCATTTTGAGAAGTGATCGCTTCATTCTGGCCAGCCTGGCCAGGACAATTAGGCTGTTCCTTATCCGCCTTTCCAGCTTGGCCACAGCGCTTTTTGCCGCCTTGATCCTGTTCAATCCTAAAGACGGGGTGCTGCAAGGGCTGGTCTGGGGGCCCAAACTGCTGGCCTCGGCTCTGGCTCCCCTGGTGGCCATTGTGGGTAGTTGGCACGTAGTCTGGGGGGTCAAATATCGGGCGTGGCTAAGTGCGAGCGCCGGATTGTTCAGTGTTGCTATCGCCACCAAACACGTCCGCGACGTGACCCGCTCCCGTGAGACCGGCTTTGCCGAGAGCTTTGGACCGGATTGGGCCGCAAAAATACCGATCACCGTGCGCCCTCGCTTGCGGCCCTACCGCTGGGCACCCCTTTACCGGCGCCGGCGCTATGGCGCCCTGCACCGGGACGTCGTCTTTGGCGCAAACACCGACTCGGGCCGTCCCCTGACAGCCGATCTGATGCAACCCCCGCCGGGGGTGCCCCGCACCGGCCTGGGTATGATCTTTGTTCACGGCGGGGCCTGGTGGTATGGTCGCAAAAACATCGCCAAATTTCCCTATTTTGCCCGGCTGGTCTCTCAAGGGCACGTGGTCATGGACATCGATTACACCCTGGCGCCCCGCTCCTCGGTACCGGGTATGGTCAAAGATGTCAAGCAGGCCATCTTGTGGCTGAAGCAGCAGGCCACTTTGTTTGAGATCAACCCGGAGCGAATTGTCTTGACCGGCCAATCGGCCGGAGCGCAGTTAGCCTTGCTGGCCGCCTACACCCCCAACGATCCAGTGTTCCAGCCTGACGGGATCGAGGGCGACAGTTCCGTCCGCGGGGTGATTTCGTATCAGGGGCCACCCGATATGGTCGCTTTGTACCACGACATCCAGGGCAGGTTTGTCCGCCTCTTTCCAAACCGGTTGGTCGCCCAACTCCACCGCCTGCTTGAACTGGTCAGCGGTCACGGCACCAGCCTGGCTAGCGGCCTCGCTAGTGTGATGGGTGGCACGCCGGCCGAATTGCCGGACCTGTACCGTCACCTGTCTCCCATCACCTATGTTTGTCAAGCTTGTCCGCCCACCTTGCTACTGCAAGGCACCCACGATTTGCTGGTCAACTATCAAGATGTCGAGCGGTTGTATTGCGAGCTGCGCCAGGCCAAAGCGGTCGCAATCTATATCCCTTTCCCGGGTTGTAACCATGCTTTTGAAGCGGTTCTACCCCGCCTGTCGCCGCCCGCCCAAACCGCTGCTTACTATACGGAGCGGTTTCTGGCCCTGCTGGTGTAAGTCTTTTGGATGGTTAGTCTGACGTAATTTTGTAAAAGAAGGAGAGTGTGATGTCAAAACAAACCCTAATTCCATCAGTGGCCTACCGCGGGCTGCGCATCGGCCTGTTGGTCATTTCCATCTCGCTCATCGTAATGAGCATCGCTCAGGCCGTTGAAACTCCCCCTGACTCTTCTACCGCTTTTGTTCAAACCAGTGGCCCTAACGCCGCATTGAACGTGGGCGACTTCTATACCAATGCGCAAGGTGCCCAAGAAGACCATTTCTTACGGATCAACATTCCTTGTATCTGGCCCGCCGATCAAACCATCACCTTTGCCTTATTCGACCCGGAAATCCAAGAACCCGACCCGCCCGTATCAGTCGAACCGCCCTTTGCCGATGATGAAATCCGGGACGATCAGGGGAACGACGTAAATATTCCCCCGGATAGCAATATCCAATTTGCCGATGAAACGACTTTTACCCTATTTAGCCTCAACAATCAGAACGACATAGATCGGACCGTCGTCGAACCGGTCACCTTTACCCCCAGTTTAACCAACAGTACCAACGGCTTGTGGGTCGAACTGGTCACCTTCGCTCCCAACACGCCCAGTTTTGGCTGCGGCGTCTACGCCCTGGCGGCTTCAACCGCGGATAACGATGACAATGCCTGGAAGTTATCGGTCAGCCATGACCCCGATTGCAGCCTCAGTTTGCCCGGCAGCCCGGGCAGTTGCGCCGGCATCGGCCCGGCCCAGTCAGAACTGTTGAGCAACGGCAATGAGCAGAGTGATGCGGACGGGACGCCTGGCAGCGGTGATGAATTGGTCATCAGTGTGGATCAGCTCTCTTACCAGCACGAGGCCCCCGGCCAGAATGAACTGACCTGCCAGATCTTTTACCATCCCGTCTTTGAGAACGACGCCCCGGAAGTGGCCTTCAACGACTTTGACCTGGATATCAACAACTCGACCGGCTCCAATACCACGGTCAGACATATTTCGCCGTCCGGCGCGGTGATTGAAGGGGAGCCGTCGAGCAATGAGTCCTGGAATAATGCCGCCAGCCCACCCCCCTTTCCACCGGAGCGAGGCAGGACGGTGATACAGGTTGGGCCCGCCGATATTGGCCTCTGGCAGACCGAGATCTGCGTCCGGCGAGACAACCAGTATATCTTTGAGGGGCAGAGCGACGAGATCATCTTCCTGGAGCCGCCGCCGGCCCCGGTGATGACCGTGGTTAAAGACGATGGGCGGACCATCGTCGGAGCGGGCGAGGTACTGACCTATACCATCGTCTTCACCAACATTTCTAACACCAACCCACGGCCCGCAGCGCCGCCCTTGAACCAGTTTGCACCGGGGGCCGCGGCGAACGTCACCTTGACCGATGAGCTGCCGGCCAATACGACTTTTGTCAACTGCCGGGTCAATCCCCCCTTCTCGGGGCCGTGTAGCGAAGGTCCAACCGGCATTGTCACCGCAAACATCAACGAGATTGTGGTCGCCGGAGCCGGTGGTACGCTTGAGCTAGTGGTCCGGGTCAATGCCGATGCGCCCTCGGGGTTGATCACCGACACGGTGCAGTTAGATTATTGCAGCGCCCCCCTGTGCATCCAGTTTCCGCCGGTAACCGATACGGATGTCAATGAGATTCCCCCGGAACCGCCAACTCCAACCCCTACCCTAACTCCGACGCCGGCTCCCTTCCCGACCCCAACGTCTACGGCTCCATCATCCGGTGGAGACGACGACGACGATGATGATGATGGGGGTGGAACCAGCCCAACGCCGCCGCCGCCACCCGCGCCCACGTCAGCGGCTGTAGCGTTGGCCCCGGCGCCCCCGGCCCCCAGTCCGACGCCTGTGGTGCTCTATCTCCCGGAAACCGGTAAGCGAGACGGTCAAGGGAGCTGGCTTATGCCTGGCGTTGGGGTGCTGGCGCTCATCAGCCTCATCATTCTGACTGTGTGGCTAAGATTGGGCGGAAGCGTTAAGCGCAGAGGCCGATTCTGAGGGGACTTTAATCAAAGGGACATCAAGATTTTTGGACATCAAAGATTTATTCAGTGAGGCGACCTGAGAGCCGTGCGCCAGATTTTTGACCTGATCAAAGATACCGTGATCGGTTGGGGACAAAACGGCGGCATTATTTATGCCGCCGCCCTCTCCTTTTATGCCATCTTCTCGATGACTCCCCTGCTCATGCTAGCCATTGGCGTCGGCAGTTTGCTCTTCGACCCGTCCGAAGTGGTCAAAGCTTTGATCGACAGCATCGAACAACTGCTCGGTCCGGAGGTGGCCCTGCTCGTCCAAGAAAGTCTGGCCAGTACCGGCGTGACGGCCCCAGAGAAGACTTCCAGCGGCCTGATTGCCGCCCTCGTGGCTATCGGTGTCCTCTTTTTTGGCGCGTCCATCATTTTCTACGGCGTCCAGATTTCCCTCAATGCCATGTGGGGGATCGTGCCCAAACAGATCGACCTGCGGAAAAACCCCCTCGTCGTGATCCAAACCCGGCTTCTCTCCGCCGTTGCGGTGATTGGCGTCGGGCTGTTTTTCTTGGGGACGATGATCATCAACGCCGTCTGGTCAGCAGTTCCCAACGATTTCTTACAAGAATGGTTTATCTACAGTCAGATCGTCATCCCGCTTTTCAGCCTGGTCATCTCGCCCCTGGTTTACACCCTGATCTTTGCCTTGATCTTCAAGTTCTTGCCTCAGGCTCACATCCGCTGGCACGATGTCTGGCTCGGTGCGGGGGTGACCGCCCTTCTTTTTTGGATTGGCGGCGCTATAGTCTGGATCTCGCTGGGCCTGGGCGTCATCTCTTCCGTTTATGGCGCGGCCAGTTCCTTGATTAGCTTCATTATCTGGATCTACTACTCCGCTATGATTTTTCTGCTCGGAGCCAAGTTCACCCAACTCTATGCCGACCGGTACGGCACGCCCATCGTGCCGGATGAGTCTGCCACCTTTATCTCGAACAACTGGACAGCTAGCTAACGGCTTTGTCTCTCATTCGTTGAGCCCCTCTCGGGGGTTAAATAGTTCGTCTAGAGTCACGGCTGTCAACCCTCGCCGGCGGGCCGCTTCCAGGAGCTTTGGTAGCATCTTAATCGTCGCTGTGGGGTCCTCGATGCCATCGTGCAAAACAACGATCGCGCCGGGGCGCAGCATTGAGGTCAACGCCCACTGCATATACCAGCCCGGCGGATGCATCGGGTCGGAGACATAGCCTGAGCCTAGCACCACCTGGTAACCCTCCGCCTCAACCGCCGCCAATTGATGGGCCGTGATCCAGCCACTACCGGGCCGAAAAGGCTTTGGCCAACAGGGTTGCTGAATAAAGGCTTCCGTTTGCCGGATCGACCTGAGCAGCGACTCCGGACTCAAAAAAACAGTCCGCTGGTCATAAAAGGTGTGATTGGCCACCTGATGCCCCCCGGCTCTTATCTTGCTGACATAGTCCGGATGCTGGGCTATCCGGCTGCCGATTAGAAAAAAGGTGGCTTTGGCTTCGTAGCGACTGAGGATAGCTAGGACCTGGTCGGTAAAAGGCGGCTGAGGGCCATCATCAAAGGTCAGGGCGAACCGGTTGGTGTTGGTGTCGGCGTAAAACCTGATCCGGGGGAGTAGCCTCTGCCCCAGTTTAATCACCCAAAAGGGTTGGTAGAACTGAAGCGAGGCCAGGAACCCAACGACAAAGATCATGACAAAGGTGACTGATTTTCGCATTTGAATGTTATTCACCTGCCGGTGAAGCTCTGTATCCTGTCTGTTCCACGGCCAACAAACTCCCGCCATAATTCGACATTTGCTTCGATTTGTCAAAATTCCGGGCATAAGCATACCGGGCCAACTCAGACTGTGAAAGCTCCGCCTGCTGCGCCGCCGCGCCAAAGGAAATACCGCCCTGGCTGTAGTGGTCCAGCGTTCGTTCAATTTTGAATTGTCGTAGGCCGCGTTCCAAAAGGTCTATCAAGAATTCCTGGCTCACCGTACTTAACTCCTGAGCCAAGGGCGTTGGCAGGTCTAGTGTAATTGACTCGACAGTCATAGCTCTCGTTACTCACCGTTGTTTAACGAGATTATATGTTTTTGGCCAAGATATTGCCAAGTCAGAAAGAGAACTGATGGGCGAATTTGTATCCGGGCACGGTTGGTTGCCGGCTGCACAGGTTTATGGAAAAATCGCTCAAACTAGAGCCACCACCCGGGCCAGCCGCATTTTACTTATGCGCCAGTTTCTACTAATTCCTTATTGACCCGACTATTAAATTCGTGATGATGAGTGTCTTTCGGGGTTAAAATCCGCTATGATGTAGTCACATTAAAAACCACATTGTAGCCGGAGGACAATTGTGCCCCAAATTGGCATTCGAGACCTAAAGACCCATGCTTCGGAGATTTTGCGTCAAGTGCGTGATCAGCGGACGCGCTATATCATCACCTACCGAGGCCAGCCGGTGGGGGTGTTGTTACCCCTGCCGGAGACGGACGTCGAAGCACAGTTGTTGAGTGAAGCCCCGGCCGGCGATCCCTGGGACGAGTTAACCGCTCTAGGCCAGGAGATTGGGGCCGGCTGGCCGTCCGACCAAAGCAGCACTGAGATTCTGTCGAACATGCGGCGTTAGGCGGCAAGTATGGCGACCACCTACACCATCGACGCCAGCGTCTTTATCAATGCCTTCAATCCGGCCGAAGCCGGACACGCCGACAGCCGCCAGTTGTTGGCCCAACTCCGCCGGCAGGCTGCCCCGTTGATCGTGCCCAGCCTGGCCCTGCCGGAAGTGGCGGCAGCTATCCGGCGCGGCCGGGGCGACGAAGCATTAGCCCGGCGCTTTACCGCGGCCCTCAGCCGCTTGCCGCACCTGATGCTGGTGCCGCTCGATACGCACCTGGCCTTGCAGGCCGGCGAGGTGGCCGCCCGGCACAGCCTGCGCAGCAGCGACGCGGTCTATGCCGCCGTGGCCCTCCGCTTTGGCAGCACCCTGGTGACGCTGGATCAAGAACAGTATCAGCGCGTGGCCGACGCGCTGACCACCCGGACGCCCAGCGCCGCCCTGGCCGAGATAACGACGGGAAAACCGGAAGATGTATAGGCTAAGAATGGCTCTGGACCTGATGCCCAGGCCGCTGAGCAAAGAGGAAATCCATTTTGCCAACCGCGAGTGGGGGTCAGCCTTGGACTGGCTGCGTCAAGTCATCCACTGGCTGGCCGTATACCGAACCATTCTGGTTTGGAAAAGCGAGGGATTGGACAGAGTCACCACCGCCGAGCTTTTGCCGGGGTACGATCAGTTCCCCTATCGCTGGTTTATTTACTATGACCGGGTGTACATTCCGCCGGCTCATCGAAGAAACCTTCCCCCTCAAAAAAGTGTTCGAAGACTCTGCCGATTACGACCACCGGCGTCTATACCCTCAACCTGTGGCTGCGCGAAGACGGCCTGCGGATCGACCGGCTGCTCCTCACCACCGACGACACCTTCACCCCGACCGACTTCGGCCCCGCCGAGAGCGAGCGCCTGACCGAGGCAGAAGTCAACCCGACCCTGCTGACTCACACCATCGTCTATACCTACGACAATCTGTATCGTCTCACCGAGGCGGACTACTCGACCGGCGACAACTACGGCTATGGCTACGATGCCGTCGGGAACAGGT
>CALMIS010000321.1 GCA_937864185.1 uncultured Chloroflexota bacterium
CGGAACACGCCGAGCTTCTCGTGTTGGTAAATGTAGTAAAGGTCAGCCACGGCCAGGACACGCTCAGAAGTGACGGTCTCTTCATAAGGTTGGATGGCCGGCGGCACCCGCGTCTGGCCGAATTCTGCCGCGGCTTCAGGGCCTAGACCAACCAGCGCGGCCAGCCCGGTGTCAGGTGGGGGCGGCACGTTCCGGTTGGCCTCCTCAACGGTCGCAACCAACTCGTCAATTTGCTTGGCCAGAGCATCAGCCAGCTGCGGGTTTTGGATAAGGTCAGCGGCCAACCGGCCGACCATCTCCTCCCGCAAGGCAGCGATCCGGTCATACAACTGTTGGTATTCTCGTTCAGTGGTCATAGCTTTCCTCTTTAGTTACAGACTCTTCATACCTACGAAGCATCAGTCAGTTCCGGCGATCTACCTAAAAAACTTTCTTTACGTTTTGTTATGGCTTCGCCTGGAGCGTACCCTTGGTCTGGCTGGAATTCACCTCAAAGGCATGCTTTTCATTATATTGCCTATCCAAATTGGTTACGGTTACCGGTCGTTTCCCAGCGTTAGCATTATCGGCAATAGTAATTATTGCTTCCAGTTCTTTATCGGACTTGAATTCAGTTTGTAAAATTGCAATTTCCTGTCCAAAAGCGACGGTTGCGCCCTTCTGAAAGTCCTTTCCCCCTATAATCACATGCAGGGTATTGCCCGGATAACCCTTGTCCGGGGTCACACTGTCTACATCTGGTGGTTTAGTTGACAATACTTTGAAAGCCTGTTTCAGTATAGCCGGTTGTTCGCCAGGGTTGGTCACCGTTACGTCTCGGACTCCAAGAAGAGCATCTTTGTCAATATCGATCTGGGCTGTCAAATTTTGAGTGACAGGATCAAACTGGCAGTCCTTAACCAATATACCACCCCGCCCAAAATCGATGGTTGCACCTGCCTGAAAGCCTCTGCCTGTAATCGTTATTGACAGACTCTTACTTCCTTGCTTGCCCTCAAGAGGTTTAATATTTTTCACTTCCAGGGCCTCATAGACAGTAAAGACATTGTTCTTTATGCTGAGCATACCGGAAGTACTACTTTGTTCATTTAGCTCCGGCGGAGTAAGCATAACCTGCCAGGATCCTGCGGCTGCTTTGGTTAGATTGAAGGAAGCTCTGATTTGAGTCGAATTAACAACCGTCATGTTCTCACCAGGAATGTCGCCACTATCGGGAATACTGGCCGGTCCCGACCAGCTAAGTTTCACCTCAGTTACATCCTGAAGGTTTTTTCCATCCAGGGTCACGCGCACTGTCTGACCTTTGACTCCATAGTTAGGGTCCACAGTAGTGATGATGGGCGCCGGTAGACGCTCCAGTTGGCCCACCAGTTTTAACGTTTCCTCTAAATAATACTGTAGCTCTGCTAGAGTTCGCTGCACTCGGGGTGTATGGAACCCTTTAACCGGGTTTCCTGATGGTTGCTGTGAAATCGCCAAAGCTTCGCTGACCGCTTCATGAAGCCGTTTCACAGTGGAGCGAAAAGAAAGCGCGCCATCTTTGCCCGCTTCACGGATTAGGCGGGGACCCTCCTTTGAGGCAAAGCGTTCCACCCACTCCAGTAACTCGGCAATGGTTAGAGTCGGTTGATTCTTTCCAAGAGGGAGTGGGATAGCCTGCCGTTCCGCATCTCTCAGAAAGACGGAGTCCATTGCAAGGTAGGCCTCTTGTACCGACTCACCTAAAACTGTCAGTGCCCGCGATAACAACACCAAATGAGTTCCCAGAAACACATCAGTCCCCCGACGGTCGAAGAAACGTCGCTGTGAGTCCCAGCTTTGTTTGAGAGAGATGATGTTATCCCCCAGAATGCGGAAGTTGGTTAAGTTCTGTTCTTCTTCTACTGTGTTTACACGCTGCCGCTCAAGACCTAGCCGTTTGCGCAGGCGGCCCAACTGACCATCGACTTGTTCAGGGTCATCCGTGTTTTTTTCGCCCAGCAACGTGAAAAAAAACGAATCTACCCGCTGTACACGAGGGCCGCCAATCAATCCCATTTCGCCAACCAATTCGGTCAGACTCGACTCGACGATCACTTTGCTGGCTTCGGTGTCTTCGGGGTCGAAATCCGGCAATAACGACTTGAGCCCGTGCAGTAGCGGTAGTGATTGATCGAGGATGACTTTAGCGCGCGCAAAAATGCTGGCCTGCGCCCCGGTAACTGCACCCAAATCGGCCTGGATGGTGTAGGTGTGAGGCTTCCATTCCCATTCCGTTTTACCTGCTTCTTCGACAAGGGTAAAGGATTGATTGAGGGCGGCCACGAAGCCTTTGGGGTCGCTGGTGTGCGGTCGCCAGCCCAGAACTTGCCGCAGGGTGCCGTCAATGATTTGGCTCAGGGAAGCCCCCCCCGAAGCGCTCACAGCGTTTGGCGCAGAAGGCATAGTGTAACTGTTGGGTTGGGTCAAGAACGGATAGGTAGACACATCCTTGATGGCGCCGGTAAAAGAATCAACACCTTGTTCTACCCTGTCTGCCAACTTCGGAAACAGTGTAGGGCGATAAAAACAGGGTGGGATCACTTGGTCCGTCTTAGTTACGGAAACTTTTCGAGTCGCATCCTCTGACCTAAATAACGATAACTCTGGTACGCCATCGCCATCCAGGTCGAGCTTATCAGACAAGACAATCTCATGATCGTTACTGCCAACTCCGTCGAAGGTGTATTTTCCTTGACGGTCAGTGATCGCTGTCTTAGCGGTGCCACTCTTGACGTCAAATAGTAGTACTGTAACACCCTCCAACGCTTTTTCTTCCGCCTTATCAACACTGTAGATGAGTCCTGTAACTTTAACCGTTGCCATTGTATACCCCCTAAATTGAATCTGTCGTTTTCATGACTATCTCAGAACTCGCCGGCAGGTCCGGTCAACGCCTCGGCATCCCAGCGAAACTCCAAGCCTGGATATGCTTCAAGGTAGCCTCTCTGTGGCCATATCCCAATCTCGGGACACCTTGATTTTTTGGCCGATATTAGAGGTTCGAATAGATACCGAGGTCATGCCGACCCGGTCTGCCACTTCCTGCCAACATTGGGCCAGGGCTTGACTAATGTTGTATAGAGGTTGTTGGCAGCGGTCAAGTCCTTCCTTGACACTCCTCACCCAGACGGTCCAGGCTGCGCCTGCTTCGTCGTCAGCCCGCATTAATGACTCCAGGCTATCATAGGATATTAGATCAAAAAATTTATACTGAAGATGGATAAAGGTCTCCTGACAACTGGTTAGCGCTTGCCAGGCCCGGTTTAAATCAGGCCCTTGATCAACGGCCCGCTGACCCTCACGGGCGGCCGCCAGCGCCTGCTCCAGCCAGCACAGTAGATCATCAACTTTATCGCCAAGGATATCCGCTACAGCGGTGTCGTCCGGTTTGTCTTCGCGAAGGGTCACCTGTAGGGCGCTAAATTCCTCATGCAGGGTGCTTAGATAGGTATTTGATGTCTCAAATGCTGTTCTCAAAGTCATCGTTTACCTCTTACTCAACGCCTGATAAAAGTTTTGGGTAATCCGCCCGGGCGGCGCCAAGCGATGGTCAAGGGCGTAGCGCGTAGCCCCGACCAGAAAACGAGCCGGAATGATGCCGGGATCCGTCCCGGCAGCAATCCGTTGGGCGGCTTCCTCGGTCATTTTCTGGTAGTCCGGCGAGAAGTGAATCACCTGGACCAGACTCTTATCTCCCAACTGCCGGTAGGGCTGAAAACAGATCGTGTCCACTACCAGCCGGTTCGCCACCGGAAAGGTGTCCAGAATCGACCGGGGGATGGTACTGCCTCGTGGGGAAGGGTACAGCCGGGTCCACAGCCGGTGGAAGGCTTCTGCCTCAGTCGGAAAGCCCATCCGGCGCAGCAGTTCCAGGTTGATAAACACTCGTAGGTAAGGCGTGGGATGTACGCCGGCCGGGTTGAAAGCTTGGGTAGCCCTCGGTGAGCGGGCGACCACATCGAGCAGCGAAGCCACGATGGCTGGTCCGCCCAAGAGTAGCCCGCACAAGTCCGCCCAAATCTCTTTATGCCAGCGCGTCCAGGTGCTGGTCGCCATTGGGCCTATACCGGCTTGCCGGAGCCGGCGGTGGATACGCTGGGGCACCTCCTGCCACAAGTTCAAATCACTTTGAAGGTTATGGCTCACCTCGTGGTGTGCCGCGCCCAAGGTCCACGGATTAACCAGGCGATGATACGGTAACTGGATCACCGGAAAAGGATTGGCGCGCCGGCCCAGCCGGGTCAGCGGCACCCCTCGTCGAAAAGTAGCGGGGGTAAAACCGGTTTCCATATAGGAAAAAGGCGGTGGGGTCGGGATCGATCGAGCCCGACCCAAGCCGGTATACACGGCTTGGTAACAATCTAGGGCAATCCGATCGCAGGCCAGTAGCCAGTCCGCAAAACGGGTTTGGCGTTGACCAAAAAGTTCAAGATAAAAGTCCCAAATCTTCTCGATCAGTTGGATCCAACGTCCCGCTCGTTCCTTTTGACGGAGAAGGAATTGTAGATGCTGGGGGGAAGGGAGATCGAGGCTCGTTTTAGCCGATTCGTCAACCCGACCAGCCAACTCCAACAGTTGGCTCCTCAAATTCACAATTAATTGATTTGCGGCCTGAATGTGCGCCTCGGGGGGACTGGCCGGTCCAGATCCGAACTCATCACGCTGAAAAGGTATTAAAGCAGCCGCGTTTCGCTTCGTATTGATTGCCTGCGCTTTAGCGAACCGTCTTAGGGTAGAACGCGGTTGGGGGCCGCTTTGAACTTGAGTTGTCGGCTTGGGAGAATGAGACCGAATCGGTTTTAGCCTTTTTATTGGGGCTTTATCCCCTGCAAGCCTGGCCCTGCCATTTGAAGGGTAATCAGTAAGCATCATAGAATTTTGACCTTGAACGTCTAAGACGTTGTGGCGGTGTTGAAGTGGTGCCAGTGGATGAACGAGACAAAGTGATCGCCGTTTGCTTGGCCAATATCTTGGCAACTGAGCGTTGATTGAAAGACTGCCCTTGCTCAAGCAGATGAGTAAGTTGGATGACGGTGCCTCGCAAAATCACCGGTATCCTCCGGAGCAAGGCTCGGGTAGACGAGCGGCTAAATAGCAGCCGCGTCACCCCCACCATCCCCTGGATTAGTACTGGTAGAGCCGGCCACAAAATTCGATAGAAATTTGGGGTCAGGCTAATCGCCAGTGGAACTATTGCGGCGATAAGCCGCTCTGCTTCAGGGCTACTCCTGCCTTTAGCAGCAGTAGCCGCCAACTGATCCATTAATTCATAGGCCTCTCTTAGTGCGGCCGAGCAGGTCTCTAGCTCCAGAGACTCATCTGCTTGTTCAAGCTGGTCACCCAAATACGGTGTTTCGTAAAAATCCGATAAAGCGTGATCCAGTCTAGACCTTGAGGCGGGGCTTTGTCTTGTGCTCAGGCCAGAGATGGGGTAACCACTCCACTTGAGTGCCGTTCGACCGGCTGAGATGGCCAGAGCACTTCTGAGTTCCGGTCTACGTGTGGGACTATTCAATTCATCAAAGTCCTCGCTGTCCTCATTTAATTCATCAAGATTTTCAAACTGGTCAAACATTTCCGGATTACGGAACTCATATTCTCCTAGTGTGTCTAGCGGAGAGACCTCGAAGGTTGGAACATCTCCTGCCGCATTTTCCGTAGTGTTATGCTGCTCGATAGGATAACCTTCAGGCTCCAAATCTCTGAAGCTCGGTGCTTCTTGAGGTGAACTTTGTCTCGACATGTCTACCCCCCTGTACTGTTGAACTTTACTCAGGACCTACCTGACACGGATTTGCGGCCGTGTAATTCTTCCTCGAACGGGCTGACAACGAGCTGATAAGCGTGGGGTCGCTATTCTACTTCTTACTTTAACCCGACGAACCGGGCCCCGACGAACCGGGCCCCGACGAACCGGGCCCCGACGACGTACCATCTGATGGTGACGTAAGGCAACCAAAGCTCGACGGCGATTGGCTAGTACCCAAGCCGTTTCATGAGCCATAGCTTCTACAATGGACCGGCGAGTGACTCGCCGGAGGCGACCCAGGCGGGTGAGTGTCCGTTTTATAATAACCGGGATAGTCCTGATCGCCCAGCGGGTACGCTTGTTAACTCGGAAAGTTTTTGCCAGAGCCATAGCCGCACGGATCACCCGCGGAACTGCGCCCCGTAAGCGAGGATTTCTTCGAAACATTTGGGCGGCTTGAAGAGCCATACGCCCAATAAACATATCTGCTTCAGCTTCACTTTCAGCTTCAACTGCTTCGGCGGCGAAATCTTCCATCAGTTCATAGGCTTCGAAGTCCCCGCCTTGTGCTTCAAAATCGGCATCACTCTCAAGCAACTCGGCTTCAGCCTCAGCCTCGCTCTCATAATCAGCTTCCCTCAAAACGGCCTGAGCAATCGAACCGCCAATTGCTGCTCCAGCTGGACCGCCAATGACACCACCTACAATACGGGAGGCGATAGGAGCCAGCTTCTTAAAAATGGGCCCAAGTACTTTGCCAAGCGCTTTGGCTCCTCGCACGACCCACTTGCTTACGCCTCTAGCTACGCGCTTTATGCCTCGCCATAACTTTCCAAAAAAGAGATCGCCTTCAAAATCACCGTATCCATCGAATTCGCCCAGGCCAAACATATCTTCTTCCTCAACCTCGCCCAGGCCAAACATATCTTCTTCCTCAACCTCGCCCAGGCCAAACATATCCTCTTCCTCAACCTCGCCCAGGCCAAACATATCTTCTTCCTCAACCTCGCCCAGGCCAAACATATCCTCTTCTTCGAATTCTTCCATATCCATCATGTCTAGAGCTTCCAACTCATCCATGACCAAATCTCCTTTCTAAAGATGATCGCTAAAGATAATCTCTTGGGGTCAAGCGTATCGTATTTGACCAGCGGTGAACAGTCCCTTTTTTTGGCGAGGCATAAACCAGTTCCTTCAAATGAGGGTCGCATAAATAGGGGATTGTCTCCTGGCGACAGCTTATGATATAATGGCACAGGTTGTTAAACCTTGGGGGATCTGCCATTTTTTTGTGCCTTTGGAGGGAAATGCAATTATTGTCTTGCCACCACCTCAACATATACTGCCACTTATATCGCCCATTCTTGCTAAAAAATCTTAACACCCGTACCTGTGATCGAAGTAAGCTAACTGTGCCGCTATGAACCGTAAGCCAGATTTCTGGCTCTCGCGTTCTTATTTTCGTTATGTGGCAGCAACAAATAGACGCAGTCCACCGTTTGGCCAAAGACGGTAATTGATACCTTGCAGGTACAAATTATCCCCATTTATGGAGTCGGGGTGCTGCCAAGCGATAGCGTATCCCCGTAAAGCCGTCCATATTTTTCAGTCTTGGATTTCAACTTCCTTATTGGCCTGGTTGTTGTTATCTGGGCTAATGTTTCTCTTCTGTCATCACAACACTGTGGGAGAAAAACGATGATGAACTCCCTAGAAAAAGCTGAGACTCAAGGGAATGTTGCCGATAATGTCTTGCTCTACCCTAAGTTGGAAGATTTACTGGGACAGGTCTTAGCCAGTGTCGGCGAAGAATTAATGCCCAATAGCATCCTCCAAAATTACGAAACCAAACCAGAAGTAATCCTTGACATACAAATTGCTAATTTTCGCTACACGCTAACCCGCTACTTCAGCCCAAAAACCTCCCCATCCCAGACCAATCTTAGTCCGCGCGAGCAGGAAATTGTCCGTTTGGTGGCCAAAGGCCATCCTAATAAAATTATCGCCGCCGTGTTAGAGATCAGTCCCTGGACTGTTTCTACTCACTTGCGGCGTGTATTCGCTAAGCTAGGGGTTAGTTCTCGGGCGGAGATGGTAGCCCGGGTTTTCGATGAAAATATGCTTTCTGGCAGCAAATGACTAAAGCCCTCATCGTTCAAACCCGCCAGTAACCGGGCCATAGGGTCGGGATATCGCAATGGCTGATTTGGGAGCGGCTTGGTAGAGGAATAGGCTAGGTCACAGGTCATACTTAAGCGCCTGCGGCAGCCACATAGGGTATCTCTAAGGCATCGCTTCACGTAAAAGCTATCGCCATCGCCACATCAGCTACGTTCTCCAACCGCAGAGTACGCGATGTTACTCGGCTCCGACTTGATTTCATCATCGGCGTGGTTACCAGCGGGTTACTTTGTCGGGGATGACCTTGTTCGACCTGCAAGGTCAGCATTATCCGTCGCTTGCCATGACGGCGTGAAAGAATGGCCTGCTCAGTCATGTTGACACAGATGGCGTAGGCAAGCCCCTTCCCACCAATGAGCATAGTCACCCCCAACGTGGACCGCGTTGTAACTGGCCGTAGTGGCCTACCTTTGATGGTCGGCAGTAGATTTGTGACCCCAGGCAGGCCGATTTTTCGCTCATTTGGCTTTCAGCCGGCGCAAGTAGGCCGCTAGGACCTCAGCCGCATTGACCGGCGGCAGCGAGATACTACGCTCATGAGCAGGGTTTCGGGCAGCTCGATGCGCGCGATGGGCAGCCTGTTGTGCCTCGCTCAAATGGCCGTCAGCAGCGGCTCAGAAAACTCCTTGGTGTGGTCGAAAATGCGGATGTTTTGAGTGTAAAGGTATTTCATCACACCTTGGGCATAACCCATCTGTCGCCTTAAATTTTTCAGACAACAAAAAG
>CALMIS010000322.1 GCA_937864185.1 uncultured Chloroflexota bacterium
AAAGCCGCCCGAGCCTCCCCCTCACCCTGACCTTCAAGTATTCTCGCCTGCGCCTTAGCCCGAGCCTCCACAATCCGGCCCTTCGCCTTAAACTCCTCAATCCGAGCCTTGGTCTGCTGAATCCGCTCATCAATCTGGATTTCCACCTCCTCGTTGATCTTGCGGCGGAGATCTTCGGTAAAGGTTACTTCTGTAATATCAACAAATTTCAAGATTAGACCGTCATTGAGCTTCGGTTTCTGGGCATTCTTTTTTATGCTGTCTTCAATTTCCTTGATCTTGCGTTTATCGATCCGAGGATCTACCTCTTCATGGTCACCTTTAAGCTCAAACAGCTTTTCAAACGTCTCGGTCAGGATGACATCTCGCAGATTGCTGCCGACCGAGCCTTTGAAGGCTTCCCAGATGTTCGGTGACCCCATGGCGATTTTGCGCAGGATATTTTCGTAGCAGTGGCCACTATCATCGCCGATGAGGCGATCATTCTCCAGCTCGGAGCGCGATTTTTTAGCCTTCTCCAGGGCTTGGGTCGCTTTTTCCATGCTTTGCCGGGTGGCCTCGGTTTCGTTTTCGGTATTACTCCGGCGCGCCTCGCGTAATTCCAAAGTGGCTGTATTGACCGCTTCGTCTAATCGCTTTTTGGTGTCGTCGGCGGGCTCGATTTGAGCGCCGTGAGCCACCTTGAGCCGTAAGGCGATCTTATCTTTGGTCAGGACGTTCTCCAGTTCCTGAGAATTGCTTTTGCCCCCCAACGGCAAAATCGCCTTGATCTCCTCAGCCGGGTCAATCATCACCGCCCCGGCCGCTTCGATCCGCGTAAGCTGACCCCGATAATGCAGCGCCACCACCCGGCCAGGATAGATCACCAACCAGGCCGGTCCACCCCAGAGCTTAACCCGGCATTTGTCTTCTTCCGAGCCGGGGAGCTTGTCCCACTCTTCGCCATTGATGACCAGCAAGACCGTATCCCGGCCAAAGATCGAGCGCATGGTATAAGCAACCGCCTGCCACCAGGAGAGGCGTTCCCCATTGGGCCAACGGACCATCGCCAACCCGTAGAGGCCGGCCACCAGCAAGGAGGCCACCAGGACGCACAGCATGACCGAGCCCAGTCCTAGCCCGGTAGCCACCACGCCCATGGTAAAGGGTGAGGCCAAGAAGGCGCCGCCCGGCCCCCGCTCGGCCAGGTTCAACCGGCTTGCCGCCAGGACAAACTCTTTATAGATCAGAAAACTGACCAGCACCCCCAAGGCTAAAGCCAAGAGGAGAAAAACACCTTGGAGGATCCGGCCTCCCAACCCAACAATGACTTCACGATCGAAGATAAAGGATTTTTGTGACATCAGTTCTCTCCTCAGCAGGCGTATGACGATCTACAAGCTCGACTTATAGATCGTTTTATCAATCCTGACCGCTCGCTCTTCCCGGGGCGAGGGGCCAGCAAACATTATGACAACTTCTTATGTCAACATAATACCACAAAATCTCCCGTGTGTGCGCGCGTCACGCGTCCCCCTGCGACAGATGCAACCAATACCCACTAATGTAACGAAATTTTAAGGTTGGATTTTACGCTCGGAATACCCCACTCGCTCAAACAAAAAAGGGACGGCTGTGACACCGTCCCTTTGGCGCTAGCGCGCTTTAGCCGAGCTAAGCTTCTTCACATACTTCCCGGCGATCCAGACCTCGGCCTCACTCAAAAACATCACGTTGGCCAGCCGCCGGTGGTACAGCCGCTTGACCGCCGCCGGATCGCCCCCGGCCGGGATGGCGACCAAGTGCGGGCCGGTTTCGCCGCTCGATCGGAGAAACCAGTGCTCCCGGCCCGGCTGCTCGAAGACGTGGTAGGCCTTGATCGCCTCGATAGTCTGGTCCGGGGTCCGGATGACCACAGCCGCCAGCTCGCCCGGCTCAACCGCAGCCTGCTGCCGGATCAGGACCAGATCCCCGGCCTCGAGGCCAGCCTCACTGATACACGCTTCGTCGACGATCAGGCCAAAGGTGGCTCCGGCGCAGGCCGGCTCCGGCAGGTACCACTCCTCCGTGACCGCCGCCGGCTCGATCTCGCTCAGGCCGGCCGAGAGATGGGCCACGACCGGCAGCGGCCGGATGACCGGCGGGCTCTGGCGATCGTCGCCGGGCTCCGAGACCGGCGGGATGAGCTCGCCCCGGCGAATGATCCCCACCACCAGCCCACTGAGGCAAACTTCATAAGCGGCCCGGTACTCCACCGGCCCGCTCTTCTTATACTTCTGATAGTACTTTTCGATCGCTTCCGCCGAAGCGCCGTAGTTTTCCACCACAAACGAGGTCCCGGCCTCGTGAGCCGCCTTTAAGAAAAAGTGGTCGTGGGCTTCATTAAAGAAGGTTTTGAGGGACGCTCGCAAGATATCGTCTTCTAGGACGACGACGCGTTTGTGATGCAGCCGCTCCGGCTCCACCTCCCCGGCGATCAAGACCCAATCTCCGGGCTGGAGGCTGCCATCGGTGCTGAAGCCGGGCGGGATCTCCAGAATGTAGGTCACCGCCCCGATATCGACGCCGGTCTGGCTGGCCAGCCGCTCCAGCTCGAAACTAAAGGCCCGGCGAGGGGGCGGCTCGATGGCTTCGTAATCCTTGCGACAGAAGAAGTGCAGCCCGGCATTGCCGCGCTGGGCCGCCAGCCGGGCCCCGGTCGCGACGTTGAAGACGTTGAGGATCGCCTTCTTGGCGGCCGGCAGCAAGGACTCAATCACTAGCTGAGCCTCGAGGCGGGTAACCTCTTCCCCAACGGCTTGCCGCAGAGCCAACGTGGCCGGACTGGGCCGGCTTTCGTGTTGCAATAGATCTTGCGCTCGCAGACAGACATCGCGCGCATCTTCGAGTTCACCCCGCCGGCGCAAAGCCACGGCCTGGCCCAGATCGGCCAGAGCCAGATAGAAGAACTGGCCCGAAGCCAAGAACTCATCCCGGCCGATCAGATAATGCTCCTCCACCTGCCGCAAATCGACTCCCTGATTCAAATTGATGGAGGCCAGCAGCAGGTGAAACAGCCCCCGGCTGTACTTGGGCTGCATCAAGCCGGCCAGACTGTCGCTGGAAAAGGCGGCGCTGCTCAACCGGCCCAGGTAACGGACCGGATCAAGCTGGTCGATCGCCGTCTGGCACAGCCGAGCGGCCTGCTCAGGCTGGCGCAGCGCCAGGTAGCGGACATGCGGGTACGTCGCCTGGAGCGTCTCAAGCAGCAGGGCCGGCTCAAAGCCCCGATCGAGCAGGCTGAGGATTTTGCTGCCGTCGGCCGGCTGCCGGCACTGCCAGCCCTGCTCGTCCACATACCAGGCCTCGATCTCACCGTTTTTTTGTTCCAGCAGCAGGGTATCGAGGGGCAGGGCTTGCAAGCTGCTGGCGTTCGAGGCTACCAACCGCCGCAGGCTTTCCACCGCCGTCGGCGAGACCGGCCAATCGAGGGCGGTCTGATCGAGATAAACCAGCGGTGGCGGTCCGGCCTGGCGCTCAACGCCAATCAACTCGGCCAGGCTCGCCACCAGCTCGGCCCGGGCCGGTTTGGGCAGCGTCGCGAACTGGGGGTAAGCCCAGTAGACCTGCATCCGTTCCAGTCGCCCGTCCGGCTCCGCCGCCGCGAGCACCTCATCAAGCCCAGGTTCGACTGCCTCCGCCGCCGAGGCTTGAACCCCGGCCAAAACCTGCGGCAGCATCTTGGCCGAAAACTGATCCTGCTTTTCAACACTGTCCACGGCCTGCTTGCGGACGACCCCGTGATCAAGATTGTGTTTCATCAACATTTTAGATCTCTCCTGGGTTTCAAAGCGAATGGATGATCGACTTAGTCGCCGGCGCCATTGGTGAGCTGCTCCGGCGTAAGATCACTAAAGCGTCGCCCCAAAACCGTGGCCGACTTGAACAGGTCTTTCACCTCCTTAACCGACGTGGTGGCCGCTATCAGGTTCAACATCGCCCCGGCGATCTGCTCCTGCGGCAACTGCTCGCGCTTGAGTTCGCGTAAAATTTCACGGAACAAAGCCGCACGGGCTTCACCCTCGCTCTTGCCCTCCAAAATCGAGGCCTGCGCCTTGGCCCGAGCCAGGGTCATATCGGCCCTAGCCTTCGACTCGGCGATGCGCACCTCGGTCTCTTTTATACGCTCCTCGATCTGAGTCTTAACTTCCTGCTCGATCTTGTCTTTCAGTTCGTCGGGGAAAACAATATCGGCGATGTCCACGATCAACAGCTTGGCCCCTTTGCCCAGGCCAAAAGCCAGCGACTTTTTCGTGACCATATCTTCAATCTCTTTGATCTTGCGCTGGTCGATCCGGCTGTCGAGATCGGCCCCATCGCCGGCGTGGATCTTGAACAAATCCTCGGCGTACTCGGCCATAAAGGCGTCTTTGGTATTGTTAACGATGGCAAACTTGACGGCCTCGTACGGTTTCGGCCCGCGCAGGGCCGCCAGTTTGGCCGTACTCTCGTAGATTTGAAAGATCTCATCGCCTACAAGCTTGTCACCGTCCAGAGCAAGAAGCTCGCGCCGGGCCGCCTCCAACGCTTGCCGGGCCGCTTCGATCTGTTCGACCGTGCCGCCGTGGCGCGTCAACTGGTGCAGCTTAGCTTGAGCCGCGACCACGACCCCTTCCAAACGGGCTTGGGTGTCCGCCGCCGGCTCGAGGCGGGCCGCGTGCAGCACCTTTACTTTGAGCGGGATACGATCCCGGGTGAGCACGTTTTCAATCTCTTGCACATTGCCCTCGGGGCCGAGCGGCAGCACCGCCTTAATCTTTTCGCCCCGCTGGACCATGACCGTGCCCAATCCAACGGCCCGGGTGATCCGGCCCTGAATGTGCAAGACCACCACCTGGCCCGAATGAACCGTTAGCCAGCACGGTCCGCCAAACTGCTCCAGCCGTTCAATATTTTCAGCACTGCCTTGCAGTTCCCCCGCCTCGACCACAACCACCGAGTGGATAACGGCCAGCAGACTGTATATGGTATGGATAAAGGCCGATTTAAAGGCCTCATCTTCGCCAACGTGCCATTTCGCCACGATCGCGGCGGCGGTCGCTGCGGTCAGCAAGAACGGGACGGTCACCAGCAGGATCGAGGCGACGACGCCCAACAACACCGCCAGGCTGAAAACCGAGAGCTGATCCTGGCTCGAGACCCCTGCCCCGCTGCCAACCACCAGTTGGCGCACGGCGGGCATGCTGCTGGCGATGTTAACGGTGGCGACAGCGACCAGCAGATGCGCGTACAACAGCAGCAATAAATTGCGGCCTTGATACCGCTTAAAGCCCAGCAAAATAAAAATTAAGAGCGACAGAAAGAAAATGACGTTCCCAGTTGCATAACTCAGCATGGTGATGAGGCCGCTGCCTAGCCCTATTCCCAAAAAAACTGCCAGCCGGGTGATTTTCCCCACACCCGTCATCGTATGCGGCCTGATCATAATTGGATGCACAGACATTTGTTCCCTCCTGAAAATGGTTTAATGCCCCGAGTTTCCCTCTCAGCCCCTATTTAGTTGTTAAAGTACTTTAGATTGATAAAAATGTTATCACACTTAACTAGGGATTGAAGTAGTACCGAAGTACCAATACCCCAGGCAAAAGCCGCTCTGGAGTTAGTGAAATGAGGAGTTACCAGCTTAAATTTTTGAGCTTTGGGAAAATTGGCTGTCTTTTCAACCGGGGTGGCACACAGAAGAGAGGGGGACTCCGAAAAAACGAACGGGCAGCGGCCATCGGGATGCCGCCCTCGGGTTCAACTCCTTAGGCCGAGCCTTCTTCGGGTGGCTTGAACTCCGTTACGTCTTGAATGTAGACCTGAACCAGATCCGGTTCGACAAAATGGTAGGTCGTAATAAAGTGGCGCATCTCGTCGCGGCCGATCATCCGGTACATCGCGTCCCGCCGGATGGT
>CALMIS010000323.1 GCA_937864185.1 uncultured Chloroflexota bacterium
AACTTGTAAAGCCGAATATGAGCCTATAGGCGTGACCAGCGGCGCTTACCCGACCAATGCCCACACCCTGGACAAGCTTTGATTTCGGCCCGATGTGCCGTCACTTCCAGCCGCACCGGGGGTAGTTGACAACTTGCTTGGGCGTCACCGCTGGTGGCGCCGGACTCTAGGGTGGCGACCCAGGCCACACTACTGGCTAAGCCGGCCAGCAACCCGACGATGATATCTGTTCATCCCCAGTGTCGTCTCGCAGGGACTGTTTGACTCCCGTAAGTTAAGCTTTCTCAAAGCAGTTTATTTCCTGCCAGGCCCGCAGGGCCTCGGCCACGCTCCAGGCTTGGGCCGGACAGCCCCGGCCCTGGAACGGTGGGTCGCCGTCGAAGATTTCGCTGAGGTTGCCCACGTTTGTGCCGAACAGACTACGGAGAAACGGCGTCAAGTAAGTACGCGCCAACGCCGGATCACCGTAGACTCGCAGGTGGGCGCTGACGAAGGGTCCGATCAGCCAGCCCCAGACTGTGCCTTGGTGATAAGCGCCATCCCGCTCCAGTGGCCCGCCGCCATAATGGCCAACGTAACTTGGGTCACGAGGATCGAGGCTGCGCAGGCCGTGCGAGGTCCAGAGCTGCCGGGCGCAAACATCGACCACTGCTCGCTGTTGTGGTAGATTGAGCGGGCTGTAGGGCAGTGAGACGGCCAGGAGCTGGTTGGGCCGCAGGCCCGCCTCGTGGCCCTGCGGGCCATCCAGCACGTCGTAACAGTAGTTGAACGTTTCGTTCCAAAAACGGGCAAAACCGGTTTCGGCCTGTTGGGCGGCGGCTTGATACGATTCGGCCGGGTGGCCCAGGCGGCGGGCCGTGTCGGCCATAAAGCGCAGGGCGTTAAACCACAAAGCGTTGACTTCCACCGGTTTGCCGATGCGCGGCGTCACCACCCACTCGCCCACTTTGGCATCCATCCAGGTTAGTTGCACCCCCGGCTCACCGGCATAGAGCAAGCCGTCCGCCGGATCGACCTGAATCCGGTAGCGCGTGCCGCGTTGGTGCCAATCGATAATCTCCTGCAACACGGGCCAGAGCTCGCCCAGGAGCACGTCATCATTCGTAGCAGCGTGGTAAGCGCGGATGGCTTCAAAATACCAGAGTGTGGCGTCAACGGTGTTGTACTCCGGCACTTCACCGGCATCGGGAAAGCGATTGGGTAACATGCCTTGGTCCACGAAACGGGCAAAGGTGCGCAGGATGCTGCGAGCGACCTGGGGCCGGCCGGTAGTCACGGTCAGACCGGTCAGGCTGATCATCGTATCGCGGCCCCAATCGCCAAACCAGGGATAGCCGGCAATGACCGAGCGACCATCGGGAGCGTCGGGCAGGGCGCGCCGGACGATGAATTGATCGGCGGCCAGGATCAGATGTCGGACCAGGCCGGACAGGTCCGGTTCTGCAGCGGTAGGTGCTGATTCGGTCAGGGTAGACTCTGTTTTTATTTCTGCCGCAGACCCAATCAACTGCTGCTCGTAGGCTTGTCGCTCGGCGTAGGCAGACCGGCCGTCCAGAGTAGGATCCGGCTCGGTGCTGGCGATGATGGTCAGCGTCTGGCCAGGGTGGAGGTTGGCCCGGAATAAGCCGGCATACAGATGATCTTCTGTCGCGTCGAGGCCCCGGGGTGTCTTGGGTTTCGCCAATCATCTGAGTCATCAAGGTCCTCCGGCGCAGAAATGATTACTCCGACGACCACGCCGTGCGGAAATCGGCGTAGAGCGTCAGCCCGCCATCGACAAAAATCGTCTGGCCGGTGATGTAGGCCGCATCATCCGAACAAAGGAAAGCCGTGACCGCGGCCATTTCTTCGGCCTCAGCGGCGCGCTGCATGGGGATGTGCTCATAGACCATGGCGCTCTTGACCGGATCGTCAACCCAGGCCCGGTTGATTGGGGTGATGGTCGCGCCCGGCCCAATGCCGTTGACTCGAATCCCACGCCCGGCATATTCCAGGGCCAGCGTGCGAGTCAAATTCTGCATGCCGCCTTTGCTAACCGAGTAGCTCAAAAAGCGAGGTTTGGGAATCTCTTGGTGAACGCTGGAGACGTTGATGATCACGCCCGGTTTGTTTTGAGCCAGGAATTGCTTGATCGCTTCGCGGGCGCACATATAAGCCCCCCGCAGATTCACGGCTAGAACCCGGTCGAAGCTGTCGATGGTCAGTTCATGCGAGTCGCCAGGGATTTGGATGCCGGCGTTGTTGATCAAGATATCCAGCCCGCCCAGTTGATCAACAATTTCCTGGACCATGCTGACCACATCCGCTTCAACGGACACATCGGCCCGGACCAAGACGTGCTGGCCGCCGCTTTTCTCCATTTCATCCATTAAGTCATGCATGGGCTGGCCTGACTTGGCGTGGATTTGGGCATGGGTTTCTTCGGCCTCTTCGGAGCGAGAGCGGTAGTTGATCGCGACATTGGCCCCTTCTTTGGCAAAATAGACTGCGATCGCCTGGCCGATACCGGACGTGCCGCCGGTCACTAAAACGTTTTTTCCTTTAATTCCTTTCATGGTTTATTCCTCCGTATGTGAGACTTTTGGGTTATTACTGCCGGCTTGCTGGATGAGCTTGGCGACCAGGCCGGTCCAGCCGGTCTGGTGGCTGGCTCCCAGCCCGGTTCCGCTGTCGCCGTGGAAGTACTCGTTGAACAAGACGTAATCGCGCCAGTGGGGATCGTCCTGGAAGCGGCGCGTTCCACCGTAGATAGGTCGTTCGCCATGAGCATCGCGCAGGAAGAGGCGGATCAGGCGGTGAGAAAGCTCGGTCGCCACCTCGCCCAGGGTCATGAGCTGCCCGGAGCCGGTGGGGCACTCGACCTTGAGATCGTCGCCGTAGTAGTGATGGAAGCGTTGCAAGCCTTCGATGATCAAGAAGTTGATCGGGAACCAGATCGGACCGCGCCAGTTGGAGTTGCCGCCAAAGAGACCGCTCTCCGACTCGGCCGGTTGATAGCCAATCGTGTGGGCTTGCCCATCGACATAGAAACTGTAGGGGTGGGCCTGGTGATATTTCGAAACCGAGCGAATACCGTAATCAGACAAAAACTCATTCGGGTCGAGCATCCGTTGCAAGACGCGTACCAACCGGTCGCGGGTCAGAATGCTGACCAACCGCCGCTGACCGGCGCCAGGTAGATCGATGCTGGCCATATTGCCGCTCAAATGAGGCCGGTTGTTGATAAACCAATGCAGCCGCCGGTTGAAATCGGGCATTGCCTCCAGAATTTCCGGCTCAAGGGTATCGACCGCGAAGAGCGGCAGCAGTCCGACCAGCGAGCGGACCTTAATTGCAATGATCGTATCGTCAGGCAGGTGCAGGGCATCGTAGAAGAAACCGTCTTCTTCATCCCACAACCGGTGCCCCTCGCCGCCAAGATTGGCCATCGCGCGAGCAATCCGCAGGAAGTGTTCAAAGAATTTCGTGGCCAGGTCTTGGTAGACGGGTTCTTCCTTGGCTAACTCCAGGGCAATTTGCAGCATCGTCAAACAGTAAGCGGCCATCCAGGCCGTGCCGTCCGATTGGTCGATGTGACCGCCGGTCGGCAGCATAGCGCTGCGGTCAAAGACGCTGATATTATCCAGCCCCAGGAAGCCGCCCTGAAAGACGTTGTTGCCATCTTCATCTTTGCGGTTGACCCACCAGGTGAAGTTGAGCAACAGTTTATGGATTAGTCCTTCCAAAAAGGCCCGATCGGGTTGGCCGGTTTGTTTAGCGTCGATCTGGTAGACCCGCCAAACCGCCCAGGCGTGAACCGGCGGGTTGACGTCGCCAAAAGCCCACTCATAGGCCGGTAGTTGGCCGTTGGGGTGCATATACCACTCGCGGGTCATCAACTCCAACTGGCGCTTGGCAAACTCCGGATCGACCAGGGCCAGGGGCAGGCAGTGGAAGGCCAAATCCCAGGTGGCGTACCAAGGGTACTCCCACTTGTCCGGCATCAAGATGACGTCGAAGTTGTTGAGGTGATCCCACTCGTGGTTGCGCCCGTACCGGCGCGAGGCCGGCGGAGGGAAAGCGCCGAGGTCGCCGTTGAGCCACTGCTCGATGTCGTAGTAAAAGAGTTGTTTGGACCAAAGCATGCCGGCCAAGGCCTGGCGCTGGACTCGACCCTCATCCTCGGTCAGGACGGGGTTTTGGACGGCGGTATAAAACTCGTCCGCCTCGGCCTGGCGCTGGGCAAACACCCGGTCAAAGTTGTGGAAGGGCCGAGTCTGGCTGACGTTTGACAGGCGCAGCCGCAGGCTTCGAGTTTCGCCGGGGGCGATGGTTTCGCGGTACAGGGCGGCCACTTTGGTGCCCTGCCGGTCGGGGTTGACCGCCTCTTTCACCCCGTCAATCAAGTAGTGGTGGAAAGCATCCTTCACATACGGACTAGAATTGGGTAGGCCGTAGAGTCGCTCGGCGTTGGTCTCATTTTCGGTGAAGAACAAGTCGACGGGTTGCTCGGCATAAAGATAGTAGCTACCGGCGGCGGGATGGCGGCTCCGCACGGCAGCGACGCCTTTCGGCGCAGCGATCTGTTCCAGGCAGGGTTTGCCCGGTACGTCGCCCATTGGCCCGGCTTCGTAGCCCCAACTCCAGGTGTTGCGGAACCAGAGGCTGGGCAAGAGGTAGCACTCGGCCGGCTCCGGGCCGCGATTAACGACCGTCAGCTTGACCAGGATATCGGTCTGGTCGGCCTTGGCATATTCGATGAAGACATCGAAGTACCGGTTATCGGCAAACACGCCGGTATCGAGCAGCTCGTATTCCGGCTCGAAGCGGCCCCGGCGCCGGTTTTCGGCGACGATATCCGCGTAAGGAAAGGCGGCCTGGGGGTACTTGTAGAGCATCTTCATATAGCTGTGGGTTGGCGTGCTATCGAGATAGAAGTAGTAGTCCTTGACATCTTCGCCGTGATTGCCTTCTGAGCCGGTCAGTCCAAACATCCGCTCTTTGAGGATCGGGTCGCGCCCGTTCCAGAGCGCCAGGGCAAAACAGAGATACTGGTTGCGGTCGCTGAGGCCGGCCAGACCATCTTCGTTCCAGCGATAAACCCGACTCCGAGCATGGTCGTGGGGGAAGAAATCCCAGGCTTCGCCCGAGGGACTGTAATCCTCGCGGACGGTACCCCAGGCGCGCTCGCTGAGATACGGTCCCCACAATTTCCAATTAGCTTGACCGGCTCGATGAGCAGCCAGACGCTCGTGTTCGGCGGTATGCGTCATCATACGGTTCCTCCATCGAATTAAAGTTATGATTGAAGTATGTCCAGCGGGCCAGACTGTCAGCAGACCAAACTTTGTCAGAGGAGTGCGACAGTCCCGGCCGGGACGACAACGACAATAAAAATTCGTAGTAACCGCCTTTAGCGGTCCTGGCGCGGCTGAAGCCGCTACTACGAACCTGTTTTTTGAGGAGAGAGGCATCCTCAGATACCGCCTCAACACGGTGAGGCCGGAGCCGCATCTGAGGATGCTGGCCCCTCAATTTTGGATCTTACTGGGTCTGGTTATCGGCGTGATGCGCGCAGGGCCTCGCCCAAGAGCCAGATCGACGTGCCCAACAAGACAATGTCTTTGATGAGAAATTGACCAGGCACGACCGATAGGGCCGGGAAACCGCCCAGAGTCGGTTCCCAACCGGGGGTGGTGAACAAAAAGCTAAGTGTGGTCAGGAAGGTCAAACTGGCCAGAGCGCCGCCAACGACCGCAGCTTTGGCCGAGACGGGCCGCAGAGCAATCAAGATTGCCGTGGCGATCTCCACAACGCCAAGCAGGCTGGAGAAAGCCTCAGCGCTGAAAATCTGGTAAACCCAGCTTATAAAGGGACTGTTCGCCACCAGAGGTTGAATGGCTTGGGCTTCATAGGCCGTAAATTTCATGGCCCCGATCCAGCCTATGACCAGCACCAACCCGTAGCGCGTGATGAACTCGCCAATCATCTGCATCTTGTGGCCAACTACGATTGATCTGTCGGCAGCCAGGCTGTCCTGAAAAGCCGACTCGCTTGGGGTTATGCTTAAATTTCTCATGGTTTAGTTCCTTTCTATACTCAAAGTAAGGTAAAAAACTGTAAATTTCATCATTAATCTCAGCATAAAATAAAAACATTGCTGAACTCTTGTGGAAAAATTACAGAAGTATGACATTTTTTGGACAGCCTCCATTTAATAAACATTTTCTGAGGTTGGCCATATAATAGGGTGCTAAGGGTCAGGGAAGACCAAAAAATGGGGTTGACGCCATGAAAGCCAAACAACGTGTTTTGGTTGTGGATGATGAGGTCGGTATTCGGCAAGTGGTTGAACTTTACCTTACCCGGCAACTACCCCCGGCTAAAGCCTGGGGGCTTGCGACTGAACCCTAGAGGTTCGTCGCGTTCGGGCGGTTGAGGCCCAGCCACGAATGGAGATATTCGTAGCCGCGTTGGTGACAGCGTGGCCAGCGTAACCACCCGGACATTCAAAATGGGATTGGGATTTTCGGTTAGACTTATCGACCGAGCCACATCCGGAGCAAGTTGGCTCGGTCGCGATATTGACAATACCCAGGTCAACGCCAAGGTAGCCGGTGGCGTCATCGGGGGTTGGCTCGTCGGCGGCACAGACGGCAAACAGGTAAAATTCGCCGCCAATGTAGCCGAGGTCGCTTTCGCCCTTTTGCCGGACCAAAAGCTCTATCTGGCGGTCGCCGCCAACAAACGGGATAGTTTGCCGGCCGTCAACTGTCCAGATGGAAACCTCTCGCTGGTCGAGCTTGTAGCGCAAAATCCGGTGGTCGTAGGCGACAGCCCCTGCCGGTCTAAAAGTGCGCTTGGTTTTCTTGTCCAGTTGGTAGGCGTCGGTCACTTTGGCAATGCAGCGGATGGTCATTTGAGCCGAAAGCTCAAAACGTTCTCGGACTGCCTGGTAGACGATTTTTTGCTGTTCGAATTTAGCCAAGACCTTGTGCTTCCAAGCCTCATCAGTGTATGCATCGATGACTTTGGCACCAAAGTCATCGATGCATACAGAAAGCCCTTATATCCCACCGCTGAAGCTGGTGGGGTTTACGGGCTTATTTCTAAGAATCTTCTATCCACGGGTGTTCTCTCTTGCCCCAAAAGTATCGCCCTCCTCCTCAAACACCGGTCCGACCTCGCCGCCAGGCACGCAGGCCAATGCCTAAACAGGCCAGAGCCAGGGCCGATGCAACCGCTGAAACGATTCCGACTCCTAGCAACCCACCCATGGCCCACACCAGCCCACCGCTGAACGCCCCAACCATCCGACCCAGGCTCAAGGCGGCAAACAGGGCCGACATCATGGTGGCTCTGGCTTCGGGCAGCACCTCTGTAAAGAGCGACAACGAGGTGACCACCGAAAACTCGAAAAAGAGAAACAAGATAAACAGAGAGGCTAACGCCAGCGGCAAAGTGACGCCCACCAGCGGTAAAAGCAAATAGCCCACCGTGGCCAGACTCATACCAACCAACACGGCCCGGGGCAAACCGATGCGGTCGGCCACGATGGCGGTCCCCGTTTCGCCGACTAACTCCGCCACCCCAATCACCGAAGCGGCCAGCCCCACCGCGGCGAGGCTCAAACCAAAGGACTCCAGCCACAGCCCCAATACCACAAACAAATTGTCATTGGCAATGCTGATCAAAAAGCCAAATCCCAATGCAGCCAACGCCATTGGACTCTGCCTTAGTTGCTGCCAGGTCTTTTTGAAGTTCGTTTTTTCGGTGGCTTGATCCCGCCGCCCGCTGGTCGGAGGCAGCAAAAAAGCCAGGCCGGCCAGACACAGCAGACTCAGGCCGCCCAGCGTTAAAAAGGGAGCTTGCCAGCCCAGGCGGTCGATCAACAACCCGGCCAGGGGGATGCCCACCAATGACCCGGCAGCCCAGGCAAACTCGGTGATCCCGATCACCAAACCCCGCCGGTGAAAGGGCACCCGCTCCCCCAGATAGGCGAGCAACGCTGGATCGAAGATGCTTTTGCCCAAACCGGCTAAAAATAAGGCGATCATAATGATGCCATAAAGCGGCAGCACGCCGCTGGCAAACATCCCCACTGCCAGCATGCCCAAGCCGGCCAGCATCATCACCCGGTAGCCCCAGCGATCACTGACTGGACCAAAAAAAGGGCTGAGCAAACCGGTGGCCTGGTTGATGGCGATCAAGGAAGTGATGGCCGTGAGCGGTACCCCCAATCCCCGGCTCAAGGCTGGGGCAAAGGGATAAACAAAGCGGCGGGAGGTGTTGAAGACAAAGCGGCCCAGGGTGGCGACACCGACCTGCAAGGCCAGTTCACGAGCAGGAGGCCGAGTCTCAAAGCTCAAAGAGGTGCTAGACAGACAAAAGGTCCATTTATTCTCCGTTGGCGCGATGGCAAAGGTTTTGCGGCCGCCAATTTGAAAGCCAACATCTTTAGTTTGACTAACTACCCGTTCGTCATTTGATTTAGCCGTCATTGGGTCACCTCCTTCACTACAATTTGATTCTACCCTCAAATGCGGACATAATCAGTCCTAATAAACCTTCGGATTTTGGACCAATATTTCGCCAGGAGAGGTACCGGATGTATAACCCAGCCACCCGCGTGCTAACCGTGTTGGAACTGCTGCAAGCCTATCCCCAGCTCAGTGGGCAAGCGTTGGCGGAGCGTTTGGAAGTAGATACGCGCACGGTTCGCCGTTATATCATCATGCTGCAAGATATGGGGATTCCCATCGAGGCTGAGCGAGGTCGCTATGGAGGGTATCGGTTGCGGCCCGGCTACAAACTACCGCCGCTGATGTTCAACGAAGATGAAGGGCTGGCCCTGGTCCTCGGCTTGCGGCTCAATCGCCGGTTAGGGCGGGGAGTGGTGGGTACCGCAATGGAGAGTGCCCTGGCCAAGATCGAACGGGTGATGCCCCTGGGTTTGAAGGAGCGGGTGCAAGCCCTACAAGCGACCCTGACGGTGGAGATGCCGGCAGCCAATGCAGCCCCGCCGTCCAGTGAGGTGATTATGACCCTCAGTTTGGCCCTGCATCAAAGCCAGCGAGTCGTCCTGAAATATAAAAGTTGGCAGGGAGCGGAGACGACTCGCCGGTTCGATCCCTACGGCCTGGTCTACCGCGTCGGCTATTGGTATACGGTGGGCTATTGTCATCTGCGGCAAGATTTGCGGACTTTCCGGGTTGATCGAGTGGTGAGCGTCACCGCCAGCGATGAACCGTTTACCCGGCCCGCCGATTTTGACGCTTTGCCCTACGTCGAGCGCTCGATTGCCTCGACGCCAAACCCCTGGCGGGTTGAGGTCGTTTTGCGGACGACTCTGGTCAAGGCCCAACGGCTTATCCCACCCGCCCTGGCCACCTTGGATGAACTGGAACCGGAGCAAGTGCGAATGATCTGTTACGCGCCCGATTTAGCCTGGATGGCCTACGTATTGGCCGGGTTAGATTGTCCCCTGGAGGTTCGCCTCCCTCCCGAACTGCGCGAAGCGTTGCACCGACTGGCAGAAAAAGTTGCGGTCCTGGCGACAAGCTAATGTCCGGTCAAAATCACCTTGCGATCCGTACGTCACAAAGTGGTCGAACTACTACCAAAAATGGTCAAAGTGATCGCTGTTAGGCTAATAATGAAGCCAGCTTGCTCCCTGCCTAAACTCGGCTGTAGCTAAGTGAAATCATTGCCGGCAGTGAAAATGCCGGACCGAGTGGTGGTCCAGTGGGACAAAGAAGGGCTGGCGGAGGCCGGCCTGGTCAAGATCGACCTGCTGGGGCTGCGGATGCCGACGAGGGTACCGAAAAATAAAGCTCTTGGATAACAAGGGATCAATAGCTTGTTCTATTTCTCAAGTGGGGAGGAGGTTTGGTCTAAAGCTCTGTTTAGAAGGTCGTCCACCCCTAATTGTCGAGCCCACTGGTGCATATAATCGCGATCTAATTTATCCAGTTGAACTTTCAGAACACCGATTACATCCCCCCACTGACGCTCAGACTGCTGACCACCCAATCTGAACCAATGCAGTTTATGCAAGACAATATCTTCAGGAGATGAAAATCTAACGATTAGTTCATCCGTATCATCGGGGGCCAGCGTTCCTTCTATTGCTCGTTGAATAATCATTTGATCATAAGCGTTGGATTTCAAGATGAAGATATCCAATTTGATGAATGTTTCCAGATGAACGATATTGAAAGAGGTTTCGTTATCGATGGCGGCGTGGATCATATCCGCATCGATGTAGAAGCTGTCTTGTAAAGCTTTAACGATAGTCTCAACATGAGTGTGCTTGAGTTCGACAACAATATCAACGTCGATCGTTGTGCGCGGCAAGCCATGGGCCGAACTCGCCACTGAGCCACCGATGTAATAACGGATGGCACGTTGTTCAAGCAACTGGATTAAGGGCCGAGTGGCCTGAATGAGGTCTGAACTGCTCATGGATGGCTCAATTGCAGGTATTTCTTCAACTGAGTAGCCAGATCGACGTCATAAACAAACTCGACAAACTTTAGATTTTGCTCGAGTGGTGAAAGATGTGGATACTGTTGCCGTATGTTCAGACGGGAAAGATTAAGCATACTTTGGGTAATTGACAACATCAAACGGGACCGGCGAGCCTGACCGGCCTGACGTAACAGCCTGATTTGAACAGCTTCAGCGGTTGGGTGAGTATCATTTGTTTCAACTAGCATACCTACTATTATAATCCCGTTTTCTTATAACTGTAAGCAAAACGGTTCTTTGAGGCTAAGGGGCAGTAAGCTACTCGACTACACCTGGAGGTCTTGCCGGCCGTGCTGCAAGCCGCTCGGCAGCGCGGGCTTAGAGCCGTGACCC
>CALMIS010000324.1 GCA_937864185.1 uncultured Chloroflexota bacterium
TTGGTTGTGAAACCATTTCATAGAACAGACAGGCCAAGAAGATACCGGTCGGGGGGCGGGAGAGGCGAGGTTGGAGTGGTAGCGAGGCTCACGCATCTAGTTTTACGGAGCTAATGGGGTGGCGCAGGCCAGTGGGTTAATCCCTGCTTCAGGCCTCGGTGAAATGGTTTCGTAAGAGTTTTTAGCCCCTTGCCCTCTCACTGTAACAATGAAACAGCGTTGGGTCAACCCATTTTACGCCTGAACTGACAATCGTCCGTTGACGGAATTCGGCGATTCTGTTGGGGGCAAATCGATCTGGGGTGTAGGCATACGTTCCCTTTCCCGAGCCGGCGGTTCTACCCGCATTTTGCCTCCAACTTGCCAGAGATGCGACAGATGTTTGCTCCTGAAACAAGCTGACATAACTGTTTTTCAAACACTTCCGGTCGAGGGAAGAGCGTGATATAATCAAACGAGCTATCCCTAGTTTACCTCTTGATAGGAGAGACAATCATGAGTGATCAACCCCAAACCGGCAGTGTTTTTTCCCAGTCGGGCAAAGTGACGGCCCGTAACATCATTACCGGCATCGACCTGCAAGGCGATGTGGCGGACAGTGTGGTCAAGGCCGCCGTGGAAACGATGCGGTCGCTGGCCACCGGCAGCGTCAGCGGCGCGCAAGGCGTCGAGGCCAGCGGCGACATCGTCACCGGCCTGCGCTACTTGAAACCGGAAGCGGCCACCCGCGAGGATTTTGTCAAAGAACTCGAGGCCTTGCGACAGGAACTCGCGCCCTTGGCCGCCGCGCCGGAGACCCCCCGCGAGATCGAAGCGGCGGTCGAGTCTATCGACCTCGCCCTGGCCGAAACCCAGAAACCGGAGCCGCTGAAAAAGCGAATTGTCAACGGCCTGCGCGACACGGTCGAGTTCATCACCGACGCCGGCAAAGTCCTGGACGCCGCCGACAAGGCCGGGCCGCTACTTGCCAAAGCCATCGGCATCGCCACGATGTTGTACCGGGCTGCGCCGCTACTGTTTGGCTAGAATAGGGAGTACCGTAAGGTACCAGATCGATCAAGCGAGAGAAATGGCACGCCAAGACGCCAAGACGCAAAGTTTTCTTACTTCTTATTTCTTTGCGCCTTAGCGGCTTGCGTGATCATCCCAAGACAAGAGGTTCTTGAGTAATCTTGATGACCGAGAATGAGATAGCCAAGCAGATCGTCGATGCTGCTTACAAAGTCCACACGAACTTCGGTCCCGGGCTACTTGAGTCAGCGTATGAGGCTATCCTGGCCTACGAGTTAAGAAAACGCGGACTGCGGGTCACGCTTCAGCAAGCGATCCCGATTATCTACGAAGACGTGACCTTAGAAGTGGGCTATCGCGCCGATCTAGTCGTGGAAGACAAAGTGATCGTCGAGCTCAAATCTGTCGAAAAAGTCGCACCGGTGCATTACAAGCAGTTGCTGACCTATTTGAAGCTGGCTGACAAACGATTGGGCTTACTCATCAATTTCGGCGAAGCGCTGATCAAAAACGGCATCAGACGGGTGGCCAATCAACTGCCCGAATAAACTGCCGCCGATAGTCTCACGCCAAGCCGCCAAGCCCGCCAAGAATAAACAAAAAATAATCTTAGCGCCTTTGCGTCTTGGCGAGAAAATCCCTGGCTCAACGTACAAGATAGTCTCACGCCAAGCCGCCAAGCCCGCCAAGAATAAACAAAAAATAATCTTAGCGCCTTTGCGACTTGGCGAGAGAATCCCTCCGGCCTCAGGCTGATATAGAAAGGACAACCCTATGACCACCGGCAACGTCTCCAGCGAGCGCGACATCCTCGCCCGCGACATCACCACCGGCCTGAAGATCGACCTGATGGTCGTCTTCAATTCGATCGACGAGCCGCCCCGTTTTAGGGACGGGGGGGGGCCCGTCTTCCCCTTCCACCCGGCCCCGGGGCTGGCGCTCGTGGCGGGCGCCCCCCCCCGCCTGTCCCTGCCGCCCAACCTCTTGGAAGCCTTCAAGCAGTTGCCCCAGGCGAGCGACCTCTCCCTGGCCGAGCGCCACCGGGCCTACGCCGCCTGGCTGATCACCCGCCAGCCGCGCAGCCCCATCCAACGCGTGGCCGCGCGCGATCACTACGTGCCCCTGACCGGCCACACCAGTTGGGATTACGAAGACAGCCTGCAGCAGCAGTACAGTTGGCTGCGGCCGCAGGGCGAGGGCGCGGAGCGCCGGATCGAGCGGGTGCGGCTGGACAATGTGGCCGAGGCCGTGAGCCGCTTTCCGGCCTTTGTCCTGCTGGGCCCGCCCGGCTGCGGCAAGAGCACCGTCCTGGAGCGGCTGGCCTTTACGGCCGCCCGGGCTTTTCTCAGCGACGAGAGCCGGCGCCTGCCGCTGTGGCTGACCCTGGCCGGCTACCACTGGGAGCGAGAAGGGCCGCTGGCCTTCATCCGCGAGCGCGGCCGGGCCGAGCGGCTGGCCGGCGACCCGGTCGACCTGGCCCGCGGCGGTCAACTGCTGCTGCTGATTGACGGGCTCAACGAGATGCCCCGTCTGGCCCAGGCCGACCAGTCCAGCCACCGGGCCGGCGACTGGAAGCGCTTCATCGACGACCATTTTGCCGAGGACTCGGCCTACAGCAGCCGGGCCGTTATCGCCAGCCGCGATGCCGGCGACTACGAGCAGCGGCTGGGCCTGCCCCGGGTCGAGATCGAGGCCCTGAGCGAGGCCCAGATTGAGCATTTTGCCCGGGCCTACCTGGCCGAGGCGACCGGGCCGTTTTTGGCCGCTCTGGCGCGGCTGGGGCTGGAGACGCAGGCGGCCAATCCGCTGTCGCTCTATGTTTTGACCCAACTCTTTGACCCGGCCCGGGGCGACCTGCCGCCCAACCGGGGCCAGTTGTTTCTGGCCTTTGCCGACCGGCTGCTGCGGGAGACCTACTACCGCTTTCAAGACGAGCGGGCCGTGGCCGCGGCCCATCTGGCCCTGGCCGAGTTGGGCTACCAAATGCAACTTCGGGGCGAAGGCACGGTCTTGCCGGTCGAAAAGCTGCGGGAGATGCTGCCGGCTCAGGTGCGGCTACCGGGCGAACCGGAGCCGCTGCCGACCCCGCCGGCGACCCTGTTCCAGCGGGCGGTGCGGGCCGGCCTGCTGAGCGCGGTCGATCCGGATGGCCGGACCTACAAATTTAGCCACCAACTACTGCAGGAGCAATTTGCGGCCCAGCAGCTCCTGGTCCGCTGGCAGCAGCAGGAGGAGTTGACCGGCTTCTGGCGCACCGAGCGGACCACCGCCGAAACGGGCCAGCCGGAGATAGGCGAGTGGGACCCGCTGCCGCCGCCGCGTCCGACCGGCTGGGAGCAGACGACCATTCTGGCGGCGGGCATGCTGGGCCGGGCCGATGGCTGGCTGCGGGCGGTGCTGGCGGTTAACCCGGCCCTGGCCGGCCGCTGCCTGACCGAAGGCGCGCCGGAGGTGGACGCCGGCACGCGCGCCGCCGTGCAGGAGGCCCTGCTGGCCGACCTGGCCGACCCGGCCCTGCACCGCCGGACCCGGATCCAGGCCGGGCGAGTGCTGAGCGAGGTGGGCGACCCGCGCCTGGCGCCGGTCGAGGTGGGCGGGGTGAAGGTCATCCTGCCCGAGCTGGTGGCCGTGCCCGGCGGGACCGCCACGCTGGGTAGTAACGACGAAGAAGCGTTTGACCGGGAGCAGCCCGTGCATCAAGTGGAGGTGGCGCCCTTTTACCTGGGCCGCTGGCCGGTGACCAACGCCGAGTACGGCTGCTTCATCGAGGTCGGCGGCTATGACGTGGAGCGCTACTGGACGCCGGCCGGCTGGCAATGGCGGCAGGGGCAGGCCGACGTCAGTGGCCCGGTAGAGCAAATCATGGAATATTATCGCTTCTATTCCCAAAGGATGGACAGATTTGAAGCGCTTGTCGCCGAGGGTAGATTTACGCCCAAAAACGCAGAGGCCTGGCGAAATCTTTTTGCGTTATCGGAAGAGGAAGCCCTCCGACGGGTGTCCGGTTTGTATCCGGTGCAGGCCCACGATAAGCCCAATTATTGGGAGGACTCCGCCTACAACGCGGCTAACCAGCCGGTGGTGGGGGTAACCTGGTATGAGGCGCTGGCCTACTGCGTCTGGCTGAATGAGCAGGTGGGGGCCGGGGGTCAGGGGTCGGGGGTCGGGGACTGGCCGGCGAAAAGCGGGTCAGAGGGCGTAAGCGGTGGGCTGAGGGAAGCGTGGGCCGAGATTCGGGCTAAGCTCGTCACTCGTCATTCGTCATTCGTCGTTCGCTTGCCAAGTGAGGCGGAATGGGAGTGGGCGGCGGGGGGGCCGTCGCACCGGAAATATCCCTGGGGCGATGAATTTGATCCGGACAAAGCCAACACCCTGGAAGGGCGGATTTTGGGCACGAGTCCGGTGGGGGCCTATCCGGGCGGGGCGGCCGAATGTGGGGCGCTGGATCTGAGCGGCAACGTCTATGAGTGGACGCATAGTCTCTTTAAAGATTATCCTTACCAGGTTGACGATGGCCGGGAGGCGGTGGAGGCGGAGGGGAAACGAGTCATGCGGGGCGGCTCGTGGAGCGGGAATCAAAGGAGCGCGCGCGTGTCCTCCCGCACCGATCCTCACCCAGATACCTTCGACTTCAGCTCCTCGTTTCGGGTAGTGGTGGCCCCTGTCTAAGCAAAGTTCTGGTTACTGGTTTCTGGTTGCTGGTTTCTGCGCCGCAAAGCGGCGGTGCTGTTTTCTGGCGCGAGCAAGGAGTGACACCCGCTGAGGCATCGTCTCAGGCGCAACGCGGTCAATAGCCGGGAAAGGCCGCGTCAGCGGCCCGAATTTAAAAAAGCCGTACCAAGCGGCCTGTGTCTCACGCAAAGGCGCAAAGGCGCAAAGATTATTTTTGATTTTTCTTGGCGAACTTGGCGGCTTGGTGTGAGGTTAACTTGCCTATCGAATCAGGGGTTCTCACGCCAAGACGCGAAGACGCAAAGATTTTTATTTCGGTAATCCGACCCGGCCCAAGCAGCGACCGCCCGGCGATAAATCAGCCGGGCTACTCACCAGCGCTCGATAAATCGAGCTTAAGATTGCCCCAGACGTCTCGATTTAGCCCCTTTTAAGGGGCGCTGTTCGATAGCCGGGCGACTTTATCGCCCGGTGGCGGTGGTAGGACTCGTTCGGCGGTGGTAGGACTCGCCAGTACAGAAAATCAAGAAGAAACTTTGCGCCTTGGCGGCTTAGCGTGAGGTTCCCAAAAATCGATGAAAAGCTACAAAAACATCTACCCTAACCTCTGCGCCTACGAAAACCTGCACGAGTCCTGGCGCAAGGCGGCCCGGGGCAAGCGCAAAGCCCCGGAAGTGGCCGGCTTTGAATATTTCCTGACGGATAACCTGATCCAATTGGAAGAGGAACTCCGCAGCCAGAGCTACCAGCCCGGCCCCTATCGCCATTTTTACCTCACCGAGCCCAAGCTGCGCCGCATCAGCGCTGCGCCGTTTAGGGATCGGGTCGTCCATCACGCCCTGGTCCGCCAGATCGAGCCGATCTTCGAGGCGCGCTTTAGCCGGGACAGCTACGCTTGCCGTAAGGGCAAAGGCACTCACGCCGCCCTGGCTCGCTGCCAGGAGTTTGCCCGGCGCTATCGCTATGTGTTGCAGGCCGACATCGTCCAATTTTTTCCGTCCGTGGATCACGCCATTCTGCGGGAGATACTCTTTCACCGCATCGCCGATGATCAGACGCGGTGGTTGATCGACCAAATTTTGGACAGCGGCGCGGGCGTCCTGGCCAACGAGTACGACATGGTCTACTTTCCCGGCGACGACCTCTTTGCCGCCAACCGATCGAGGGGGTTACCGATCGGTAATTTAACCAGCCAGTTTTGGGCGAATTGTTACCTGAATGAGCTGGACCAATTTATCAAGCGCCACCTTAACTGCCCGGCCTTCGCCCGCTATGTCGATGATCTTTTGCTCTTCAGCGACAGCAAGCAACAACTGTGGGCTTGGAAACGGGCGCTGCTGGATTTTCTGCCCCGGTTGCGGCTGACCCTGCACGAGCGCTCCAGCACCGTCTACCCGGTCAGCCACGGCATCCCGTTCCTGGGCTTTGTGACCTACCCGACACACCGGCTGCTCAAGCGCCGCAACGGGATCGCTTTCCGGCGGCGGCTCAAGGCCCAACTGCGGCGGCTGTCGGCCGGCCTGCTCGACTATGAAGACATCGCTGCCTCGGTGCGAGGCTGGGTGGCGCACGTTGCCCACGGCGATACCTTCGGGCTGCGCCGGGCCTTGTTGGAGGCTCAAGTGGTGCCTCGCCAAGCGGGGTAGACGTAGGCTCACGCCAAGACGCCAAGGCGCAAAGATTTTATAAAGAAGAATTTCTTGGCGTTCTTGGCGGCTTCGCGTGAGGCTACCTTGTACGTTGAGCCGGGGGTTCTCACGCCAAGGCGCAAAGTCGCAAAGATTTTATAAAGAAATTCTTGGCGTTCTTGGCGGCTTCGCGTGAGACATCTTTTTTTATTTGGTACCGGTCTGTCCGGGTTAGGGAGAGAGTTCGTGAAAGAGTCGCCTATTTTTGCCAAAACGTACGAGCTGGTCAAGTGGCTGATCCCGCTGACGGTCAAATTTCCGCGCCAGCAGCGCTTTGTCCTGGCCCAGGCCATGCAGCAGGCGGCGCTGACCTTGCAAGAGCGATTGATCGAAGCGGTCCGCCTGCCCGATACCGCCGCTCACCTGCAAGCCGCCGATGTGGAGCTGGACAAGCTCCGTTTTTACCTGCGCCTCAGCGCCGATCTCGGCTACATCAGCCTGGGCCAACAGCGCCACGCCGGCCAGATGCTGGTCGAAATCGGTAAGCTGCTGGGCAGTTGGCAGAAGAAATGATGAATGTAGAATTTAGAATGACGAATTTAGAATTATTCCCCATTTCACTATTCATCATTCTTCATTCATCATTCTACATTTCGCTGGGGCCGGACCGAGGGCCATGCGGGGCGGCTCGTGGAACGAAAATCAAAGGAACGCGCGCGTGTCCAACCGCAACAATCAACACCCAGATAACTTCAACAACAACAACTCGTTTCGGGTAGTGGTGGCCCCTGACTTTTACGGCAGCCGGTAAAGCCGGACCTCCACGGAGGCCGGCGAGGCAAAAATAGACAGCGCGGTCCGGTCCCGGTCGCGTCCTGACTCCGGTCAGGCCGGCCATATATTCAACCTGCCCCGGCCTTTGTGGTAGACCTGTTACCGGGTTCGACGCTCAGGCCGGGGCGTGAATTGTGTCACCCTAATAGCGAGGAGAAAAAACGATGCTCGACGCTCTCATTGCCGGATTTGCCGCCAACGTTGCTTCTGACCTGACCCTGGCGGCCTTGAACTCCAGCCGCAAAAGCCTGCGTGAGATGATTTTAGGCACACCCAAGGAGCAGGCTCTGCGCCGCTGCTACCAGGCTGCGGCCGAGGCGATGCTGCCCCAGGACGACCCGCTTCGCCCGGCTTACGCTGGCCCGCTGCGCGATTTTCTGACCGGCCAGTTGGCCGGCGCCGAATTTGGCAAGCTACTCCGCGGCGAGAAGCCGGATGGTGATCATCTGGCGGAAGCCTACCAAGATGAAGTCACTGGTCTGGACCTGCCGCCCGGCTTCGATTTCCCGGCCCGGCTAGCCGACTTCGTCGAAACCTTTTTGCTGGCGGCCGAACAAGAGCCGGAGCTGCAGGAGACCCTCCAGACCGCCCAACTCCGCGAGCAGACCCAAGCCCTGCGCGACCTGGTGCAGCACACCCAAGCCATCCGCCAGGCCCTCGAATCGGTGGGGTACGGCAATGTCTCGGCCCGACGTGATATGACCGTCAGCGGGGATATCGTGACCGGGGTGCAGCATATTGTCAATAACTACTTCACCGGCGGCGGGCAGTGGAGACCGGCTGAGTACCAGGCCGCTCTGGATCGCTACTTAGATTGGTTATGCGCCGCCTCCGGCCGGGTGGTGCTGCGGGGTATCAAACGCAGCGGCCAGCAAGCGGTTGAATTGTCACTGCAGGAAGTCTATGTCCCTTTGGCCGCTGAGGCCCTGCCCGAGGCGCGGGAGCAACTTAAGCGCAAGTTGGGCCGCTCGCCGGCGATAGCGGCCGGTCAGGTTGAGGAGGCGCTCGGCGGAAGCGAACCGCCTCGCCAGATTACGATGGAAGAATTGCTGGCTCAAGGGTCGCGGCTGGTCGTGATCGGTGGGCCGGGTTGCGGCAAAACGACCGTATTGCAGCACATTGCCTGGACCCTGGCCGAAGCCTTGCGCACCGATCAACCGGCCCTGGCCACCGAGCGACTGGGGCTGACCGGCCCCCTGCCTCTACCGGTCTTGGTTCCCCTTAGTCTCTATGCCGAGCATCGCCGCAAATTTGCCGATCATCCTGATCCCCGGCAGCGACAATTGGCGACTTTTATCAGCCACTATCTCATCGAGCGTCAAGCCGGGCTAAAGCTGCCGGACGATTTTTTCGCCACCCTGCTCAATCAGGGCCGGCACGTCATTCTTTTGTTGGACGGACTGGATGAAGTCCCCAACGAAACCGAGCGGGCCTTGGTCGCGCAGGCCGTGCGCGACTTGACCTTTGGCCGCGACCAGGCTCGCTTTGTCATCACCAGCCGCACCCGCGCTTATGAGGGGCGAGCCGTGCTGGGCAGCGAGTTCCGGTTGGTGCGAGTCTTGCCCTTAGAGCCGGAACGGGTGGCCCACTTGATCCGGCAAGCCTACCAAGCTATCTATCCGGCGGCGGTCGAGCAGACCGAGCGCGAGCGCCAGGCCAACAGTTTGATCGAAAGCGTTGAAAAACTGGAAGCTGAACGCACGGCTCGGTTGGGCGCCGCCGAAACGCACCGGCTGGTGACCACGCCCCTGCTGGTGCGAATGTTGTTGATTGTCCACTTCGTCCAGCGGCGCCTGCCCGATCAGCGGGCCGAGCTTTACCTGGAAGTGGTCGATACGCTGCTGACCTCGGCCCATCATCCCGATGAGGCGGTAGCGCAGCGCCTGGAGCAGTTAGGCGGTGATTGGCGCAGCCGGCGCGATATGCTGCAATATCTGGCCTTTCACCTGCATAGCGGCGGCCCGGAGGCGGGCCGAGACATCGAGGAGCGGGCCCTGACAACCCTGCTGGAAAGCTATCTGACCGAGCGGCGACACAAGCCCCCCGACCTGGCTCAGCCGCTGGTCGCCGATTTTCTGGCCGTCAGCCGCCAACGGGAGAGCTTACTGGAAGAGCGGGCCGGGCGCTATCGTTTTAGCCATCTCAGTTTTCAGGAATTTCTTACGGCCCGTTACTTGGCCGAGGTCGAACGCGATGTCAGCCGCATCGTTGATTTTATCACGGCGGAAGGCCGGGCGGCTGACTCCTGGTGGCGCGAGCCGATTCTATTGACGGTGGGTTATCTCAACGTGACCACTCCTGATACCGCCGTCGATCTGATCCACACGTTGGGCGGCCTGGACCCGGTCGAGCCGGCGCCCCCAACCGCCCTGGCCTTATCAGCCGCCGAACTGGCCGCTGTCGCTTTTTTGGAAGGGGGCGGGGCTGATTTGACCCGCCGGCGGCTGGCCCACCGCCTGGCCGGTCTGTTAATCGATCCTAGCTTGACTGACGCTACCCCGCCGCTGCGAGCTGCCGCCGGTCGCGCCCTGGCGCAGTTGGGCGATCCGCGCCCCGGGGTGGGGCTGGTTCCCCTTCATTCTGAGGGCTCGGTCGAGACGGCCTTGCCCGACCTGGCCTGGTGCGAAGTGCCGGCCGGCCCGTTTTTGCTGGGCGCGAATGAGGGAGAAGAAGCCTGGGACGATGAAAAACCGCAGCATGACCTAACCCTGCCTACCTTCTACATCGCCCGCTATCCGGTCACCAACGCCCAGTATGCCCCCTTTGTGACCGCCGGCGGCTACGATGAGCCTCGCTGGTGGAGCGAGGCCGGCTGGGCCTGGCGCACCGGAGCGGAGCCGGATTTATCCCAAATCCCCGATGAGAAGCTGCGGCAAAATTACGCCGACTGGCTGGCTAATCGGCCGGTCGAGCGCCGGGGCGAGCCGTTCTGGTGGGGCGAAGCGCCGTGGAACCTGGCCAACCACCCGGTGGTGGGCGTCACCTGGTACGAAGCGATGGCTTACTGCGCCTGGCTGAATGATCAAGTAGGAGGCGGGGGGCAGGGGACAGGGGCCGGGGGGTGGCCGGCTGAGGTGGTTGCGGGCCTGGCGGCGGGCCGGTGGCGGGTGCGGTTGCCGGCTGAGGCGGAGTGGGAAAAGGCGGCGGGTTGGGACCCGGTGGCCAAGCGCAAGCGGGTCTATGCCTGGGGCGACGACTGGGACGAGAACAAGGCCAACGTCGCTGAAAAAATCGAACGTACCTCGGCGGTGGGGATATTTCCGGCCGGGGCGGCGGCCTGCGGGGCGCTGGATATGACCGGCAATGTCTGGGAGTGGACCCTTTCGGCCTGGGGCAGTTTTGACTACACTAAACCGGGCTTTCGCTATCCGTTTGAAGCCGCCGGGCCACAAATCGAATCGGGCGAGCGGGAAGCAGTCGATACACCCGGCTTTCGAGTCGTGCGGGGCGGCTCGTGGGACGAAGATCAGAGGTTCGCGCGCGTGTCCACCCGCGACGATCCTCACCCAGATTACTTCAACTTCTACATCTCGTTTCGGGTAGTGGTGGCCCCTGTCTAAGCAAAGTTCTGGTTACTGGTTTCTGGCTGCTGTTTTCTGCGTGCTGTTTTCTGGGGGGGGCTTGGGGGGGCCGGCCGGCCCCCCCAACCGGGTGGCGCGTCAGCGCCCGAATTTAAAATTCTAGCCGCCTATGTCACCCTGAGCGCAGCTCAGACCTGGGCGCAGCGAAGGGGCTCCTTGCAGCGGTCGGTTTGTGGAGCTCAGGGCTGAGTAATGCTCAGCATGACCTAGAAAGGACAAAGCTATGGCCTCCGGGGACATTAACGCCGGGCGGGATATACACGCTCAAAATATCATCACCGGCATCCAACAAAACTTCACCCTGATCTTTCAGCCCTCCGCGCCGCCGCCGCCGGACCTGGCCCACCTGCGGGCGGCCTATCTGGCCTACTTGCGAGACAGCTACCGCCACCTCGATATGAAAGGGCTGAGGCAGGTCGGGCAGGTCACGCAGCCGTTGTCGCTGGCCGCGGTCTACGTGCCGCTTAAGGCCAGCGGCCACCCGGCCGGCCCGGGCGAGCTGGCCGGTCGCGTCGCCGGGCGGGCCCTCCCCCGGGCGAGCGCGGGGGAGACGCCGCTTGAGGCCGGCCCGAGCCTGCCTCCCCGGCTGATCGAGGAAGCGCTGCGGACGGCCCCGGCCGTAGTCGTTCTGGGCGATCCCGGGGCGGGCAAGAGCACGCTGCTCAAAGTGCTGGCCCTGGCCCTGGCCGAGCAGGCCGACGGGCCGCTGCCGATCCTGCTGCCGCTGAACGCCTACGCTCGCCGCTTGCAGCAGGGGGCGATCAATCTCAGCCACTACTTGGGCGAGTACTATGCCGGCTACCAGCACAGGCTGGCCGGGGTGGGCGAGCTGTTCCACCACGCCCTCAGCCGGCAGCAGGCCGTGGTCCTGTTGGACGGCCTGGACGAGGTGCAAGCCCAGCGCCAGCATCTGGTCCGGCTGGTGCAAGATTTTGTCAACGAGCATCTGCCCCCATCGCCAGAGGGCGACCGGCCGGCCGAGGTGGTCCGGGGCAATCGCCTGGTCGTCACCAGTCGGATTGTGGGCTATGAAGAAGCGCCGCTGGCGGGCCGGCAGTGGCAGCGCTACACCCTGACCGACTTCAGCCGGGCCGATATCGAGCAGTTCATCGGCCAGTGGACCCGCGCCTTTGCCCTGAGCGGGCAGGGGGAAACCGAGCCGGCCCGCCAGGCCGCCGAGCGGGAGCGGCGCGAGCTCCTGGCCGCCATCTTCAGCCGGCCCAGCGTCGAGCGGCTGGCGGCCAATCCCCTGCTGCTGACCATCCTGGCCCTGATCAAATACACCGGCGTGCTTTTGCCGGAGCAGCGGGTCAAGCTGTACGAGCTGTACCTGCAAGCCCTGATCGAAAGCTGGAACCTGGCCCGCTCGCTGGACCAATATCCGGTCGGGCCGGGCCTAAGCTACGAAGAGACGGTCCAGGTACTGGCCCCCCTGGCCCTCTGGTTGCGCCGGGAGAACCCGATCTCCGGGCTGGTCAGCCAGACCCAGCTTGAAAGTTGGCTGACCGGATACTTTCACGGCCCGGAGTGGGGCCTGCCCAAGGGCGAGGCTCGCCAACGCGGGCGCGATTTGCTGGACAGCGTGCAGCGCTACTCCAACCTGCTGCTGGAACGGGGGGGGCGCCAATATGGCTTTTTGCACCTGACCCTGGGAGAGATGCCGGCGGCCAAAGGCATCGCTCAGGGGGCCGATGATGATTTGGCGGCGGTGCTGGCCCTGTTCGAGCAGTACCTGCCGGACCCGGCCTGGACCGAAACCTTGCAGTTGGCCGTGGGCGTGATCGGCCTGGTGCAGCAGCGGCCCAAAACGGCGGGCGCCCTCTTGCAGCATCTCCTCACCGTGCCCTTGCCCCCGGAGCAGACCGGCCGGTCGGTCGTGATGGCCGGGGAGATCCTGCTGGATGCCGGTCAGGCGGGCGTGGGTCGCCCGGCGGCGCTGAAAGTGACGGCCGGCCTGGTCGAGACGATGCAGGCGCCGGCCTGCCCGATCCGCTTCCGCCGCGAGGCCGGTCACCTGCTGGGCCGGTTGGGCTGGCTGCCGGAACCCGAGCCGGACGACCTGCGCCTGGCCCCGGCCGGGCTGGAGCCGACCGGCCTGGATGCCTTCCGCCGGGTGGAACTGCCCGGCGGCCCGGTCTGGCTGGGCAAATATCCGGTCACCTGCCGCCAGTTTGCCCGCTTCCTCGAGGCCGGGGGGTACGACCACGCTGACCTCTGGAGCGCTGAGGGCTGGGCCTGGCGCACTGGCGAGACCGTCAGCCAGAGCTCGGCCGCGTTGGACGAGTGGCTCCACCGTCGCCCCCCGGAAAAACGGGACCAACCTTATTTCTGGGACGATCCCTTTTGGACCAGCCCGCTTTACCCGGTGGTGGGGGTGACCTGGTTTGAGGCCGAGGCCTATGCCCGTTGGCTGACCGGCCAATTGGCCCCCTCCACCGTGCCCCTGGCCCAGTTCATCGTCCGGCTACCGGTCGAAGCCGAATGGGCCGCGGCTGTGGGCGGTCGGGGCGAGAGCTTGGACCGGACCGACCTCAACTGCGCCGAGGCCTGGTCCGGCCGCCCCTTCAAAGATGACGAGGATATGCGCCAATGGTGGCACTCCGACCCGGAATCGTGGCGGGAGGTCGGCCTGACGGCGGTCACCACCTTTCCGCGGAGCGTCAGCCCGGCCGGTGTGTGGGATGGCCGGGGCAACGCCTGGGAATGGATGCGGAACAACTATCGCCCGGGCAGCGAGCGGAAAGCCGTGCGGGGCGGCTCGTGGTTCAGCCTGCAAAAGTACGCGCGCGTCTCTTACCGCTACCACCGGCCGCCTGACTACTTCAACACCAACTTCTCGTTTCGGGTGGTCGTGGCCCCTGACTAGGCAACGTTCCGGCTAATGTTCTCCGGGAGGGCCGGCGGGCGATGCGGACAAACAATATCTCTTCGATGACCACAACAAAGTCCTGCGTTAGCCGCTTATATCTGGGAGGCTGTTTACTGCTCCTGACCGCTCCTCTCCTGCTGGGGTTGTCCCTGGCGATTCAAGGCACGCCCTATTTCCGGTGTATCGTCACCCCCGTGGAAGCGACTTGGAGTTTCAACCCCTTTGTTAACCTCTGGCCCGCTGCCCTTACCGGCGGGGTCCTCATGGCCCTGGGGTTCACCCTCAGCAATAACCAGAGGGGGCGGGGGTGCCTGAATGCGGTCCAAACGATACTCCAGGGCTTTGTCGGGGGAACTGTGCTAGCGGCCATCGTCCTCAGTTCAAGCACCGCTATCGGGGCGTGGTTCAATGCCCGCTGGGATGGCAGCGCAGCCACCCGGTACCCGGTGCAAGTGATAGACCAAGTGGTCCAGTGGGAAAAATTCGGCCGCACATCCTATCTGGTTGTGACCGACTGGCGCGTTCCCGATGGTGGAGCGGTGCTGGTGTGCGCGGGTGACGATCAATCCGGGCGTCAGTTGAGCCAGGAGACCAGGGCAGGAGCGTGGGTCTACGTCTCCACACGCCCTGGTTTTCTGGGGCTGGAGTGGGTGGTGGGGGTGGAGCCAGACGGGGCCGGACCGTGAGAGGCAAGTGGAATCGATTCCCCTCTTGACAACTGTACCATAATGTGGTACAATGGGCTTAATCCCCCCAACTTTACCCTTTTAGTAGCGTTTAAATTTACCTCAGGAGTCTGATCGATGGCCCGCAAAGAATACTTCCCCAACATTCGCCGCACCGAGCGCAAGGAAAAG
>CALMIS010000325.1 GCA_937864185.1 uncultured Chloroflexota bacterium
GCAGGCCGGGGGGCTTGGGGGGTAGTACCCCCAAAAACTCATTTTCATTCCCGGTCTCGAACCCCCGGTTCTGTTGGTCTCCTTTGTAAATAGGAGTGCAAACCTTGGTTTGCCAGCAGAGCAAGCTCTGCACTCCTCCATAAATAGGAGACACAAACCTTGGTTTGCCAGCAGAGCAAGCTCTGCACTCCACTGACATTGCATGCACCAAAAAACGGGGCCTGCGCTTGCACTCTCTCCCCAACATGGGTATCCTGGTTAATACTGTTCAGCTTCTTTTGGCCACGAGGGGAAAACTGAATAGAGGGCCGGGCGTCGGGCGTCATAAATTACGCCCCATGGCCCGCGCTCCCCGTCACTCCCTCAAGGCTCAGAAGACCCACCTATACCCAAATATTCTATTCCAATCAGGAGGTTCCTTCATGCTTCAAATACATTTGGATCCAAAAAGTCCCTATGTCCTTCATTTTCCCCGACCCCATGAGCAGGCTAAAGTGCTGGACCTGGCTCAGGCCTTTGTGACCTATGATGAAGGCCAACCCGAAGAGCAGCAATCCCCTTACACCCCCCGAATGAGAGCATTGCTGGATCAAATGATTCCCAGCAATGATCAACGCCGGCAGAGCGAAGCGCAGCGGACCATCGCCTCCGATACCCTCAAACAGTTTGACAACGAGGCCAAGGTGGTCATTGATCAGATTGTCGGCATTATGAAAGCCGCTTTCCCGGCTCGGCCCAGCCAGGCCGAAAACTGGGGTCTGACAGTTAAACAAGGGACCGGTCACATCCTCAAGCCGGCCACTACCCGCCGGGCCCGGCTGGCTTTGCTCAATGCCTACATCAAAACTGAAGAGAGCCGGCCCGAGTACGAACGTTTTAGCATGCCGGCTTTAGACGAGGTTATGCGGGTGCGGGATGGGCTGCAAGAGAATTTGAGTACCCGTGACGCCGGCACGAATCAGCGCCGGATCAGCGTGGCGACCGGTAAAGCCTTAACCCTGGCTTTGCACAACCATCTGCAAGCGGCCGCGGTCTATCTGCTCAGCGAGCGCTTTGGCTACAAAGTCTCTCTGGATCTTTCGAAGTGGGGCTATACCATCTTTCTCCGCAACGGGCGCGGCAATGGCCAGAGCAACGGGCAGCCGGAAGGCGCCAACGGAGCGGTGGTAAACGGGAGCCACTAGGCAAGTAAATATCCACTTGAAAGTCTAGTCCACCCCCACCCGCCGCCTCCGGCGACTCCCTCCCCCGCTGTCGGGTTCAAGAGCGGACAGGGGAACCTTCGGCTGTCTCGGGTGACCCCCCTACCCCCCAGAGGGGAGAATTTGAACGCTTTTCACCCCCCCTTTGGGGGTTCAAGGGCGGACAGATGAGATGTTCGGGTATCTCGAGCGCCCCCCTAACCCCCCAAAGGGGGGAATTTTGATCTAAGCTTCCCTCTTTGGGGGGCCGGGGGGACTCTAAAGCTACAAGGTCGTACCTGTCCGCCCCTGAACGACATCGGGGGAGGGGGGAGGAGGGGTATTTTCGCAGGATAACTCGTGGATAATCAGAGGAAAGGGTTTAATACCATTGACGAATCTTAACCGGTTTAGACCGGGTTGCTTGAAGTCCGCGCTCTACCTTATCATCTTCGCCACGATCATTACCCTGATGGTGTTTGGCGCGGCGCTGTATGCTCAAGTCATTCTCTTGACCACGCCGTTTAGACAGCCGGTCGAGCATGCTCCTGACTTTGCGCCCTATCAAGACGTGGCCTTCACGGCCGAAGATGGACTGCAGTTGGCCGGCTGGTACCTGCCCGGCCGGCGGCCTGACGGGGTGATCTTGGTTCACGGCATTCACGCCAATCGCGCTTACTTGCTGCCCCAAGCTCGCTTTCTGGCCGAGGCCGGCTACCATCTTCTCATTCTCGATCTGCGCGGGCACGGTGAGAGCGATGGCGCGTTAATCACGTATGGTTATAACGAAGCGGAAGATGTTAAAGCCGGCGTCAGCTACCTGTTGGCCCAGCCCGGTGTCGAACGCGTGGCGGCGCTGGGGCACTCTTTGGGCGCGGCAGCGGTGATCAGAGCGGCCGCCGAAGATGATCGGATTGAGGCGTTGATTGTGCAAAGCAGCTTCAGTAGCCTGAGCCAGGCCGTCGAAGACAGCTTTGAGACCTATTCTCTCTTTCCCCGTTGGCCATTTGCCCCGCTGATCATCGACCTGGCCGAGTATCGCACCGGCGTGGAGATGGGGCAAATCAGTTCACGACGCGATTTGGCCGAGATGACGCCGCGGCCGGTGCTGATCATTCACAGTGAGGCTGACAATATCTTTCCGGTCGACCACGCCTGGGTAATGTACGAGGCCGCTCGTGGCGCCAAAGATATTTGGATCATCGACGATCTACCCCACATCAATCCCATCGAGCAGCATGAAGTAGAGTACAAGCAGAGAGTCCTAAACTTTTTGGACGGTCTGTTGGCCAGATGACAGGCTTGCTCGAGTTGCGACAATTTTTCTAAAAAGGGCAAAAAAGTGTTATACTGTGAATTAAGAGCAGCGACACGCGCCAGATGCAGCAGGGCGATAGTCCTCTGAACCACTAAATCCGCTACTTGTGAAGCAGCCTCGAGATAAAGATAGAGTCGGTTCCTACAGCGTCCACCGGACTAAGCCTTAATTTTCGGTGGCTATGCTGCTCCTGGTGGTGACTTCATCGCCATCCTTCCTCAGTAAATTGCCACACCCGCCTGGTTTTATTGAATACCCGTTGCCGGGGTAAAACTTTGTCTTGTTTGCTGCTCTACTAAAGTCTTGGCAGCGTCATAACTTAGGTATTGAACCTCGTCAGGAGTTCTATGCACGCTTCAACTTCTCAAACGACCTTATCAGGTCAGCTACTGGAATTGGTCAATGACATCGTCTGGACGGCCACGCCTGACGGCCACTTGATCTACACCAACCCGGCCACCGAGCGGGTCTACGGCCGGCCGGTCACCGAGTTTTACCACAACCCCACCCTGTGGCTGGAGATGGTCCACCCGGCCGATCGAGAGCTCGCCCGCGGCTCGGCGGCGCTGGTGCTGGCTCACGGCCAAACCGAAACCACCTACCGCATTATCCGGCCGGATGGCTCCATTCGCTGGCTGCTGGACCGCAAACACGTCTTGTACAACCAAGCCGGTCAGCCGGAACACATCGGCGGTATCACCACCGACATCACCGCTCAAAAAGAAGCCGAGGCGGAGTTAAGCCACAGCCAACAACTCTTGGCCGCCTTCTTCAGCCAGGCCCTGGACGGCTTTTTCTTTATGATGCTCGATGAACCGGTGGTCTGGAACGACCAGGTCGATCAGGAGGCGGTGCTGGACTACGTCTTTGCCTACCAGCGGGTCACCCGAGTGAACCCGGCGATGATCGAGCAGTATCGGACCACCGAGGCCGAGTTTATCGGCAAAACGCCCCGAGACTTCTTTGCTCACGACCTGGCCCAAGGCCGGGCAGCCTGGCGGCGGCTTCTTGACCAGGGCCGGCTGCATCTGGAAACCAAAGAGCGCCGCTTTGATGGGACCCCGATGTATGTCGAAGGCGATTATGTCTGTCTGTACGACGCCGCCGGCCGGATCACAGGTCACTTTGGCATCCAGCGTGATGTCACCGAGCGCAAGCGGGCGGAAGCAGCCTTGCAAATTCAGCATACGGTGGCCGTGGCTCTGAATGAGTACCGTGACCTGAACCAGGCCCTGGCCCAAATCCTGGAAACCGTCTGCCAACTTGAAAGCATCGACAGTGGCGGAGTATACTTGCCTGATCCGGCCAGTGGGGCGTTGGAGTTGGCGGTGCAGCGAGGCCTGTCGCCTGAATTTCTAAAAGAAGTGGCCTATTTTGGGCCGGACGCACCCCAAAGTCGATTGGTTCGAGCTGGCCGGGTCATTTATGGACATTATGAGCAGATTCGGCCCGTCACGAATGGAGTGCACCATCAGGAAGGACTGCATGCGGTGGCCATCCTGCCGGTGATGCACCAGGGAGAGCTCCTGGCGGTCCTAAATCTCGCCTCGCATACGCACGCGGATATCCCGGCCGACGTTCGCACGACCTTGGAGACGCTGGCCTTGCAAATAGGTAGCGCCCTGGCCCGGCTGCGGTTTGAAGCCGCCCTGGCCGAGAGCCGCCAGAATTTGCAGACGCTGTTTGACACCATCAACGACTTCTTGTTTGTCCTCGATCAGGAGGGCCATATTTGCCAGACGAATCCGGTGGTCTGGCAGCGGTTGGGTTATAACAGCCAGGAATTGCTGAGCCAGCCGGTGTTGGTGGTCCATTCCCCCGACCGCCACGCCGAGGCGGCCGAGATTATGGCCGCGATCCTGGCCGGTGAGCGAGATCATTGCTCTCTCCCTCTCCAAACTCGGACCGGGGCTTTAATTCCGGTTGAAACGCGGGTAACAAAAGGCACGTGGAGTGGCCGGCCGGCCTTGTTTGGTCTGGCCCGGGACATTACGGTCCGCCAACGGGTGGAAGAAACGCTGCGCCAGAGTGAAGAACGGTTTAGGCTGCTCCTGGACAGCGCGCCGGATGCCATCTTTATTGCCAAGATTGGCACGGGCATCATCATCGAGGCCAATACGGCGGCAGCTCGATTGTTGGCTAAACCCAAGCCGGAGATCATCGGCATGCACTTCTCGGAACTGCACCCGCCGGAAATGGCGACCGAAAGTCGCCAGATGTTTACCACCCATGTCTTCGAATCGGATACTATGGGTGAAGGACTGCCGGTTGAATACGTGGCCTTGCGTGCCGATGGGCAGCGGGTGCCGGTCGAAGTTGCGGCTCGGGTGATCGAGCTGCAAGGCGAGAAGCTGCTGATGGGCATTTTTCGCGACATCACCGACCGTAAGCGGATCGAAGCCTGGCTGCTGGCCAGCGAACGCAAGTTTCGCAGCTTCATCGAACAGTCGCCGGACGCAGTTGTTTTGGCCGACGGAACCGGCCAGGTTATTGAGTGGAACGAAGCCGCGGAACAGCTTTTTGGTCAGACCAAAACCGACGTCCTGGGGCAGGCAGTCTGGGAAGTTCAGTTTAGTTTTGGCTTGCCCGCCATGCAAACCCCGGACCGGTACGAGCAATTGAAGGCCGCCTTCTTGACCGTACTGCAAACGGGACAGGGCCCGCTCTTAAACCGGTTAAGTGAAGTTGGCATTCAACGCCCGGACGGCAGCCAGCGCGTGATCCAGACGATTGCTTTTTCAATTGAGAGTGGGCAGGATTTTTTGCTGGGCAGTATCAGCCGCGACGTAACCGAACAGAAACAGGCCGAGGCCGAACGGGAGCGCTTGATTGTCGAACTTCAGGAGTCTCTGGCCCAAGTTAAACAGTTGAGCGGCTTGCTGCCCATCTGCGCGTCGTGCAAGAAGATCCGGGACGATGCCGGTTATTGGCAAGATGTGGCGGTTTACATTCGGGATCACTCAGAGGTCGAGTTTAGTCACGGCTTTTGTCCAGAGTGCATGGAAAAACTTTATCCCGAATACTTCAAAAAGCGTAAGGATTGAGAAAAATGATGGCAGATCAATTTCAACTCATTGAATCTAAAGAGTTTCGTAACATTTTGGGGACGTTGGCTACGGGCGTCACCGTCATTGTGGCCGGCCAGGGGAATACCATTCGCGGGATGACGGCCAATTCGGTTACGTCGCTGTCGCTTGAGCCACTGTTGGTCTTGTTCTGTGTGGCCAAAACGGCCAAGTTTGCCACCCATCTCCGCCAACACGAGGGCTTTACAATCAATGTCCTACGTCGCAGCCAACTGGCTCTCTCCAACTATTTTAGCGGCGATTGGCCTAAAGACGCCGCGCCGCCGGATTATGAACTTATTCCGTGGCATGGAGCGCCGCGCTTGAACGGCTGCGCGGCCTCAGTGGGCTGCAAAACGGAGGAGTTTCTAGAGCGAGGTGATCACTGGATTGTGATCGGGCAGGTCCTCGCCCTGCACAAAAACCTGGAGCCGATCGATCCCCTCGTCTATTTCCAGGGCCGGTACCGCTCGTTGCGGCAGGATGATTAAAGGAGTTTATCAATTAAACTCTTGTGAGGGGCGGGGATGACGGTCCAGGAGTCGAGGACGCCTTCGTCTTTAAGGGTCTCGACGGCGCTGTTAACGCCACTGCGCACGGCACTCACCTCACCGGTGAAAACGGCAAAGGCTTTGCCCCCCATCGCAAACGGTAAGCGCACTTCAATCAACTCCACCGGCGCCGCTTTGACGGCCACATCGGCCGCAATGATCGATGCGGCCAGGGTAAACGTCTCGACCACGCCGATGGCCTTTACATGCTCAATTTGAGTCGTGGCTGTCAGTGCCGGAAAGATGCTGGGGTGGACGTTGGGCAGGATGAAGTGATCCACCACTACTTCCGGCGCGACTCGCTCACCGACCTCAACCGCGGTCCGCACCGCACTAATTGCCCCGCTAATAAGAATGATATACTTGCCGGGACAAACCACATGGGCGCGCAGCAGCTCCACGTTTGCGGCTTTCAACATCTGATCGGTGGTGTTCATCCCCCGGGCAATGCTGCGCAGTTCGATTAAGCCAATCGCTTGTTTCATAAGGCTCAGTCCTTGTTAGTCAGCTTCAATGACCACCGCGTCGGCGGTGACCTGGCGCACCACGCCGGCAATACTGGCGTGAATAGGGACGCCCAAGGCTTTGGCGGGCACCTGGCCCACCACTTCCCCCATCGAGACTCTATCGCCTACCTTGACCACCGGCTGGCAGGCCGCGCCGATGTGCTGCCGTAAGTTTAGCGTCACCCGGCGGAAGGTGACCGGCACGTCGGTCAGTGGGGCCGGCACATCATAGCGAGCCAGATCCAGGCGGCTGATCAAACGGTTCATCGGCACCCGGCGGTAGTCCCGGTATGGGTCCGGCTTGGTTTGGCGATGGTAAGGATTATCAACCCGAGCTTTGACCAGGTCGCGCTTGATGGTCAGAGCAATATCGCCCGGAGAGAGGTGAACCGGACAGGCATAGTTGCAGGTCCGGCACTCGCAGCAGAGTAAAGCGCCGGCCATCTGCGCGTCGGTGACCGCCACCCCGGAGGCCAACAGCAGGATCAGCTTGTGCGGTTGAATGGCGTGGCCCTGGGCGTGGCGTGGGCAGTAGTCGGTACACATGTAGCACTGGTCGCAGGCGGCGATGGCGTGGAGTTCGATCTCCTTGCGCGTCCGGCGGCGCTTGACGCTGAGTTGGTGTTCGTAGGGGAGAACCAGAAGCAACTTGGTAGTCTTCGTGACCGGCGCGTCCAGATCTTCGACGATGTGGCCCATCATCGCCCCGCCGTTGAGGATCGTCGGGTTGGGCGTGCGGAATCCGCCGGCCAGATCAATGACCTCGCGCAGGCTGATCCCGAGAGGGACTTTGACCGTCAGCGGCCGGGGGACGTCGCCACTGACGGTGATATATTTGGCGGTAACCGGCTGGCCTTGCAAGGCTAGCCCGATGTTGTAGAGCGTTTCGATGTTTTGGACCACCGCCCCCACATTGATCGGCAAGCCCGCTTCGGGGACGACTTTACCCATCACGTCATAAACCAACACCTGCTCATCGCCGGCCGGATAAAAGTTGCCCAATTCGGCCACGGTCACGGCCGGGTCGCTGCCGATGGCTGCGCGCATGGCGTTGATTGCCTGAGTGTACTTGCCCTTAATGCCAACCACCCCCCGTTTAGCCCCGGTCGACTCCATCAGGGACTTCAAGCCGGCCAAAACAGTAGGGGCCTGGGTAATGATTAACTCTTTATCAACGTGGGTCAGCGGTTCGCATTCCGCGCCGTTGGCGATCACTACCTCGGCTTCGGAGGCAGCCTTCACGTGGGTCGGAAAGCCGGCCCCGCCGGCTCCAACCACTCCGGCCTCTTTGATAAGGTCGATGATTTTATCTTTGACCATCAATTTCTCCTGATTGATACCTAGACGGCCGAGAAGGCGCCGACCAAACTACAGCGTCGATAGCGGGTAAAGGTCCGCGCTGTGGTCATACCTTCGCCGGTGCGGCCGGCAATGGTGAAGCTGGTGTAGCCTTCGCCGCCGTAGCCCAGCCCGGCTACCGAGGGGGCGTTTTTGACAAAGATACTGGTGTTGATGGCTTTAGCAAATTCACTCATATGGTAGATGTTGGAAGAGTGGATGACGGCCGAGTGATGCAGGCCGTTCTCCAGCTCAACCGCCACGTCAACGGCCTCTTCAAAATCTCGGACGCGCACGACCGGCAGGACGGGTAGCATTAGCTCATGGCGGGCGAAGGGGTGAGCCTTGTCCACTTCCACGATAATCGCCCGCAGCTCCTCATCGGCGGCCAGACCGAGCTCATTGAGGATGACGCTGGCATTCTGGCCGACAAACCGCGGATTAGGGCCGCTTCTGTCCTTATTGAGCACCACTTTTTCCAACTGAGCCAGCAGTTGCGGCTCCAACACCACGGCATTGGCTTGGGCAAAAGCCGCCATTAAGCTGTCGGCTACGCCGGCGGTGACCACCACCTCTTTCTCCGAGGTGCAAGGCATGTTGTTATCGAAAGCGTGGCCGGTGACGATGTCGCGGGCCGCTTTGCCGGGGTCGGCCGTGTCATCGACCAGTACCGGCGGGTTGCCGGGGGCGGCTCCGATGGCGCGCTTGCCGGATCGCAAAGCCACATCGACGACGGCACTACCGCCGGTGACGCAGAGGAGTTCAATTTTGGGGTGGGTCATCAGTTGGTTGACGGTGTCGATATCGGAGTAGTCAAGCGCGACCAGGAGATTGGCCGGCCCACCCGCCGCTTGAATAGCTTCGTTGACCAAATCGATCATGGTCAAGGCTGATTGCAGAGCGCCGGGGTGAGGGGCGAAGAAAACGGTGTTGCCGGCGGCCAGCATGCTGATCGCGTTGTTGATAATCGTTGCCGTGGGATTGGTGACCGGCGTAATCGAGAGAATCGTCCCAAAGGGCGCGGACTCCTCAATCATCAACCCGTCGTCGCCGACGAAGGCATCGCTCGGTAGGATTTCGACACCCGGGGTCTTTTCGGAGACCAGGAGATGTTTTAAGACCTTATCAGCCACCCGGCCCTTGTGCGACTCGGCCACCACCATTTGGGCCATTTTTTGGGCACTCTCGATGCCTATATCGCGGATAGCCCGAATAATAGCTTTGCGCTTGGCCATGCTCTCGCGCTGGTAGCGGCGCTGAGCTAACGTCACCGCCTGCATGGCCTCCTCAACGCTCGAAAACACGCCGCGCTTCTGGGGCGTAACCCGACCCGCTGCGCCGTTAGATCCCGGGCTCTCCATTTCTTGCAAAACCCGGCGAACAATTTCGTCGATTTCTCGAGTTAAAACATCCATTATGATTCCTCCTAAAAGGCGGCCACCATCGCCTGGGCCACATCAATATCCTGCTCAACCGAGCCGCCGCTCACCCCGACAGCGCCAACTACCTTGCCGTTGACTTTGAGCGGCAAACCCCCACCGATCAAGGTCAGCCGGGGCATGTTGACATCGATGCCATACAGAGGCTGGCCTGGCTGCGAAAGTTCGGCCAATTCGTGGCTGGGCATGCGCACGGTGGCGGCAGTGTAGGCTTTGTGCGGCGCCAACTCCACGCTCACTTCCAGGGCATCATCCATACGCCGCAGTTCAATGGTGTTACCGCTTTCGTTGACCACCACCAGAACCATCGGCACCCCTATGGCTTCCGCCCGTTTGATGCCGGCTTCTACCATTCTGTCACACACGCTCAAGGTTAAAGTCATAGGGTTATGGGCCTCGTTGGCTTTAATGAAAGTGCCGTTTTCCGCGGCTTTGACACTCTTCATTATAATACGTTCAATTTCGCGCTGCTCGTCGATGCGGGCCATCACGTAGAGCAGATCGGAGAGGCGATTGATATATTGGATCAAGATGGGGCTGACCGATTCGGTGCGGTTAAGGGCGACCAAAAAACGTTCCGCCCGGCGCACCGTGGCTCGAGCCAGATCGAGCGCCCCGGCGGCCAATGAGACGCCGGGCCGGACAAAGCGGCCGGTTTCGACTCGCTGCGCGACGTAATAATCAATCCTCTGTTCGAGGCGGGCGACCTGCTCCGGCGTCGCCTGCGGGACTTTAAACTTTGACGGCTGGCTGGCTGGTCGGGCCGCGGCCTCGGCCATAATGTTGATCAGTTCGCCTTGCAGCTCGATGATCTCGGCACAAATCTCGTCGCTCCCGGTCGCAGCGCGAGCCATGCCCAGGGCCGAGGTCGCTTCGTCCAAGGTGCCGTAAACATTAACCCGGGGATCATCTTTCGGGACGCGGCCGCCGGTGAGCAGCGAGGTTTCCCCGGCATCCCCGCCCTTGGTGTATATCTTGCCCATCAGACCACAACCACCGTATCGATGACGCCGACAATTGTGGCATCAACCGGAGCATTGTGGGGTAAGTTAACCCGCGCTGCCCCGCCGAGTGAGACCAGCACCAGATCGCCGGCGCCGGCGCCGACCGTATCAACCGCGACCAGTTGGCTCTGGGCCTGATCGGTGCCGGGTTTTTGAATTTCGATAACCAGCAGCGAAAAGCCGACTAACGACTCATCTTTGCGGGTGGCTACGACGTTTCCGATCACTTTGGCAACGTGCATGGTAATCTCCGTAACTACTCAAAAGCAACGTCTAGCTTCAACTGCGCCGCCGTCTCCCGGGCCAGGGCCGTAAAGCGGGCGCCGGCCGGCACCCGTAGGGTCGAACCGGGTGGTAGCGTTAACAGGTCGGCTTGGGTAATGAAGGTCGCGCCGTTGGAAACCACCGGCGTCGCGGCCGGTGACGGTAAGACGACCGGCGCGCTGGCCGAGCCTGGGCCCAGCGCCCCAAAACCGAGCAACCGGGCTTCGACGGTGGCCAGATAGTCCGGCTCGTCGATCAGCTCGAGGCCAAAGGCGGCCAGCGTTTCTAAGTTTTGAACCAGTTTATCCTTAAGAGCCGTCGCCACGCCCGGCTTGGCGCCAAAGACCAGCCCGCCATTGCCGTAAGGATCGGCCCCGTCTTTGACGGCTAAGACCGGTTTACCGGCCAGCAGCGAGCCGAGGATCAAGGTGGAGATGAGCGTATCCATCAAGCCCATCGCCAGCCGGGCGGCCGTATTCATCGATAGGGTCGGGACCAGAACCAGATCAACCTCATGGACCAGGCTGGGGGTGTCGATCCACTGGCTGGGGAGAATAATGTCGGCGGCACCGGCCTGGCGGGCTTGTTGCTCGGTGATAATCTGGACGGCAGCCGGCGAGAAGACGACGGTGGCCCGGTGCCCCTGGCGGGCCATCAGCTTGATCGCTTCCATGCCGACCACAAAGCCGGTGCTGGCCCCGCTGAACAGCAGCAGCACGCGCTGCGCTGGAACCTTGGCGCGCAGTTCGGTAATGATCTGTTTGACGATTTCGGCAATCAGGGCCCTATCCATCACGCTTCCTTAGATCACGATGCTCACGGCAAGATAATGGTGCCGAGTTGACCGGTCTGGACCAGACAGGCGTTGCCTTCATCCGTATCGAGATGGACTTCGGTAAACCAGCCGGCCTTGACCCGGACCAGGATATCATCGAACTCAACCGCCCGCGGACCATCGATGCGCAGTCTGAGGGTATGGCCATGCTGCACGCCCCACTCGGCGGCGGTTTTATCACTGATGTGAATGTGACGGCGGGCCAGAAAAGCGCCCCCGCCCTGACCGCCGGGCAAGGTGATGATCCCTTCCGGTCCGACCAGGGTGACGGGTTGGGTTTGTGGTTCGGTGCCGTTGCTGGCCACGGGCAGCTTCAAGCCAATGGCCACGGCTTCGCTCTGGGCCAGTTCCACCTGCGAGGCCGGACGAGGCGGCCCCAAGACCCGGACCTTTTCCAGGCAGCGTTTGTGCCCAACTACCATCACCTGTTCGCGGGCTGCATAGTAGCCTTTTTGATACAGTTCGTGGTAAACCTGGAGACTGTGACCCGGGCCAAACAGGACTTCAACGTGCTCGGGACAGAGGTGAACGTGCCGCACGGAAACCCCAATCGGGACCTTGATTTCGCGCGGTCTAAGGCCGGGTTCCGGTTTAGGTTTGGCCCCGTTCGATCTTTCTTTGAGGCGGCGCAGCACTTCCTGGGCCATCTGTTCGACGGTCACTGCTCCGGTATCAAATTTAAGCATCGGTTGGTTTATGACAGTCACTTTGCATACCTCGACGCTAGAGACATTGGCTCGAACTCGGTGACCTTGGGCTTAAACAGAAGGGGTGGGGCATCGTATGGGGTCCGTAAACCGTCCCCAGCCTCACCGCTATGTTCAAGCCCTCAATCATCTAGACTCCGTCTGTCGGCACGGATTCGGCGGTAGGGAGTTGGGGAGATGGAGATTCAGAAGGTGGTTCAGGTTGAGCCGCTTCAGGGCTGGAAGTTTCCGGTTGCGGTTCGCTTTCGGCCGGTTTGGCGGAGCGGGCCGGCTTGGCTTTAGCGGCGCGGGCGGTAGGTTTGGCTTTCGGTGTTTCCTTAACCTGCTCGGGTTCGCCGCCACCTTGACCGCGGGTCACCTGTTCGATCAAAGCTTCAATCTCTTCATGCGGGCGAGGAATCACCTGCTGAGAAGCAATCCGGCCAATCCGCTGCGCGGCAGCCACGCCGGCGCTGACCGCGGCTTTGACCGCGCCAACGTCCCCGACGAGTTTGACCGTGATCAAACCGCCGCCCTTTGAGTTTTCGTAGCCGATCACTTTAACGTTAGCCGCTTTGCTGGCCGCATCGGCTGCTTCAATGGCGGTCACCAGACCGATGGTTTCAATCAATCCTAAGGCCTTTTGGGTCATGGTATCCCTCTTTCTTTTATTAAACGGACAATGACTTTGGCAATGGCTTTAACCAGAGCCGGATCAATTTCAGCCGGTTGGTCCGGCTGCGGCGCCGGCCCCGCAGCCGTGTTCCGGGTCCGAGAGGCACTTTTCGGGTTGATGACTGGCGGCTCCGGTTCGATCTCAAAGCGCAGCGGCAACCTGATGATCAGTCGAGCGGCATTGCTGCCGGCCAGCCGGCAGTACTGTTTGAAGTTGTCTTGCAGATCCAAAGGCGCTGAGACTGTTCCGTTACTGCCATTGCCAGTCGATTTGGCCGAAGCTTCAAAGGTGAGCACCGGCTTTGCCACCGGCATATGCAGTTCATGCACAACGATCCTGCCGGAGGCCACGCCCACCCCAACGCCAAAGCGAGAGCTGACCGCGGCTTCGTAAGCGCCGGCCACTGACTCGGCCTGGGTGAGAACCACCCGGCGGCAGGGCACCCCTTCTTCTTCGGCCCCAATCGCCACCCAGTCAAACAAGTTCTGGTCCAGCCCCTCGGCCACGCTGACGTGAATGGCCGGGCGCTCATCGTTCACGCTGGACCGATTGCTTTCAGCCATCAGCGCTGCCTCTGCCGCTCAAAATAGCTGAGCACCAAACCGGTGGCTACCGCGTTCAGGGGGCCTTCGGTGCCCCGGATGTTGGCCGTGCCGGCCACAATCCCGAAGCCGGCCAGCCGTTCCACCAGCATCTGGGCGAGTTCAAAATCGTTGCCCGGCCCGCCCACAATAGCCACAAAGTCGATCATGCGAATGTTGCCGTTGGGGGCAACAGCCTTTAAGGCTCGCAAACTGTTGCGCATAAAGACTTTTTGCTTGGCTTCCCGGCGGACCGTCCGGATGCGCTCCAGGGGATGGGAAGTTTGGATAGGCAGGAGATCGCCTACGCCCCGGACCAGGGCCACCCGGCCAAACAGGCGCGGATCAAGCGGTTCTTCGAAGAAGCTGACCGAGTCGTCTTCGTTGCGAATGTGAAACAAGCTTTCAACCTTGGCCAGCGGAAAGTACTTGATCTGCTCGGCCACATCAAAATTATCAAGACCCAGCTCGGTTTGAATCAGAAGGGTGACCATATTGCCGGCGCCGGCCAGATGCATACTGCGAATCGGCTCATTCGCTCGCAGCAGGGCCGCGTCGGTGGAGCCGGCCCCTAGGTCGAGCACGGCCAAGGGCGTGCTGATGCCGGGCGTGGTCAGCGTGCCCAGGATGGCCATATTGGCTTCCACCCCACCCAGTTCAACCGGCACACCGATCTCCTTGGACAAGGCCTCGGCCACGCGTTCCATCAACAGGCGGTCGGTGTTGACCATAGCGGCCAGCCCGACCGCGTTTTCCATCGAAAACTCTTGAGCCAGCCCGCCGGATACCTTTTGCGGCACCAGACAGTCCACAGCCAGGACATCCTGGATCTTAACGTCGGCGATCGGTTTTTCGGTCATTTCGCTCATGGTCTGGCGCACGCGCTCGATCATCCCGCCGACGTTGGTGCCCGGCTCGCCGGCGACATTTTTGAGCGGAGAGGCCCGGACCACCACTTCCATGATGGCGTCGGCCCCACCGTCGATGTTGACCTCCAGCGTCTCCCGCTCGCCGATCAGGTTCAACGAGCCGGCCGGGATGCGGCGGCTTTGCACGTCACCGGCGGGGGTGCGGATCACCACCGCCGAGCGCAGTCCAATCAAGGCTTTGGCTATCGGAATGATCAGGCTGGTTTCTTCCGGGGTCAGGTTGAAGACGGTGGCGATGCCGTACGGGTTGCTCAACTGGCGGATGACCTGTCCCTGCGGAGCCACTTCAACGGCTGCCAGCATCCCCAAGGGGACATGGTCGATGAGCTGGACTTCATCGACAAAGGGCAAGACCTTGGGCAGCCGGTTGGCGATCAGAACGCCATCATCTGATTGCACGATGCCGCCCTGAAGGTCTACTCCAAATTCCAGAGCGCGCACCATCAGAGAGGCGGCCAGGGCAAAGTCGTACCCCTTAGGCACAATGACAATGACCTTTTCTCCGCGCTTGGCATTGACCAGGTCGGTAATGGGCGTCGTGTAACCGACGCCCAAGCCGACCCCGCCCGGCGAAACCGGGTTGTGCCCCACCATCGTCGATTCGGTGATGATGGTTTCAGTGATGGTTTCCATCGCAATATCACCGATGACCGGCGTGGCTTCGTTCAGTAAAACCCGGTCGAGCGCCTTGATTTCAATCCCCGCCGCTTGGGTCGCATCTCGCAGGCCGTAGATGATCCCCGGAATGTTACTGAGCGTCCCTTTGATTCCGGTGGTCGAGACCCGGCTCGAGCCCAGGAAGCGCGGGGCATTACTGTTCGGCGTGATTTCGGCGATAGCGACTTCTGTGGTTGAGTTTCCTACGTCTATTCCAGCAATAAGGCTCACGGATGACACCTTGTTAGAGTTAAGGGTTAGTTCCAGAAACCAGATCTAACCGGGACGTAGTGCGTAGTGCGTAGATTTTTCGGACGCACTACGCACTACGCACTGCGTACTCCGGGTCTATAATTTCTTGGAACAGCCGAAGCTTAAGCATTTTCCTTCAAGCGTTTGCGCTTGGCGTAAACCTCGCAGGCTTCTCGGACAAAAGCGGCGCAGATTTTGGCGCCGTATTTCTGTTCCAGTTCGTCGGCAATGGCCATCAGTTCCGGGCCGGTCGAGCGGTAGGGGCGGAGGGCGTTGTACATTTCCAGGACCCGCTCGTCGGGGACTTTGGTCATTTCGGCGGCCCGGCGCATATTGGCGGCTAACTGCGGCCGGCCAATGCTCTCGGCGATTTGAGCCTGATATTCCAAAGTTTGGGGCGTAATCCGGATCTCATCGGCTTGGATCTCGCCGCTAACGACGGCCTTGACGGTGATATCGGTCAGTGACTTGCCGGTGGCGGTTTTGACCAGTTCCGGGCGTTTGTCGGCCAGCGGGTAGTCGGTTTTGTAGTTCAGTTTTCCGTTTGAAGCCGGCGCCGCAGCGACGCTGCGTCCCCCGTTCATTTCTTGCAGTACTTCACGCACAATCGCGCTGATTAAATCTTGTTGAGACATAATTACCTCCTTGGCATCCGGGCTATTTGAACTTCACTTCAAGCTCGACGGGTTTGGCGCCGGGTTGGACAAAGCTGGTTTCGCGGATGTGGAAGACGGCGGCAATGGCCTGATACTTGGGGCGGGCCATCTGGTCGTTCTTTTGCGGAACGGGTGAAGGCGACTCGCCTTTAGCATAGCGGGCGGCGTTGCTGCCGATCAGGCGGTAGGTCTCCAGATCGATCACCGGGGCTTGCGGGAAGAGCTCGATATTTTGCAGGGGGTTAAGGTCTTTCTGGTGGATGAGGCTCGTGCCGCGGGACTGGACCGGGACGGCAATTCCGGAGCCACTGAGTTCAGCGCCGCGTTTGCCCACAAAGGCTAGGTCTGAGGTGTGCTTAATCCGGATGACCCGCGGGGTCATGCCTTGCTCTTCAATGCCGGCCATGATCTCGCGCAGAACCTTCGCATGGGGGATGCCGGTAATGGTTCGTTTTTTCAGTTTGTCGCCAAAAGCCGGGGCCAGGGCAATGACCACTTCTTTCGGGTTGGTGCCTTGCCGGGCCTCGCCTAGTTCTCTTAAGTCTACTTCTTCAACCGGTTCGTCAGCGATGGTAGGGCCTGCGCCGTTGCCATTCTTGACCATCTGGGCCACGATTTCGGCCACCACACTCCGAACCATATCTTCCGTTATCTGGGTCATGTTCGTTACTCCTTAACCTAAATATCTTCCGGGCTAATGGCCTGGCGGATGCTGGCCAGTTCTGTCCAGCGATCGCCGGCCAGACGGTAGCCGGTCCCCGGACCGCTGTAGTCGTTTAGGTCGTTGACGGCCGCAATCACGTTGAAGTTGGTATCGAGAATGGCCGAGGTGTGGAGATAGTCGCCGGAAACGCGCTGCTTCTGAATGCCCAAGACTGCTTCGGCCACGTCATTGAAGCCGCGTCTGGCCAACGCTTTCACTACGTCCACGCCGGTGATCCCACGCTTGAGCATATCTTGCGCGGCTTTGGTATCCTGCACCTTGTCGCGAGCCGGCATATCCTGGCTGTTGTAAGCGTAAGTGGCCGCATCGACTTCTTCATCGGTGATGCGCGGTAGACCCAACTCTTCAAAAACGGCTTGCAAAGCCCGCGCCGCCTTGTTGCGAATCTTGATCACTTCTTCTTCCGAAGCGGGCTTCAGACCACCGTCCACCTTCAAGTCGCGCTGAATAACCAACCAGTCGTCCATGTCATCGGCGTCCACGTTAGAACCGGCGAACATGTTGTCGTAGTTGGGCACGGCGCTGTAGCCGGAGCAGACAAAGTCGGTCCCGGGTAGCATTTGCATCAGCAAGCGAGCCGTGCGGCGCATATCGGAGTGGGAGAAGGTCTGGTCGTTGCCGGAGGCTACTTCCAGGTCTAAACAGGTGGTCACCAGGTTTTCGGCCAACACGGCGCGAATGCCGCCGGGCACCCCGGCCGGCACGCCGATACAACTGATCGAGCCGTTTTGCAACCCCTGAACTCCGGCCCCTTTGGTCAGCATCACGCACTTGATTTCCAGGTACAGCATGGACTTGCCTTCGGCATAAGCCATTTGCACTTCCGCGCCGGTGCCGGAGGTAAAGCGCATCTTCAAACCGCGCGAGGCGTAAGCCGAAGCCAGGAAGGATTTCGACCAGGGCGTGTCATCACCGTCGATAAAGACGTTCTCCGTGCCGTAGACCGACACGGTTTCGGCGTAGGCGGTTAGACCGCGCATGCCCAGTTGCAACTCCGTGGCTTCTTCCAGCGCGTCCTGGCTGAGAACGCCGGGGCGACCGACTTGACCGCCAACCAGCAAGGCCAGGGCGTTCATCGGCCCGTAGTTGAAGACGGCGACGGTGGTTTCAATTTCGGCAAAGCCGTAGAGCGTGGCTTCCGCGGCATCGGCGGCCAGCAGGATCGGGTTGTCTTGCAGGTTGGTGACGTGAGCCTGGTTGGCCGGCGTGCGCCGGGCGCGCATCTTTTGCAGGCCCATCATCATTTCAACCACATTGAGCTTGTCCATGACTTCGGCGATTTTAGCCGGGGTCAGGCCGGAGAAGGTTTTGATCACTTCAGCCCGGGGTACATTGATGTCCACAATCATGCGGGCAATTTCGACCGCATCCTTGGCCATCATTTCGGCCGCGACAGCGGTATTGATGGACCGGTCCGCAATGAAGATCTCGATAAAGTCCATCTCATCACGGCTGCGACCATCCATTTCCACCACCCGACCGTTTTCAATTTTGATGCTGGGTGAGGGGTCGTTGGGGCTGCCCATTGCCATCATCCCGACTTCGGCCCACTCGGTGACGAAGCCGTCGGAATTGACCGGGCGCTGCTCTAATACCTCGAATCTTCTATGTCGTCTTGCCATTGTGTTCGTCTCCTATCAGACTATAGCCCCGGCTTAAATGTAGGGGGTTCCCAGGCTCGGCGCCGGGCCAAAGGCTTCCAGTAACTTCAGACCGGTTTCGCGGGCGGTCATAATGGCCTGGCGAACGGCCCCGGCATCACCGCTGAAAAAGCCGATCACTTCGTTAGAGAAGGAAGTGCCGTTAGCCGGGCTGGCCACCGACAGCAACTCAACATCAGCCGACTTGATCGCGGCATCAACCATCAACACCCCAATCCCGGCCGGCGCGCCCACCGACAAACCAAAGGCTTTGCCCACGGGAGCGTTGAAGGCTTTGGCACAGGCATAGCTGGCCCGGGCTGTATATTGCAGCTCCAGGTGGCCGGCATCGTTGGCGTAGACATCGCCAAAGGTGCGGGCCAAGTCCTTGAGCGCCACTTCAATCGCGCGCCGGGCATCGGACACTTCTTCAGCACCAAAGAGAATGAGGGAGCCGTGACCGGCGCCGCCTTTGGTATCGCGCGGTAGTTCAATCCGAACCACCTCGGTGTTAGTAGCTTTAACGGCTTCATCGGCCGCCATAATGTGCGGACCGGCCCCAACGCGAGCGCTGAGAATCCCAATGGAGCGATACTTGGCATCCAGCCCCAGTTTTTGGTGGAGCTCGACATCCAGATTGGCAATCACGATGCCCAAGGTGTCGCCGATAGCCGTGCCGACAAACTCGGTCATACCGGGGTTATAGGCCCCGGTTGATACGGCGGGGGCGGACCCATTGCCGGCCTCGGAGGCGGTGGCAAATTTGTTCATCACCTGCTGCACAACCAGATCTATCAATTTGTCTTCCATTTGTAATGTTCCTCCTAAACTATTAGGTTAGCCACCTATTTTGCACCGTTCTTGGGGAGCAGCAGTTCAGTATCGGCATGCGGGCGTGGAATGACGTGAACGGAAACAACTTCGCCCACGCGCTTGGCGGCAGCGGCTCCGGCATCGGTCGCGGCCTTCACGGCGCCGACATCACCGCGCACCATGACCGTGACCAAACCGGATCCTATTTTTTCCATACCGATGAGTTGAACGTTGGCAGATTTCACCATCGCATCGGCGGCTTCAATCATTGCCACCAATCCTTTGGTTTCAACCATGCCCAGGGCTTCACCATTTGAATTTGCCATTTCTGTGAACTCCTTTCACTGTAAGTAAGTTAATAGGCTTTGTCTCAATTGATCGAGACCCGATCCATTGAACGCAGAGACATAAAAAATCTCACCAGACACACCAATTTGGCGCAAGAGCCGGGTGGCTTGGTCGGCTGCTGCGCCGGTGGCTAGATCCATCTTGGTGACGGCGCCGATGATGGGCTGGGGAAATCCTGAGAAAAAGTTGGGGGGAATGCGGGTCTCGGCCCGAGTTACGTCTTGCACCACCAACAGCACTTTGGCATCGGCTGCGATGGCTTGCAGGTTACGTCGGAGATGGCCGAGTTCGGCATATTCGCCGGGGGTATCAATGGCCGTGCCCAGATACTCGATCATCTGGGTTTTACGGGCCGTGGCCGGCGCGGTCGTTTGGAGAGCATTGATCAGCGTGGTCTTACCGGCATTGACGCCGCCCCAAATCATAAAGCGCACCTGTCTGACCCGCTTATCTTTTTCTACTGTCATAGTAGGGACAAAAAGCACAGTCATGATTACGTCCGCGTAACATGCGCCGGGAAAAAGCCAAGAATATTCTCCAAACCTTTGTTGGCCGTTTGAAGTGCCGTTTCGACGCTGGTCAAGGTGCCGGTGATCACCAGCGTACCGCTGAAGCGATCGAGAAAGCCAATTTCAACGTCGGCGGCTTTCATGGCCAGATCGCCGGCAATGATGGCGCTTTCACCGGGCGTTACGGTCATAATGCCAATGGCATCGACCGCTTCCAGCCCGATGCGCTGGCAGAGTTCACGATCTGGCTTGGCCACCACGTGGGCGATAGTAATCTGTCTGCCCGGCACGTACTCTTGAATAATCCGGGTGGAGACGTGGGCTTGATCGTGTTGCTGTCTGCTATTGGCGTCTCTCATAGCCTTCCGATCGTAACAGACAGCCAGGGTGAATTCAATCACCGGATCAATTGGACTTCTACACTTTTCTATGATTTCACCAACCGGGACAGCGTGCCGCCGGCGGAAAAGTCACAAATATCAAGCTCTTGTACAGTATTCGCCGGGATTCATACACTTTTCTATGACAGGTGGCTTAAATGGGGGGAAATTTAGGGCTAATGAATTTATAATAATAGTTGGTGGCTTAAGCGAGTTGTAAGGAGCAAGAATCCATGAAAGCCCTCGTTTATCACGGTCCGGGTCAGAAAGCGTGGGAAGAAAGAGCCAAACCCTCGCTGCAACAGCCCACCGATGCCGTGGTCCGGATTACGAAAACCACCTTGTGTGGCACTGACCTGGCGATCTTACGCGGCGGCGTGGCGACGGTTAGCCCCGGCCGCATTCTGGGCCACGAGGGGGTTGGCCGGGTTGAGGCCGTGGGTGAGGCCGTGACCTGCTTCAAGCCCGGCGATCATGTGGTGATCTCGTGTATTACCTCTTGCGGCCGGTGTCAATACTGCCACAAGGGGTTGTACTCTAGCTGCGTGGACGGCGGTTGGCAGTTGGGCAATACCATCGATGGCACGCAAGCGGAATATGTGCGTGTGCCCTACGCCGATAACGGCCTGCATCATATTCCAGACGAGATCGACCCTGAAGCGGCCTTGATGCTAGCCGATATCCTGCCGACCGGTTTGGAGGTCGGGGTGATGAACGGCGAAGTCAAGTTTGGCGATACCGTGGCCATCCTGGGAGCCGGTCCAGTCGGCCTGGCCGCCTTGATGACGGCTCAATTTTACTCGCCGGGTGAAATCATCGTCGTTGATCTGGACGAAAACCGGTTGAAGAAAGCGGCGGACCTGGGCGCCACCGTGACCATTAACAACAGCGATGGCCATGCCGCTCAAAAAGTGCTGGCTCTGACGCACGGCAAAGGCGTGGACGTGGCCATCGAAGTCGTGGGCCATCCGGCCACGTGCGAACTCTGCCAGAATATTATTGGCGCCGGCGGCCATATCGCCGATATTGGCGTCTACTCCAAAAGTGTGGAGCTCAATAAGCACATTCTGTGGACCAAAAACATTACCCTCAGGCTGGGTACGGTTAACACCAGCACGATCCCGCTCTTGATGAAAACCGTCCAACAGGGCAAGCTCGATCCCCAACAGCTTATCACTCACCATTTTGACCTCAACGACATCATGCGCGCCTACGATGTCTTTATAAACGCAGCCCAAGAACAAGCGATCAAGATTATCTTGACCAACAATGCGCCTGGCAGTAACGGCTCGGCGGTATCTACCTCTCAAGGAATAAACGAAGCGGACCGGCAGGCATTAATCGAAAAGATTGTGGCCCAGGTGCTGCACGCGCACAAGCAGGGCTAGAAGGAAGCTTGGTTCGATGGCTGAAAGATTGGTCATTATCGGTGGGGTGGCCGCCGGCATGAGCGCCGCGGCCCGGGCGCGGCGTCTCAATCCCGCTTTAGAGATTGTGGTTTACGAAAAGTCCGGGTATGTCAGCTACGGGGCTTGTGGCTTTCCCTACTTCATCAAAGGCGAGATTGCCGATATCGACGCCTTGATCGCCCGGACGCCGGCGGAGTTTGCCCGGCAGGATATTCAGGTCCACCTCCGGCACGAGGTGCTGGCCATCGAGCCTGAGACGCGGACCGTCCGGGTCCATAATCACCTGTCTAACCAGACCTTTACCGACCATTGGGATAAGTTGATTCTCACCGCCGGCGCTGTCGCCAACCGCTTGCCTTTGCCCGGCCTCGATTTGCGGGGTGTCTTTAGCCTGCGCACGGTTGAAGACGCGCTGGCCATTCGGCGCTGGTTGGCGGAGCAGCAGCCCAAACGAGGCGTCATTATTGGTGGCGGCTACATCGGCCTGGAAATGGCCGAGGCCCTGGCAGCCCACGGTCTGCACGTAACCGTGATCGAAGCCTTGCCCCAGGTGATGCCCACCCTCGATGTCGAGATGGCCGGCCATGTTGAGGCCGAACTCAAAAGCCAGCAGGTTGATCTCCGGCTGGGCCAATCTGTCAACGCGCTTGAAGGTGATCGGTTGGTGCGAGAAGTGGTGGCCCGGGTCTTACCCAAACTGCCGGCCGGCTCGGCCTTTTCGCCTGCCCCGCTCTCGGTGGAGACGATTAGCCAGACTGCCCGCGTGCGAGCGGTTTACACCGGCGACACCGCGGTCGAGGCCGATCTGGTCATTTTCGCGGTCGGGGCTAAAGCCAATGTGCCGCTCGCCACGAAGGCCGGGATTGCCCTGGGGCCAACCGGCGCCGTGGCCGTCGATGACCGGCAGCAGACCAACCTGCCCCACGTCTGGGCCGCCGGCGACGTAGCCGAAGCCCATCATCGAGTCACGCACCGGCCGGCCTTTATGCCCTTGGGCACTACGGCCAACAAGCAGGGGCGCGTGGCCGGCACCAACGCGGCCGGGAGCGAGGCTCGCTTTGGCGGCATCGTCGGCACGGCCGTGGTCAAGGTCTTTGATTTAGAGGTGGCTCACACCGGCCTGGCCGAGAAAGAGGCCAACCGGCTCGGCTTTGAAACCGCGAGCGTCACCATCTCGGCCTCTTCCCGGGCCCACTATATGCCGGGCCACCAGCCCGTTGAGCTTAAACTGGTGTACGAAAAAGGGAGCCAACGTCTCTTAGGGGCGCAGATGATCGGCCGTGAAGGCGTAGCCAAACGGATCGACGTCCTGGCGGCGGCGTTGCATGCCGGCTGGACCACCTTTGACCTGGCCGATCTGGACCTCAGTTACGCGCCACCCTTTGCCCCGGTCTGGGACCCAATTTTGGTAGCGGCGAACGTGGCCAACAAATAAAGTTATCTATCCTGCATCGCAATCCCAATCGGGGTCACAAAAAGAGGATGCGGCGGGACGACGGTTTCGATGCCGGTCATCATCTGGACTTCTTCCGCGATGCCCAGCATGGCGCTCGTGCCGCCGACGAGAAAGATCCGCTCGACGTGATAGGGCTCAATATGGCGGGCGATGATGCTGCCCACCTTCTGCATGACCGGCCGAACCAGCGACAGGAGTTCCCGCTGCCGCTCGCGTTGGGTTTTGATCGCTTCGGCTTGTTCAAACGGAATCTTCATCGAGCCGGCAATCACCAGCGAAAAGTGGGTGCCGCCGGTCGGCTCATCGGCGGTGTAGATCACCTCGCTGTCCTTGACTATGGCTACGCCCGTTGGGCCCCCCCCCATATCCCCCCCCGCTCCCGTCTCCCCCTTCAGCAAAGCGCTGGCCCCGGGCGGCCCACCACCCAAGCCGCGGCACGCCCGGGC
>CALMIS010000326.1 GCA_937864185.1 uncultured Chloroflexota bacterium
GAGGGGTAGGGTTACCCTCGGCCGGAGGGGTATCGTCCATTAATTTTAAGCTGGGGGAACTGCGAGAAAGAGGCAAACTATAATGTTAACCGCCGCTGAGGTTTTAAGTTTATTGTCCGATCTAGAGTCAGATCGGGTGGAGCGCACTACCTCTACTACAAACACCGACAAATTTTGTGAAGTGGTGTGCGCTTTTGCTAATGACCTGCCCAACTATCGCCAACCGGGCTATTTGTTGATTGGCGTTACCGATACGGGAACATTATCAAGTTTAACCGTTACCGATGAGCTGTTGCAACGGCTGGGCGGTATCCGTTCCGATGGTAATGTTTTACCTCAACCGCGGATGAATATAACTAAATTTACGTTTGAGGGCGGTGAAGTGGCGGTAGTGGAGGTCTTTCCTTCGGATTTACCCCCGGTTCGTTATAAGGGACGGGTTTATGTTAGAGTGGGGCCACGCAAAGCGATTGCCAATGAACAAGAAGAACGCATCCTGACGGAACGGCGGGTGGTGCTGGCCCGCTCGTTTGACGCGCGCCCATGCCCTGAAGCGAAAATTGATGATTTAGCCTTGGGCCAATTCGATGCCTATCGCCGGGAAGCGGTTGATCCGGCTACAATTCTAGCCAACCAGCGTCCGATTGAACACCAATTGGCATCGCTTAGGTTTTTTGACCCGGAACGGGTCTGTCCAACTTATGCCGGGATATTGCTTTTTGGCAAGAACCCCCGCTTCTTTTTGCCGGGCGCCTACATTCAGTATCTCCGGCTGCCCGGCGAGCAACTAACCGAACTACCTGAAGACCAGGCCGAAATCTCCGGTGACTTACAATCCGTGCTCCAAGAGCTGGAAGGTCGGATCAGGCTATTGATTCAAACCAAGTTGCGCCCGATCAGTGGCCTGGAGGAGAGGCTGGTACCGGATTATCCGGAGTGGGCGCTGCGCGAACTGTTAATGAATGCGGTGATGCACCGTAACTACGATAGCAATTCACCCATTCGTTTTTATGCCTTTAGCCACCACATCGAGATTCTGAGCCCAGGCGGCTTGTATGGTGAAGCGACGCCCCAAAACTTTCCCACCCGTAACAGCTACCGGAACCCGATCATTGCCGAAGCGATGAAGGCGCTTGGTTTTGTTAACCGGTTTGGTTATGGGGTGCAGCGGGCGCAGGCGTTGTTGGCCCAAAACGGCAACCCGCCGGCCGAGTTTGAATTTGACGAACATTCGTTTTTGGTCAAAGTTCAGCGGAGGAGGGCATGAAAACGGTTGCGTTTTTCAATAACAAAGGCGGCGTGGGTAAAACTTCGCTGGTGTACCATTTGGCCTGGATGTTTGCCGATCACGGGGTCAAGACTCTGGCGGTTGATTTTGATCCCCAGGCCAACCTGACGGCTATGTTTCTGGATGAGGAGCGGCTAGAAGCGCTTTGGCCCGATGATAACCACCCCGATACCGTTTACGGGGCGCTTCAGCCGATCCTGCGCGGGCTTGGCGATATTGCTCAACCGCATGTGGAAAAGGTTAGCCCAAATTTAGGGCTAATGGCCGGCGATCTGGGCTTATCCCGCTTTGAAGACAAACTCTCGGATGCCTGGCCCCGTTGTCACAATCGTGATGAAGCCGCTTTTCGGACGATGACGGCTTTTCATCGTTTGATCGAACGCGGGATGGAGTGGGGCGCGGAACTGGCGTTAATTGATGTTGGCCCTAACCTGGGCGCCATTAACCGCTCGGCGTTGATTGCTTCCGAGCAGGTTTGTTTGCCGCTAGCCCCGGACCTGTTCTCGCTGCAAGGGTTGAAAAACTTGGGGCCGACTCTGCGCGAGTGGCGCCTGATCTGGGCCGATCTGCTGACTAAAGCCCCGCCCGATCTCCCGCTGCCCAAAGGAACCATGCAGCCGATGGGGTACATTGTAATGCAGCACAGCGTCTTGGATAGCCGTCCGGTAAAAGCCTACAAACGCTGGATGGAGCGTATTCCGCAAGTTTACCGCGAGGCAGTTTTAGATGAGCCAAGCCGAACGTACCCCCCCGTGGTCAAAGATCCCCATTGTCTGTCCTTACTTAAGCATTACCGTAGTCTAATGGCTATGGCTATGGAAGCGCGTAAACCGATTTTTTTTCTAAAGGCGGCCGATGGGGCCATTGGCGCGCATGTTGAGGCTGTTAAAAGCTGTTACGCGGATTTTCAAAATCTGGCGGCCAAGATTGCGAAACGGGTCGATATTGTTTTTGCATGAAATTGGTTAACATTCAGGAGTAGGGAGCAGGGTTGTTAACCAATCTCCTGCCAAAGATAGTCAGGAACCATTCGACTTAAATGGCCTACATTGGTGGTAGCAATTACGACCCTGTCACCCTGTTGGCCAAGTAGCGCCGCTTGCGCGGCCAAAGTTACATCGGCGTCCAGAGCCTGGCTATCAGCAGTCGGCTGGCCTTGTGCCCGCATCCGCGCCCAAAACTCGGCAGCCTTAAGCATCACTGGTGTTGAGAGAGGTTCATAGGGTAAAGTTTGTTTTAGATTATCTAATCGGGTTAAAGCCACTTGATTAGCTTTCGCCTGGTCTTCATCCGGTTCCACAAAAAACCTAGGTGTTCGGGGTATACTGCGCGGCTGATAAGCCTCCCTTTGTCCTTGATTTAGCTCGGCCAGCCCCTCCAGGGTCATAGACTCCGGCAGCTTTACCCGTATGTCTATAACAGCTTCGGTTAGAGGTGAACGGGAATAGAGTGATTTTGCGCTCAGGATCATAAATCATAGCATAGAACAATACCGATTGATAACAAATTTACACAGTTTTACTTAAATTAGTTCGCCCCTTGCTTCCCCACCTCCCGACTCTCCCACGCCAGGAGCAGCATTAATAGAATTATGATGCTATGATTCCGTAAATTCCATTCTCCCCGCCGGGTCGGTACCATCGTCACATGAAATAAAGTACCATCGGGCAAGGAAAATCGGTACTTTTGCCTCTAGAGTTTAGACTAATTTCTGGTTATACTGCCTTAAGTTTTTGCCATTATTAACCCTAAATTAGGAGAGTAAATATTGTCATGATAAAACGATATACCCAAGCGCAACTTAAGCGACAACTGGAAATTATCTTGACGAATGGGAAATTGCCGGTCGCCCAGGAGGTGATCGAGCTGGTCGGTTATAATGTGCAGGCGTTGGATGAGGTGAGCGGTATGCTGCACAGTTGGGACACGCACCAGGCCCGGACCAAGACGCTGCTGTTGGAGCAGAAGCAGGCGACCCAGGCCGAGGCCACTACGCGGGAAGCGGCCCAGCAGCAGGTGAACCAGTTTAGCCGGACGGCGAAGGTGTTGTTCCGCAAAGACGAGGCGGTGCTGCAATCGCTGGGTCTGAAGGCGGCCCGGGTCCGGAACGGGGTGGCGCACGGAAGCGAGAACGGGGCTGAGCTGGAAGAGAGCGGCTCCGGCAACGGGACAGCTCCGGTCCGGCGCTCTACCTCAAAGGCGGCGGCGGCGACGATCGATCGCTGGCGGCAGATGTTTATTGTCGCCCAGGGGCTGGCCGAACCGTACCGCGAGCAGTTGGCTCAAACGGGCTGGCCGGCCGAACGGTTGGCGCAGGCTTTGGCTCTGGTTGAAACCTGGGCCGAAGTGGACAACCGGCAGCAAGAGGCGTTTCAGGCCTACCGGGCGAATCTGAAAACGGCGATGGCCCTTGAGACCCAACTGCGTGACTGGTTAAGCGGCTTCCGCCAGTTGACCCGCGTGGCAATCCAACAGGGCGATCCGGAGGATCAGGTGCAACTGCGGGAGTTGATGAAGATTTAAACGCGGTTTTTAACCAACGGTTTTTTTCCTGCGTAGGGGCGAATGATTATTCGCCCCTACGTTTTTTTACGCGCCCTGAGCTGGTCGAAGGGCGGCGTGGGTTTCGACAGGCTCAACCCACGGGCTCTGAGCTGGTCGAAGGGCGGCGTGGGTTTTTCTCTTAAGGCTAAAGTTGCTTGTGTCTTGCAACCTGGTACGTTGCAGGTTACAATATTGTTGTGATCAAAGACTTCAAGCACAAAGGTCTGGAAAAGTTCTTCTTAACCGGTTTCAAAGCAGGCATTCAGGCTACTCATGCCAGAAAACTGCAACTCATTTTGGCTAGACTGAACGTTTCAACGAGTCCCCGCGATATGAATTTACCCGGGCTCCATTTACATGAGCTAAAAGGGGATAAGCAAGGCACGTGGTCTGTTCGGGTGAGTGGTAATTGGCGGGTGACCTTCAAATTTGAGGGCACAGATGCCACAACGGTCAATTATGAAGATTACCATTGAGGTGATGGAATGATGCAAATGTATAATCCTCCCCACCCTGGAGAAATCATCAAAGAGCTATGTTTAGAACCCTTGGGTCTGACAGTGACCAGAGCAGCCGAAGCGTTGGGCGTGAGTCGTAAAACCCTGTCGGCTATTGTGAATGGGCGGGCGGGGATAAGCCCGGAAATGGCCATCCGGCTGTCAATGGCTTTTGATACTTCAGCGGAAAGTTGGCTCAACCAGCAAGTGCAGTATGATTTATGGCAGGCTAGGCAAAGTCAACAAGATTTCAAAGTAGAGCGCCTAATGGCCGTCTAACAATTTAGTGAGGTTGGGTGAAGACTGAGAGCGATTTCCCGGCCGAGAAAAGGCCTGTTCAGCCAGGATAGTCCAATAATTGATTTTGAGGACGCGTAGCTGTGGTTCTATAATCTGACTGGGCCGACTTATGTCGGTGTAAGACTCGTTACAGGGTCAACCCTGTAACGAGCTGGAAACCAACCGTTTTTTTCGACGTAGGGGCGAATGATTATTCGCCCCTACGTTTTTTTACGCGCCCTGAGCTGGTCGAAGGGCGGCGTGGGTTTCGACAGGCTCAACCCACGGGGTTTCGACAGGCTCAACCCACGGACCCCTACGGCGTGAGGGGGATGGTCTTGATGACGGTATTGGTCGCGCCGTCCACGACCGTGACCGTGCCGTAGGGATCGGTGATGCTGTGGG